>NZ_AUMD01000012.1:300000-519546 GCF_000430505.1 Eisenibacter elegans DSM 3317 | reverse complement strand
AACCTTCACGGGGCGGTTAGTCTTGCGATTTGTCCCTTAATCCCCACCCCCGAGACCGGAGGGCATGGCTGCCTGATTTCATCACCTTACAGTATCGTTTTATTCAATTTGGCAAATAATCTACCGACTTTGTTTGTTGTAGTCGATATTTATTGTTTGCCTTATTGTTGAGACAAAGTAAGGGCAAAATCTTTTTAACTGCAAATTTCTTAAAAATATTTGCTAAAAAATATTGTTTTCGTATTTTTGAGTGAAAAAATAAAAAATATCTAATTTTAATATCTTAGAAATGGACAAAATTTTCGAAATCGACAATACCGATTGGCAAATCCTTCGTTTGTTGAGCGCTGACGCTACTTTGCCCTACACCGAAGTAGCCAAGCAAGTCTTTGTTTCGGACGGAACTGTACACGCCCGCATGCGCAAGATGAAGCAACAAGGCCTCATCAAGGGGGCGCATTTGGTTGTAGATTATAAAAAGCTGGGTTGGGATATTACAGCCTTTTTGGGCATTTATTTGGATCGTAGCGCACTGTATGAGGATGTGTTGGTGCGGCTGAAAGAGGTCGCCGAGATTATCGATATCCACTACACAACAGGTACCTACGGCATCTTTGTCAAGCTGCTTTGCCGCGACACCAACCACCTGCGCAATGTGTTGTATGATAAAATTCAGAAAATTCCGGGTATTCAACGGACAGAGACTTTTATCTCACTCGAAGAATCCCTAGCGCGAAGCTTGCCTATTTTGCCCGAAAAGTCTTAACTTAGCTTTTGCTTAGCAGCTACTGGTCTAGTTTTATTGTTTCGTATTTTTTAGCCCCATGTCTTCTAAAGAAAATTCCAGCGCCCAACAACGCAAAAACGCAGCTGCCGGCGTACAAAAAGGCGAGCATGTCATCCACCGTGCCTCTCTACACTGGGTACTCTATACCGTTCCCGGGTTGATTATGTTGGGAGGCATTACCCTGTTGGTCTTGGCTATCAGCATCGAAAACCCTGACTTCAACTGGTTTTTGCGTGTGGTATCTTATCTTATTTTTGGGTTTGGTGCTGTGCGTGGGTTGATCGAATACATCAAAATCCGTAGCACGGTGCTCATCATTACCAACAAACGCATCTACATCAAGGAAGGAGTCATTACTTATAATTCTATGACCATCAGCCTCAAACATATAGAAACTGTAGAAGTAAGCCAAAGCCTGATTGGGCGTTTGTTGAATTTTGGCAAAATCAATATTACTGCGTCGGGGGGGGCGGGCACAGAAAAGCCCATCGAGTATGTAGCCAACCCGACAGGCTTCCGTGAGTGTATCCAAGAAGGTTTGAAAAAAGAGCAGTAACAGCGCTTACCAGCGACGGTAATAGTATACGCTGCGGTAATGGTAGCGTGTAGGCCGCCAAGCCGCCCAAACTACCACAGGCACCACCGCCGCCGCCACTACTGCCGTACGATAACGGCGCAGCTCGGCCTCTCGTCGGGCTTGGTATTGCTGATTCAGGGCTTGTTGGCGGGCGCGTTCCATTGCGGCTTGTTGTGCCAAGGCTTCTTTCTCTTCGAGCACATAATTGAGGTATTTTTGCGCTTCCATATCTACCGGCGAATATTTGAGGCATTCGCGCAGGTCGCGCTCCGCCGCATCAAAGTTATTCAGATGATAATTGGCGATGCCACGCCCCCGAAAGGCTTTGTAGTTGCGTTGTTGCTTTTCGAGCACGTAGTTATAATCGCCTATAGCCTCTTTATATTGGCCGTTGAGCACCTTGGCATCGGCGCGGTCAAAATACATCGTAACATAATAAGGCATCCGTTGGATGGCCTTGTCAAAGCTGGCAATAGCCGCCACATAATCCCCTGCTACCATTTGAGCCTTGCCTTCGTGATGCCATTCGCGGTACTGCATCACTCCTTGTGCCTGTATGGCATACTGGCTGGCTATCCAAAGGCAAAGACTCATCCATAAAGTTGTTTTCATAGGTCTTTTTGAAGTTGGTTTGCTATTCCAACGTAAAAACCAAGGCTTGGGTTATCTGACTGTTTAGAGCAAGATGACCCCTTCTACTTCGGCAGCCTTTTGATAAATGCGGATAATCTCCTCGGGAGAGAGCATGACCGTCCGGGCGCTGATACTGGTATAGTTGCCCTTTTTGGACTGGTTGAGTGTGATTTCGGCATTTTCATCAAACACATTGGTCAACAACGCGATTTTGTCGTGGTTTGAAGGGGTGATAAATTTGAACATATACAGTAATGGGAAGTGCTCATTGGAGAGCTTTTCGTGGAGTGAAGCATAAAAGGCTTTGGTCTTCTCGTTCATAGGGGATGATTGCTAAAGAGTGGAAAATGATGTCTGCCTATCACAACAGCCTAGAGCGAAACTCCCGGCCTATTGAGTATGTTTGCAATATGGTCAGTGCATTTTTATAAAACCTTGGTCTCATGTCAGATAGTTCCACACCCTTACTTGCCTTGATGGATTTGGGGACAAACACCTTCCATCTGCTTATCTTTGATGCCTCCGGGCGCGATATACACCGGCGCTCCCATCCTGTCAAGATGGGAGAAGGCGGCATCAGTCGCGGACAGATTGCCCCCGCAGCACAGGAGCGTATATTGGCTGCCTTTGCATTGTTTTCTCAAGATTTGGCGCAATATCGCGTGCCAGCCACGTCCGTACAGGCCGTCGCCACGAGTGCGTTCAGGGCAGCCGACAACGCCACTGCCGTGTGTGAGGCCATCCGGCAGCAATCGGGCATTGAGATTCAAATCATCGATGGCCAAGAAGAGGCCGCACTAATTGCCGCCGGCGTACAACAGGCCGTCCCAATGGATGAGCGCCCTGCCCTCATCTGTGACATCGGAGGTGGAAGTATCGAGTTTATCTTGTGTGATGCCTCTCAAACCTACTGGCAGGGCAGCTTTGAAATCGGCGCGCAGCGTATGTTAGACAAATTTATGCCCGGAACAACACTCCTGCCAGAGGCCTTGGCCCAACTATGGGCTTGGCTCGATGCGCAGCTCCCAGACTTATACCAAGCCTGTGCCGAGCAGGCTCCACAGCGTTTTATAGGCGCTGCCGGTGCTTTCGAGACCTTGGTGCTGATGCACGAGTGCCGCCAGCGCCAAGCAGCCACCTTCCGGTTTCCCGAAAACCAAACCCATTTTGTGGTCGATGCTGCAGGTTTTGAAGCGGTCTACGAAGACCTGATTTTTAGTGAAGAATCAGTGCGCCAAGCGCTTCCCGGTTTGGCAGGATTCAGGGCGCAGATGATGGTTCCGGCTACGGCTTTGATGCAGTGGGTGCGCCTAAGGTTTGGATTGCCTGTGGTAGAAGTATCTACCTATACTCTCCAACAGGGGCTAAAGCAGTCGCTGCTCCGGCGTGGAACATACCAACGAAGCTAATTTCTGAACCCCCAAAGGGTCAAGGCAGCGTTCCAACAAGGCTTGGTTGCTTTGCCCCAGCACAGGGTGGATGTATTCGGGGGCAATTTCGACCAAGGGGATAAGCGTAAAGCGCCTAGCCGCAATAGCCGGATGGGGTACTGATAGTTGGGCCGATTCCCAAACCAAATCATCATAATACAACACATCAATATCAATCACACGCTCGCCCCAGTGCTCTTGTCGCAGCCTGCCCATCAAGGCCTCTATCTCTAAGGCTGCCACCAGTAGCGCTTCGGGGGCGAGATGAGTCTCTACGCCAAGCACTTGGTTGTAAAACTCCGGCTGGTCGGTCTTACCCCAAGGCATAGTTTCATATATCGATGACTGCACCACAATCTTGCCCAACCGCTGCCCAATCCAGTCACAGGCTTGAGCAAGATTATCGGCACGGTTGCCCAAGTTTGTCCCCAACAAAAGATAGGTTTGCGCCATAGTTTTTAGATATTTTTGTATACTTGTAAAGGCAAAGATACGGCGCAAGTACGGGCTACAAAGTATCCAAGCATAAATTTACGCCAAGATTTGTTTGATTTGAGGATTCATTGGATTTGATGCTCACAGATTTTCAGCGCATGTATTTCCCAAACGAATTTCGATTGAGTACAATCGGTAACAATGCTGATACTTCGCTGGTTTTAGTGGAGAGTCTCAAGCTCAATAGCCTCGAGGACTCGCCCATCACGCTGCCACAATAAAATACAAACTCGTAACTTGTCATTCCACCATTCCAAACACTATACATTCGATGTTAAAATTCCTACGACTGACCTTCGCGCTTATGGCAGCTATCGCTTTTTTGATTACTATTGGTAGCCTGCTATTTTTGGGTATTGCCCAATGGGCTCTTTCAGAAAAGAAAGTAACGGTCAAAGACAACAGCATACTCAAGATAGAGCTCAAACGTGCGCTTATTGAGCGCGACAACGACGACAACATCACAGCCCTGTTGACCGGCCCACAAGGAAGCGGCATCGGCCTGCTGGAGCTTTGTAAAAAAATACGCCAAGCTGCGCAAGACCCCAAGATAAAAATCATTTACCTCAAGGTCTCTGACCTACAAGGTGGGTTTGCTTCTTTTTCGGAGCTGCGTCTTGCCCTGCTCGACTTTAAGGCAGCCGGCAAGCACATCGTAACTTATGGGGAATTTTATGGTCAAAAAGCCTATTATCTTGCCTCTGTAGCAGACCACATCCTGCTGACCCCCGAAGGAGGTTTTGATTTCCGAGGGCTTTCGGCAGAGCAGACTTTTTTCAAAGGTAGTTTGGAAAAACTTGGCATCCAGCCCGAGGTCTTCCGCGTTGGCGAGTTCAAAAGCGCTGTAGAGCCTTTTATGCTTCGCAAAATGAGTGACGAAAACCGCCTACAAACGTCTGCCTTGTTGGAGTCTATCTATGGGCATTATCTGGAGGTGGTAGGGCAATCGCGCAATATCGGGGTGGAGACCCTCAGACAACTAGCTGACTCGATGGCCATCCGCAACCCCGAAGACGCTCTCAAACACAAGCTCGTTACCCAGTTGGCCTATCAAGACGAAGTAGAGCCGCTATTGCGCCAATTACTCAAAATTGAAGACGAGAAAAAAGAACTGCCTTGGCTTACCTACGAAGACTACCTGAAGGTAGAAAACAACAACGCACCCAAAATCAGTGGCAAAGACCGTATCGCTGTGGTGTTTGCCAGTGGCGATATTGTGGGAGGCAAAAGCAACGAAAACCAAACCATCGGCTCCGAAACCATTGTCCGAACTTTGCGCAAGCTCCGCAAAGACGAAAACTGTAAAGCCATCGTCTTGCGTATCAACTCCCCGGGAGGCTCGGCCTTGGCCTCTGATGTAATGTGGCGCGAAATCAATCTTGCTGCCCAAGAAAAGCCCGTCATCGCTTCTATGAGTGATGCTGCGGCCTCTGGCGGATATTATATGGCGATGGCCTGTACCAAGATTGTAGCCCAGCCCACTACCCTCACTGGCTCTATCGGGGTCTTTGGCGTGTCGTTTACGCTCGAAAGCTTTCTCGAAGACAAGCTGGGCATTACGACCGACCGGGTCAATACAGGTCCCTATGCCGACCTCGGCAACCCCTTGCGTCAACTCAGCCCGGCAGAGCGACAGATTATCCAAAACTCTGTAGAGCAGACCTATCAAACCTTTACCTCTAAAGCTGCCCAAGGGCGCAAAATGTCTGTAGAAGAGCTCCAAAAAGTAGCCGGAGGGCGCGTATGGACAGGGCTTCAGGCCAAGGAACTTAACTTAGTAGATGAGTTGGGTACGCTTGATGATGCCATCGCCCTAGCTGCCCAAGAGGCCAAGCTAGAAGCCAACACCTACCGTGTGCGTTATTACCCCGACCAACCCGACTTCTTCGAGCGCCTCCGCAACCAAGGGCTGATGGGGCAAATGGCCAAAACCCCTACCCTACCCGCTGACCTGAAAGAGGCCCAATATTACTTCCTGCTCCTAGAGCAACTCAAAAAAACAGAACCCATACAGGCTCGTATGCCCTTTTATTTGGAGATTCGCTAAAATCACCCCTACTTTGCAGTTGATTGAAGTAGCTCCGCCACACGAATGCCCATATTTCATTACCCCCAGAACATCACCTTATGATACGTAACGACTGGACCCAAGCCGAAATAGAAAACCTATACCACAGCCCTGTGTTAGACCTTATCTACCAAGCGGCTACCGTACACCGCCAATACCATAACCCGCAGGAAGTGCAGGTATGTACCCTGCTTTCTATCAAAACAGGAGGTTGCCCAGAAGACTGTGCCTACTGCTCACAAGCAGCCCGCTACCAAACCGGAGTAAATGTACACAAGCTCCTCTCGGTGCCTGAGGTACTCCAAAAAGCCCAAGAGGCCAAAGAATCTGGCAGTACCCGTTTTTGTATGGGCGCTGCTTGGCGCGAAGTACGCGACAACCGCGACTTTGACCGCGTGTTGGAGATGGTCAAGGGTGTAAACGCACTCGGAATGGAAGTCTGCTGCACGCTCGGAATGCTTACCGCCGAGCAAGCCCAAAAACTCAAAGAAGCCGGTTTGTTTGCCTACAACCACAACCTCGACACTAGCGAGTCGCACTATGGGGATGTAATCACAACCCGGACTTTCGACGACCGCCTAAAGACCATCGAAAACGTCCGCAAATCAGGTATTTCTGTATGTTGTGGAGGCATTATCGGTCTTGGCGAAACTGACGAAGACCGCATCTCGATGCTCCATACCTTGGCTACCCTGCCTGAGCACCCCGAGTCTGTGCCCGTCAATGCTTTGGTAAGTATCGAAGGAACGCCTCTCGAAAACCAAGAACGGGTATCGGTTTGGGAAATGGTACGAATGATTGCCACAGCGCGCATTACAATGCCTCAGGCGATGGTACGCCTTTCTGCCGGAAGGCTAGAAATGAGCACGGAAGAGCAAGCGCTTTGCTTCCTAGCTGGTGCAAACTCCATCTTTGCCGGTGATAAACTACTGACCACGCCCAATCCAGAGCAAAACGCCGACCAACAGCTGTTCAGTATGCTCAACCTGACTCCGCGCCCATCGTTCAAAGGAGAAAGTGCTACCGCATAAACATTGGAGATACTGCGCTCAAAAACTGAAGCCACCCCAAATATTTGGAGTGGCTTTTTCGGTTTTTATACCCAGATTCACGCCAATGGACATTTTTCAAGTCTTACCGCTAAAACTGTGGGCTAAATTTAGTTTTTAGTTTTTAGTGCTTAGTTTTTAGTTGTTTTGTTTAGTTGATTTTCAATAGATTACACAATAAACAGAACCTGAGCTGTTTTTGCATTGGTACTTACTACAGCTCATTTTTTGTTCTCAGACTAGGTACAACACGTGGGCTAAAAAACGAGGAGGAAGGGAAATGTTCGTGATACCCCGGGAAATCCTGAAAAGGAGCTACTAACTCTGGTGTGTTGGGGTGTCGGGTATGACGCGACTCTGTGGTGAGGCACATATCACTCAAAATCAATGATTTAGCTATTTCAGCCCTTTCCATTCTTTGATGTTGGTAATGGTTTTGGCGATATTGTGCCATACCCACCAACGCCAACCAAGCCCCTGCTAGGAGCAGCCAGAGGGTTAGCCAGCGATATGCTGTTTGCAAATGCATCATCACGCCACTCCGGTTATTGTTCGTATGCTGCCAAAATCACCTCCACTTGGTTTTGGGTCAGCCAACCAATAATACGCCGGATTACCTTTCCATCGGGAGAAATAAAATAATTAGTAGGATACGCCTCTACCTGATAGAGGTCTTTCATAATTCCTTGTTCATCGACAAGCATTGGAAACGAAGCCGAGAAATCTTTTTGAAATTGGGCAGAAGTCGTCGCAGGCTGCCCTACATTGATGGCCAAAAGCTCAAAGTTGGCCTTGTTTTTCAGGCTGCTATATGTGGCCTCAATTTTGGGAAACTCCGCCCGGCAAGACTTGCACCAGTCTGTCCAGAAGTGTACCCATACTACCTTGCCTTTGTATTCGGATAGCTGGTGGGTAGCCTGGGCTACATCCTTGAGTTTAAAATCAGGGGCGTTACTTCCTTTGTCGAGCTTGCCCGAGTCACAAGCACTCAATAACAAAAAGAGGGCTACCAGCCCTATCGAAGTCCGTATGTTGGTCATAAATATTACTTGTTCCTAGGGGACGGTGATGCGTCGTTTAGCCATATAAACACGATATCCCCCTTGATAAGTTCGGTAGTGTTAATGTATTTGCCCAGACCAGTGGACATTTTGGGCTTTCGTTGTGGTTGTGTTTATTTTGGTCATCAGCTCTTGACACATAGTCAACCACTAAGGGTGCAAAGAGAGGTGTTATGTGCAAGCATCAAAACAATTATTTGACAGCAGGCGAAAAAATGTTTTTCTGAGGCCTGTGATATGACAAGAACACCAGCACATAACAGCGGGTTTTGCGTCAGGTGGATGGCACGACTTCGTGTGAAAGTAATTGCTAAATCTGAACTTTTGGCTTCGATTGAATGGTATTACACGCCACTGGACATTTTTCAAATCCCATAGGGATGCCAAGATTCACAAGGTTTGATTTACTTGATTCTCAAGGATTCTCAGCACACACATTCCCCGATTTTGGTTGAGTATAAAACTGTGGGTTAAGCCTCATTTTACCCCAAAATGAGGCCTCAGCTTGTCTCAGAGGTAGAGCTCCGCGCTACTTTTCCAAAAATGTCCGGTGGCGGTGCTAAAAACTGGCTTCTTGTGAGGCGGCATATCCCCGAAGGGTATCGCTAATTTTGGCCTCACGAAAGCTGGCATAGCGTAGGTTTGCGCCCCGCATATCGACCTCGCGCAGGTCGGCGTGGTCAAGATTAGCCTTAAAGAGGTCAGTATTGTCGAGGCGTGCTTGGTAGAGGTCAGCGCCACTGAGGTCGGCCTTGGTTAATTGGGCATCACTCAAGACCACGCCTTGCATCTTGGCCTCTCGGCAGGTAACCCAGCTCAGGTTAGCACGCATGAGGATGGTAAAGCTCAAATCCGCCTCATTGAGGTTGGCCATTTGCAAGTCCATTTCGCTCAAGTTCATATTTGACAAAAAAGCCTGTGACAAGTTCGCCCCACTCAAGTCTGCTCCGGCCACCTGTGCGGTATTGAGGTGTACGTGGCGCATATCGGCCTTGTATAGCCTAGCCGCACGGAAATCAGTACGCCGGGTATTGGCATTGTTGAGCAAAGCGCCGCTGAGGTTTGCACCGGCAAAATTGGTATCTTGTAAGTTGGCACCGCGTAGGTCTGCATCTATCAGCACTGCTTTGCGGAAAGAAGCAAACTGTAAATCGGCTCCTTTGAGATGCGCCTGCTGAAGCACTGCCCCATCAAAGCATTGATGGTCGAGGCGTAAACGATAGTATTGCCCTAGGCGTAAGAAATACGCAAATCGGTTTAACAAATCCTCGTCAGTAGGCAGCCAATTTAGCGGGGAGGGGTTAGCATACGACAGCAAGGTCCAATAACAGTAAAATACCTGTGTGGCCAAAGACAGGGGCGCTTCCGACGCTTCGTCAAAGGCCGGTGTATAGACAAAAGAATGCTGTAGCAACTGGGGCAAGTGCAAGGCCAGCGCTTGTGTGAAAGCCGCCCGCGAGACCAGAGGTTGCTCTCCTAAATAGGCAATCAGTGCGTCGGTAGCAGTTTCCGAAAGTGGCTCGGCTCCGCCCAGTTCCCAAAGCGTTGTGTAGAGTGCTGTCCAATCAGAGGGCGAAGCCTCTAAGGTGTTTTGCACTTTAGAATAAATCGTGGCTGCATCGGGGAGGGTGGTAAGGCTTGAGCGCATATTTTGATTTGGGATGGACGATTTGGGATGGACAATGGACGATTTGGGCTACTTTTCCAAAAATATCCGGTGGCGTGTGTCATTCTCTATCTTCCTTAAACCACTGTGCATACATTGGATATGCCGAGGCTATTCGTAAGATTTCGCTTTCAAGGTTTTGAGTTTGTTTGATAAATTTGGCCGGATTACCCGCCCAGATGCTCCCTTCTTCGACTATGGTATTTTGGAGTACAATTGCGCCAGCGCCGATGATAGAGCCTTTTTTGACCACCACGCCGTCCATAATGATGGCACCCATTCCGATGAGCACATTGTCTTCGATAGTACAACCGTGTACAATCGCATTGTGTGCGATGGAGACGTTATTGCCGATGATGGTTTCGTTTCGTTGATAGGTGGCGTGTATCACCGCGCCGTCTTGGATATTGGTATTATCCCCGATGGTAATAGCACTGACATCGCCACGTACTACAGCATTGAACCAGACACTACAGCGGCTGCCCATAGTTACCTGCCCTACAATGGTGGCATTGTCGGCGATAAAACAATCCTCTCCCCAAGTGGGTGTATATCCTCTTACAGATTTGATAAGTGGCATATTTGTTACAGTTTGGTCGTTGGTATTAGTTTGTCAAAACAAAAACCTTTACCAAAGATATAAAAACTTCGGTAAAGGTTTGGATTGATGGCAGTAATGTTATTGGGCGATGTATTGGTTGTTGCCTTTGTTGATATCAGCCATCCGTTGTGAGGGGTCAATGACCACGCTGCGGATTTGGTTCTTGGGCCGCTCAATGGTCAAGACATATTCGGGATATACCCAGCCCCAGTCTTTAAGGACTTTTCGGGGTATTTCGGGGGTTTCGTGTGGCTTTTCACCCCGCATGATTTGTAGCGGGATATAGAGCAACTCTTGTGAGCCATCGGTATAGGTTACGAGCAAGTCGATGGGCATCGGCATCAGACCGACACGCTGTAGGGTTACTTGGGTTTTGTTCCCCTCTTCTTTGAGCTCCTTCACCCCATAGTCGATAGTATGTGTGGTATTGATCCAGTAGTCGAAATACCAATCCAGCTCTAGGTCTGAGACTTTCTCCATCACCCGCTTGAAGTCGGTCGTGTTGGGATGTTTGAACTTCCACTCGTTGTAATAGCGCAGCATTCCTTTGTCAAGGTTTTCTTGTCCGATTACATAGCTGAGTTGGTGCAAGAGCATCCCCCCTTTCACATAAGAGGCAGTAGTATAGGCGCGGTTTGTGATAAAATGGTCGGCGTGTTGGATGGCCGGCTCTTCCATTCGGTCTTTCACGATACTGAAATACGCTCCATACGTACCGGCGTGGGGGTCGCCTTGGCTGCTGAAGAGCTCCTGCATCAGGAGATTGCCCACATAGGTATTGAAACCTTCATCCATCCAAGCATAAAGGCTTTCGTTGGTAGCCAACACCATCTGATACCAGCTATGGATGAGTTCGTGAACCATCACCCCTACCAAGCTACCCAACTTGCGGTTGCCGGTTACGAGGGTCAGCATCGCATATTCCATCCCTCCGTCGCCACCTTGTACAAAAGAGTACTGCTCATAAGGGTATAGGCCATAGTGTTTGTTGAGCCATTGTAGCGCCTTGACCATATAGGGCTTCGATTCTTTCCAAGTTTGGGCGTAGGCAGGGTCATTTTGGAAGAAGAAATGCAATACCGGGCCTCCGGGGACTTGTACTGTTTCGTGTACAAAATCAGGATCAGCCGCCCAAGCGAAGTCGTGTACTTCGGGGGCTTTGAAGTGCCAAGTCAGGGTTTTGGCTTTTTTGGGAGGGTTGGGTTTGCCCCCGGCATTGTAGTCGTAGCCTATTTCGTTGGCATTTTGGAGGTATCCGGTGGCAGCCACGAGGTAGCTTGCGTCAAGGGTGAGCTTTACGTCATAGTTGCCCCAAACACCGTGAAACTCACGCCCGATATAGGGATGGGCGTGCCATCCTTCATAATCATATTCGGCTATTTTAGGATACCATTGTGCCATCGAATAGCGGATACCTTCGGCATTATCGCGGCCTGAGCGGCGGATTTGAATAGGCACTTGGGCCTCAAACTCCATCTCAAAAACCACTTTTGACCCCGGCAAGATTGGCTGCGCCAGGGCTACTTCGAGGATAGTATCTTCCGTATGATGCTGGACAGCCTTGCCGTCTTGTTTGAGGCTGATAACTTTCTGATAGCCTATTTCATCTTCTTTCAGATTAAAAATACGGTCGCGCACGCGGGGGTCAGGGTCAGCAATGGTGCGAGAGCGCACATCCATCATACTGTTGGGCTGAAAGGCATTGAAGTAAAGATGGTAAAACACCTTGGTCAAAGTGTCGGGAGAGTTGTTGTAATACTCTATGCGTTGTGTACCCTTAAATCGGTTGGTTTTTACATCAAGGGACACGTCCATCGTATAGTCTGCCCGCTGTAGCCAACGTACATTGGCTTGAGCGGCGGCATATTGCCCATTGCCCAAGGCCAAAAGGCAGAGTATAAGGCTTAAAAATCTCATATCTGTTGTTGTTTGCTGAGTAATGAAAGTCAAGTATACAAGTTTTGGCTGGATTTTGAGACTTGCAGCCACATTTTTCTTTGGGCATCAGCAAGAAAAACCCCTTTGTATGGTGGCACAAAGGGGTTTTGAAGCGCTGTTCAAGCTTTTTCGGCAGGCTATTCTTCTTCGGGGCCCTCGCCTAGGCGTGCCAAGCCCTCTATGGCCAGACCATAATTTTGGGCGGCTGCTTTGCGGTACCAGCGGCGTGCGCGGCGTTCGTTTTGGCGGGTTCCTTGTCCGTTCTCCGACATCATCCCGACATAGTATTGTGCTTCGGGATGGCCTTTGCGTCCGGCTTTTTGGAAGTAATCATAGGCTTTTTTCTCGTCTTCGTCAGCGCCATAGCCAAAGTAATAAATCCACCCAAGGTTCAGCAATGCCAACACATTGTCTTGTTTGCCGGCATATTCTAAAAACTCGATGGTACGCTCATCGCTTTGCTCTGCGCCGCCTTGGCCTCTCCAATACATCCAAGCTAGGGCGAAAGCAGCCATACCATCTGTACGGACGGCACGGTCGTCATTGCGTTTGTTGTTTTCAGCTCCGAGATATTTGCTCAAGATAGTAAAAGCGACTTCGTATTGTTCTGAATAAAAAGCCCTTATCGCCAGCGCAATCTCTTCATTCTTGCTCAGTTTGGCTTTTTCAGATGCATTGCCTCGCGCCCAGTCGATGGCGAAGATGCGGGCTTTTTGCCAAACTTTGTTATAGTCTTGGCTTACTTTTACATAAATATCGAGGCGTTCGGTATTGTTTATCTTGTTACCATCGCGATAGGTTCCCATTAGGGTACGGGTAACATCTATTTTGACGTGATAAAACTTTTCAAACGAAGTCTCATTCAAGCGCACTTCACCGGGTTTGAAATCATCTACTTGGAATCTTACCCCTTGGGGATACTCCGTATTGAGTCGGTTCATATAAATCCAGGCCTGTGTGGCGCGGTCGGAGCCTTCGGGCATTTTGGCAAAATACGGGTAGAGGTCGTTGGCTAGGTAAATATCATCTCCATCAAGGAAATTGGCTATAAAGCGGTCTTTATAGCTAATCCCACTATATAGGGAGCCTGTTTCTGTACTGGCTTCCTCCTTGCTCAGGGCTAGGGTATCGTCTTTGAGCGAGTTGAGTGATTGGTAATATTGTTTGATATGCTCAATGGCTATTCGCCGAATTTCATCGGCGCTAGGGGCATCATTGTTGCGGTTGCGCTGTGCCCAGCTCGTTAGTGGAATCACGAAGGCCAAAACCAACGCAAAAGTGTAGGATAAGACTTTTTTTTGCATAGATACAAATCAAGAAGTGTGGGAAATGATTTTAGGCTTAAACGCAAAAGTAGTGAGAAGGTTGGTCGGTAAACATCCCTCAATGTGCCAAAGATACGAAAAACAAAACAGGAAGGGTAGTGCCAGTTGGGGTGTCCACCCCAAAAAGCGTTTAGCCTTTGATGGGCATTTGCGCCACCCTCACCAATAGCTGCTCAAATTGTTCCCACCAAGGGGAGTTTTCCCATTGGGGGATAAGGGCTGCCTCTTCATACTTGATTTCGTGGGCGAGCTGTTCTAACGCTTCGGCCTTGGCTTGGTCGAGTTGCAGTATGGCGCGGATTTCGTGTAAAAGCGCTACCTCACTCTCAGCAAGCTCATCGTCTACGTGGGCAAGCCAAGCCGCAAATAGATACACTTTGGCCGCATCCTCTGTATGTTGTAGGGTATGAAGCTGTGTAAGCGGTTGTATGCCTTTGGCCAAGGCTTGGGCGAGGGCTTCGTGGCTGAGCTGGAGCTGGAGCGCCTCGGCGGCAATCTCCATCACCAGCAGCTCTTCTTGTGCCAATGTTCCATCAGCCCAAGCCATCCGCAGCATTACCTCAAAAATCTGCTGACGTGTATGTAAGGCTATAGCCCCAATGCTGTCCTTGGTTTTTTGCTTCTGTAAGGTAGCCAATCGGTTGGTGATTTCCATACTGCGCGACACATCCGTGAGCATCACCGGGTCGAGCAGTTCCTCGGCCAGCTCAGGGCTGAGCACCCCTAGGTCGATGGCCGCCTGCTTGATAGACAAGTCGTTTTCGTAGGCATATTTAGCGACCTTGACTCCCACCTCATATCCATAAATCACCGAAATAACCAAGGCCAACGCCAAGGTATTTTCGGCTTGATGGCGGCATATATCTACATTGACGCTCAAGCCTTTGATACATTTATGGGCAAATAAGGGGATACTGCGTATCAATAACTGACAAGACTCAAACAAACATTTTGATAAGATAGAGTCCCAGATATTTAGCTCCAGCTCTATGCCCTCTACGGCCATCGTAATGGCCACATCATTGCCACAGATTTGGTAGGCAATCTGATTCATCAGTTCGGGATAAGAAGGGTTGATCTTGCCCGGCATAATAGAAGAACCGGCCTGCACAGGAGGCAATACAATTTCCATCATCCCTGTACGGTTGCCGCTAGAAAGAATCCGCAAATCAGTCGCCATTTTGGAAAGACCCGTAGCCACAGCCTTGACAGTACCCGACACTTGTACAAAGAAATCTCCGTTTTGCAGACCGTCAAAAAAATTCTCTTCTGGCATAATCGCCAAGGCTGTAACCTCGCGCAAACGAGGGTATACGGCTTCCAAGTAGCCGGGGCGCGAGCCTAGACCTGTACCAACGGCAGTGGCTCCCAGCGGTACGTGCAGGCAGGCATCAGCCTCTTCGGCCAACTGCCGCAAGCCACGCTGTACGATGGCCACATACGCGCTGAAGCTTTGGCCAAAGGTAATTGGGACAGCATCTTGAAGGCAAGTTCGGGCCAATTTGACCACATCTTTCAGTTCTTCGGTCTTGCTCAACAACACTCCCTCCAGTATCCGCAGGCTTGCACTCAGGTCTTGCAAGTAGGAATATAAGGTCAGCTTGAGTGCCGTAGGTACTACATCATTGGTAGATTGCCCCATATTGACATGATTGTTGGGGTGTACAAAGTCATAGCCCTTGTGTCCTGTTATCAGCTCATTGGCACGATTGGCCAATACTTCGTTGATGTTCATATGTGTGGACACACATCCCCCACCCTGAATCACATCTACCGGAAACTGGTCTGCACCTATTTTTCCGCTGATGACCTCATCTGCTGCTTGGCAAATAGCCTCAGCTATCGGTTGCGCCAATGCGCCAATATCGGCATTGGCCAAGGCCGCAGCCTTTTTGACCATTGCCAAACAAGCAATGAATTGCGGAAAATGCCCAATACTTACCCCCGACACATCAAAGTTTTGCCTGCCTCGCTCTGTATGGATACCATAATACGCCTCTTGTGGAATGGGCAATTGACCAAGGGAATCTGATTCGTAACGTAGCATAATTGTCAGCAAGGGTAGGTGATAGATACAACACAGTTTGTATCCCTCCATTGGGCAAAATCTATGCTAAGCCCTACACAGCGCCTCTGTCAGTGGATAATTCTTTTTTGCCCAATGTTATCTCCAATCAAAATTGGGTGAGGAAATATAGCTGCTGAAAATCTTTGATAATCAAGAAAATCAAATTCTTTGAACCCTCAAATCAAGTGAATCTTGGCATATTTTGATGACTCCTCCGTGTGGGCCGGCCTAGATACACCAATAGGTTTTCGCAACGCTTCTCACATAGAGGTGCTGGTTTTTTTGGGTAGAAAAGACTACTTTTGTGTTTTAGATTAGCTCCATTGCCAAGCCTCCTTTTTGGATACCTGCTTGGCTATTCCTTTTTGCAACAATACACTATGCCCCAACGCCATACCATCACCGCAGCCTTGCTTTATGCCAATGGCCCTGTACACATCGGGCACTTGGCCGGTGTGTATATTCCTGCCGATATTTATGCCCGCTACCTACGCCTCAAAGGCGAAGAAGTACTCTTCGTCAGTGGCTCAGATGAGCACGGCGTGCCCATCACCATCCGCGCAGAGGCCGAAGGCATCACCCCCCAACAAGTAGTAGACAAATACCACCAGCAAATCAAAACCTCGTTTGAGGAGCTGGGTATTTCTTTCGATATTTATGCACGCACTTCCTCTCCGGTGCATCATCAAACATCCTCTGACTTTTTTAAGACTCTGTATGACCAAGGCGCTTTTGTCGAAAAAGAAGAAGAGCAATACTTTGACCCCGAAAAAGAGCGCTTTCTCGCCGACCGTTACATTGTAGGTACTTGCCCCAACTGTGGCTATGAGCACGCCTACGGCGACCAGTGCGAGCGCTGTGGTACTTCGCTCAGCCCCAAGGAGCTAGGCAACCCCCGCTCTATGCTCAGTGGCGCTACCCCAAAGCTCAAGCCCTCCAAGCAGTGGTATCTCCCCCTCGACAAGTACCAACAAGAGTGGATAGATACTTGGATAGACGAAAAAGCCAAACAGTGGAAACCTAACGTCTACGGGCAGTGTAAATCTTGGCTCAACGCCGGGCTACAACCTCGCGCCATGACCCGCGACCTCGACTGGGGCGTACCCGTGCCCCTCCCCAATGCCGAAGGCAAGGTGCTCTATGTGTGGTTTGATGCCCCAATTGGCTATATCTCTGCCACCAAAGAATACTTTATCGAAAAAGCCCGCGCCGAAGGAAAGCCTGACGATGCCTATGCAACGGCTTGGAAACCTTATTGGCAACACAACGATACCGCCCTCACACACTTTATTGGCAAGGACAATATCGTGTTTCACTGTATCATTTTCCCTGCAATGCTCAAAGCACACGGAGGCTATATTTTGCCGACCCAAGTGCCGGCCAATGAGTTTATGAACCTAGAGGGGGACAAAATATCGACCTCGCGCAACTGGGCTGTGTGGCTGCACGAGTACCTACGCGATTTCCCCAACAAGCAAGATGTGCTGCGCTATACCCTCGCTGCCAATATGCCCGAAACCAAGGACAATGACTTTACTTGGAAAGACTTTCAGTCCAAAAACAACAGCGAGCTTGTCGCAATCTTGGGTAATTTTGTGAATCGTGCTGTCGTGCTGACACATAAGTACTTCGAGGGTAAAGTACCGCCTTGCCATCAGCTCGAAGCTGCCGATCAAGCCCTCATAGCTGAGCTACAAGCCGCCCCTGAGCGCATCGGTCAGGCCATTGAGGCTTACCGCTTCCGAGAGGCGCTCAGCCTGTTGATGGATGTGGCGCGTGCAGGCAACAAATACTTCCAAGATACAGCTCCTTGGGTGCTTTACAAACAAGACCCCGAAGGCAACCGCACCCGTATCGAAACCATCCTACACATCGGGCTACAGCTTTGCGCCAACTTGGCTGCACTGGCCGAGCCGTTCTTGCCTTTTACAGCCGCCAAATTGCGCGAGATGCTCAACGCCCCACAGTGGAGTCAGGCCAACCCTCAGTGGCAAGAACTAGGCAATATCGACTTGCTGTTGGTAGGTGCTCCTTTGGCAGAAGCGAGTTTGTTGTTCGAAAAAATAGAAGACGAGGCCATCCAAGTTCAAGTAGACCGCCTAGAGGGGATTAAACAAGCCCGCAGCTTAGAAACGGCTCAAGCGCCCAGCCTAGCCCCCCTACAGGCCGAAATCGTGTTTGATGATTTTGCCAAGATAGACTTACGTGTAGGGACTATCGTTGCCGCCGAGAAGGTCAAGAAAACCAAAAAGCTCCTCCAACTAACCGTCGACACCGGCATTGACCAACGTACGGTTGTCAGCGGGATAGCCGAACACTACAGCCCCGAAGAGGTCATCGGGCAGCAGGTCTGCCTCGTGGCCAACTTGGCCCCACGTGAGCTCAAGGGTATTCCCTCACAAGGGATGATTCTGATGGCGGAAGATGCCGAAGGAAAACTGGTGTTCGTAAGTCCGCAGCGCCTTGTCAATAACGGAGCTGGTGTAAAATAAATTTTTGGGCTAGAAAAAATGCCCCGCCAAGGCACAATAACTTGGAGCCTATGGAAGATATTTTCTTTGTTCAGCCAGATTGGCAACTGTTTATGAATATCAACACCCTGCCCCAACAGGCGGGTGTTCCCAAATATTTATTACCAAAGCTTGTTGCCAAAGAGTTGATAGACAATGCTTTAGATATTGACCCTAAGGTAAGTATCGAGCAGTCATCAGATGCTGATTTCAACAACACGCTCGTCATCCGCAATGGAGGGCGCGGCTTTCCGGGTACTGACGAGGAAATCGCCGACCTCTTTTCGGTGCGTCGCCCGCTGACCAGCTCCAAGCGCCTACGCCTGCCCTCGCGGGGGGCTTTGGGCAATGGCCTCAGGGTGGTAACTGCGACTATTTATTGCCTCCAAGGTCAACTATGGGTTGCTACGGCGGGGCGAAAGCTCCAGCTCATCCCCCAAGACGACGGCAGTACGCAGGCTGTCTATGTTGGGCCTTATGAGGGCGAAGGCACAGAAATTACCCTCACCATCCCTGAGGATATTTTTGGGCAAAACGCACCCGAATGGGCACAACTGGCTATTCAACTCAACCAAGGGAAACAATACGAAGGCAAAACACATCCCCATTGGTACGACTCCGACAGCTTTTATAACCTCTTGCTCGCTACTCCTGAAGCCATTGACTTACAGCGCTTCTTGGCTTATCTGGAGGGGGGAACTGGTTTGCGCAAAACCCTGCCTCCCCACCAACTCCAAAAAGCGGTTGCTGCCCACAGTCGCCAAGAGGCCGAAGCCCTCCTCACGCTCCTGCGGGAGGCAGCCAAGCCATTTAACCCCAAAAAACTAGGGGATGTAGGCGAGATGGCCGATTTTGAAGTCCATCATTTCAGCAGTGGAACTTTTGAACTCAGCCCCCAGAAAGGGGCTCATACTGCGCAAATTCCCTTTGTGTTGGAATGTTTTGCCCGTTTGGATGGGGCAGGCCAAACACAGTTTTTTGTCAACAAAACCCCCATCATCGGAGATGTGGGGCTGAGCTATCAGGGCAAAAAAGCCCTCTTGTTTGGGTGTGGCCTACAGGCATACCTCACCCTGCCCAAGCTCAAAAGCGAGCCTACGGTATGGGTCAATATCCTGACTCCCTATATGCCTATCGTGAGCAATGGCAAGGAGCCAGACTTTTCGGCCTTGGCCGTGCCTATCGAAGAAGCCATTAGCAAGGTGTGGCAAAAGCTGAGTAAGCACCTCCGCCAGCAACAACCCACACAAGGACTCGATACCGCAGGTGGCGACAAGCTGCCCACGCAAAAAGAGATTGTACGGCAACATCTGTATGAAGGCATCGCCAAGGCTTCGGGCGAGGGGCAATACCGCTACTCTCTTCGGCAGCTCTACTATGTGTTGCGCCCCTTTGTGATGCAGGCCACCGGAAGGGAGTTGAAGTATGCCAACTTCAATACCATCATCACCGACTATGAGCACGAAACCGGCCAAGATCTACCCGGCGTATACCGCGACGAGCGCGGCACGCTCCTACACCCCCACACTCACGAAGAAATACGCCTCGGAACTAAGAGTGTCGAAAAATACCATCGCCCGCGATTTGCCTTCAACAAAATTCTCTACTCCGAAAAAGAAGGATTTTTTGAAATCCTGAAAGAGGCTGGTTTTTGCGAGCGCCACGACTGTGCCCTGCTTACCTCCAAAGGATTTGCCAGCAGGGCTGCCCGAGACGTAATCGACCTCTTGGCCGAAACGGAGGAGGAGCTGCAGTTTTTTTGTATTCACGATGCCGACCTATCGGGAACACTCATCTACCAAGCCCTCCAAGGTGCTACCAAGGCGCGCCCCGAGCGCAAAGTCCGCATCATCAACCTTGGCTTGGAGCCTTGGGAAGGACTACAAATGGGGCTAGAGGTGGAGACACTCGAACGTACCTCGCGAAAGCAGGCAGCAGCCTACATCTCTGACCATCCTGACCAACAAGACATTCTGCCTCCTTACCAACTCGACAAGCGCTTTTCGGAAAGCACTTGGCACGACTGGCTGACCAACTACCGTATCGAGCTGAACGCCATGGATACCCCGACTTTTGTGGATTGGCTGGAGCAAAAAATCAGCCCTTATAACCAAGGCAAGGTCGTACCGCATCAAGCGTATCTCCAAGACCAAGCCCAGACGCTTGCCCAAGCCCAACTCAAAGCCCAGCTCTATGACGAACTGTTGCGCAGCCTCCGCATCGAAGAGCAGGTAGAGCACCTCTTGCAAGAACAGCTTCCCCAGCTACAACAAAACTTATCTAAAGCTGATTTTGAGAAACAAGTCCGTCAAGACCTATCCCAAACCCCGCAGCAAAGTTGGGAGCAGGCCTTCCGCAAGCATCTCCAAAGGCTACTCAACCGAGATGTGTAACCATTTCACCATTGGACATTTTCCAACTCCCACTGTGGGCTAAGTCTCATTTTATCCCCAAATAAGGCCTCAGCTTGTCTCGGAGGTGGTGCTCCGAGCTGGTTTTCCAAGAATACTTAGTGGTGTGAGCCATTTATGACCTCGTCGGCTTATGCCTTTAAGCTAAGCGCCGATACCCTTGCCCTATTAGGTGGAGCACCATCTGTAAGGGGGGTGAAGTATCTAACCCTTCCTGTTTGTAGCTTTGACGTAGCTGGATGACGGCTCGGGTGTCGCGCTCGCGTGTTTGGATACGCAAGTCGGTAGGGCTTTGGAGCAGCTCGGCATTAAGGCGGTAACGCGCTAATGAGGGCAAGAGCGTAACAACCGCCTGGGTGCGGGTCTTGAACTTGGTTTTTGTTTTGACCTTATTGCGTGGATTGCGGCGCTGGCGGCGGCGCTCTTGGGTGATGTCCGTGATTGCCATCCGCAGGCGGGTATGGTCGTGTAGGCGGGTAGAGAGCTCAAACCAGAGTTGTTGGTAGACCGTAGTGCGGGTATTGGGATAGGGGCCTGTCTCGCTGTAAATGATGGCCGTAATAAACCAAAGCATCACTGACAACATCACCGGCACAAAGTACATAAACTCAGGAAACAGCCGCGCCCTGAATCCATCCAAAAATAAACTGCTGTATACCATCACTGTCAATATCGTAAACACCACTGAAGCCCACCACCAAAAAGGATGCGGCTTTTTCTTAGGAGGTCTTTGGAAGATATTGACAATATGCTTTTTATTGCGGCGACTGTTGAGCGCCACAAAAAGCTGGATAGGTTCTTGGGCTTTGGTTTCTTCTTTGAGCACCACCAACAACGGTACGACAAAATACCTTAGGGAGTCGTGTAAATCACGGCGGCGGAGATAGCGATTGATAAGCCCCATTATCAATATAAGTACCAGCCCTACCCCAATACCAGTAAAAGTAAGCGGAAGAATGGGAGAGCGTCTTGGGAAAAACTCGGCAAAGAATGTTGCACTACAGCCTGAGAAAAAAAGTAAAAAGCCCAAGGCTGTCATCCAAGCACCCAATTTACTGCGAGCCTTACCTGCTAATTCATCAAAATCAGCCAACTTGCTGAGCAAGGTTAGCCACTGTTCGGCGCTATGAGTCCCGTTGAGCTGCTTGCGATGAATGACCTGCCGCTGCTCAGCGTTGAGCCAGAAGTATTTGTTAAATGCTTTCCAGATTTGAAGCATAATAGGTTTGGGCTTATGTAGAGCGATTATTATGGGTAGTTTATGTCAATATTTGCAATATTTAAGGATTTTCAGGATTTTATATTATTGATTATCAAAGGCTTTCAGCACATACATTTCGCCAAGTAATTGGGCTAAGTATAGCTTATTTTTGCACCCATCGGATGTCGCCTTGGATGACATAGCCCTGAAAACAATCATCTACACAACCAATGGGGGTATAGCCTACACGCTTGATTAGCCCCAACTTGGTGGCCTCAAAGGTGAGGTGATATGCTTCGGTGTCTCGGTAGATAACTTGCGCCTTGGCAAAGTCATAGATTTCATCCAAAGTAGGAACGGGAACGCCTACTTCACCTAGCTCGCCTTGTTTGTAGCGGCGTTTGTTAGTGATTTTGCCTGAGCGGTCACGGGTACGTACCAACACCTCGGTTACTTGGTGGTTGCGCACCTTGATGTCGTGGGTTGTTTGGATACCACTCATCACCCCCTCATAAACCAGTACATAATCATAACTATTAATCCCTTGGTCTTTGAATTTCTCCCAGTTTTGAAGGCTTTCGTTGTAGGCTCTTTGCACACCTTTGGCTGACTGTTGGGCTTTTGCAGCCACAGGGTTGAGTAAAAACAGTACCCCAAACAAAAGAATAAAGCGATAAAGTGTTGACATATTTTATTTTGTGAAACTATAAGCAATAAGATAGATAAACACAAACTTAACCATCTTCGTAGGTTTTTACAAACCCCAGTCCATCAGAAATAATGTGTCATAGGCTCGTTCGTGGCTTGTATTATACTCACTCAGAGTTGGTTTGGGAAATCTGCGCACTGAAAATCCTTGATAATCAAGGAAATCGAATGCTATAAATCTCCAAATCTTGTAAATCTTGGTATAAAATACCACAGCCTGTGCCAAAATATACCGGCTATCTAGCGTATGATAAATTCATTTCCCATTTTATCGACATAAAATGTTTTCCCTTCATATTTGACCTTGGCCAAGCCTTGCACAAAGTCTTCTACGTACTCATAAATAGGCGGGATGACTTCGCGCCCGTTTTGGTCTATAAAACCCCAACGGCCTTTGTACTTTACTTTGGCGCGGTTTTCACGAAATAGCCCTACATCTTGGTACTTGGCTTCGGTAATAGATTCCCCTTTTTTATTGATAAACTCATAAGCCTGTCCTGCTTGCCTGATGACGGCGGCATAGCCTTGCGAAAACTCCTTGCCATAGTGTAGATTAATAGGGATAATGACAGCACCATCGGCATCGATATACCCCCACTTGTAGTTTTTGCGCACTCTAGCCAATCCATTTGACATACTGATGAGCGCTTCGTATTGAAGCGGGACAACTTCTTGGCCTAAGGTATCAATCATTCCCCACCGATTGTGGCGCTCTACACGTGCGCGGCCTTCATAGAAGTGCTCGGCTAGGGTGTAGTTGATACCGATGTTCATCAAGCCGTTGTGGCTCAAGTAGCCATACAAGCCCCTGAATTTTACCAATATAGGGCCTTCCCTCCCGATGCCCAAGTAGTCATACTCATAGTCTACAATCAGCCTATTCTGTTTGTCTATCATTCCCCAGCGTTGGTCTTGGCGTACGGCGCTGAGCCCGTTCATAAAAGGCTCGGCCTGCTCATAGTGAAACGGGATAACAATATTGCCCTCGGCATTGATAAAGCCATACCGGCCTTGATGTTTGACCAAAAACAGGCCATCGCGAATGGGGTATGCCTCCTCGTAGCCTGTGAAGCTAAGTTGTTCGCCAGCAGTATTGAACAGATGGTAGCCTTTGGCATCTTTGAGCCATGCAAAGCCCTCTATAAAAGGGGTGGCGTGAAGGTATTGGATAGGGATGACTTCGTTTTCATTGGTATCGATAAAGCCATAAAGCGACCCCACACGTACCCGTGCCAAGCCCTCCTGAAAAGGCAATGCGTCGTGGTATTGGGTTGGGATGAGCACCTGACCCTCTGCAGAGGCATAGCCCCACATATTGTTTAGGTGGATTGGATAAAGGCTGATTTCATTTTGTGCCAATAATGGCATCTGACAGCCAGCCAATACGCAGTATAGCAGCAGAAATGAAAAAGAATAGGCGGCTCTCATAACATTAGGCAATTAAGAAAAACAAAGGGTACAGTATTGGATAAGGCAGCGTCTTTCCTCCATCAACGCTATCCCCCACCAAAATGACGACTTTTGGCGGATAAAGTTAGGTATTTAAGATGAACGGCTGGTTTCTGTCGGTAAAATGTTTTTGAAAGCGTTGAACCCCAATCGGAATTATACCACGGTACACGCCACTGGACATTTTTCAAATCCCACTTATTTTACCCCCAAAATAAGGCCTTAGCTTGTCTCGGAGCTGGAGTTCTGAGCTACTTTTCCAAAAATATCCAGTGGCGTGACCACGACGTAACCTAGGCTTCTAGCCTGTATTGAAATACTACAGCCCAAAGACTACATTACGAAAACATAAAAAAAGCCTTGATAATCAATAAAATAACATCTTGATATAAAAACGAGCCTAACTATCGAAGAAGCCGATGCCTTCATCGTCCCAATACTCGCCCGGCCCCAACTCACCTCCGCCAAAAAGTGCTTCTTTTTCGTCGAAGGCACGAAAATCTGACTCCTCAAGAGGGTTGAGCTCATAGTTGGCATAAAATTCCTCCCGCATAAAATAGTACCATACATTATAGCGAGCCATATCTTCTTGGCGGCTGGAGAGCGCATCTGCTCGGTCTACTGTTTGATTGCGTTTGCGCATTTCTTGCGCATATACCTCTGTGCTGACTACCTCACCGTCTAGTGTTACGGCGTGCTGTTTACAGATATATTGCCCCGAAACGGAGCATTTGCCTGCGGCCGGGCGGCCACAAATACGCTGTACGAAGAAGCCTGTTTTGACCATACAACGGGGCTTTCGGGGTGTTTTGGCGCTATCGTCTGTCATAAATATCTAAGGGCTAGTAGGGGGGGTAGAACGCATTGTATCCAATCTGAAGCTCAGGGGCAGTTATATCCAATCAAAATGGGTTTGGGATGTGTACTGAAAGTCCTTACACATCTGGAAAATCAAATAAAATTTGGTATAAATTAGCAGAAAAGAAGCCAAGTATCAAAGCTTTACTGCTTTTTTTTAGCGACTTGCTGCAAGTTTGGGTAGTTTCAATTTTTTAGACCATAAAATCTAGTGATTAGCTATGCTTTGAACTTTCCCCTCAAGCCAATAGTTATGCACTCAGAAGACAGCATTTTGCCTAAGACAGTTGATTCTTGTCTCCATTTTTGAATACTATTTTTATGAAACTCATCCAAGTCGATAAGTTAGAAACACTCAGCGGCCACCGCGATTGTATATATGCCCTTGTTCAGGGCGAATCACCTAATATTTTTTATACTGCTGATGGCACAGGGCTAGTGGCGCGTTGGGATTTGTTGAAGCCCGAAATGGGTCAGCCCATCGCCCAAGTAGCACACGCTGTGTATGCCCTATGTATGATTCCGGGCAGCAACCAACTCATCGTTGGGCATAACACCCAAGGGATTCATCTCATTGATACTCAGGCCAAAAAAGAGCTTTATTCGGTAAAACTCACCGATGCAGCCATTTTTGATATTCAGGTACAGCTGCCCTATGCTTATATTGCTTGTGGCGATGGCGTAGTCATTGTATTTGACCTAATGCACCGCGCTGTGCGCCAACATCTGAAAGCGTCTCACGAGCGAGTACGCGCTCTGGCCCTCCACCCTACAGCCCCACAGCTGGCCGTGGGCTATAGCGATGCGCATATTCGCGTGTTTGATACTGAGCACCTTAACCCTTTGTATGATTTTGAGGCACACCAAAACTCCGTCTTTACCCTCCAATACAGCCCCGACGGGCAACACCTTGTCAGTGGTGGCCGTGATGCGCACTTGGCTGTCTGGTCTGCTACCGAACACTATAGCCCCAAAGCCAAAATAGCCGCACACCTATATGCGCTCAACAGCCTCTGTTTTAGCCCTAGTGGGCGGTTTATGGCCAGCGGAAGTATGGACAAGTCCGTCAAGATATGGGACACCCAAGAGTGGCAACTCCTCAAGGTCATCGACAAAGCCCGACACGCCGGGCACGGCACCTCCGTCAATAAAGTACTGTGGACTAACCACCAAGGTCAGCTCCTATCTGCCGGAGATGACCGGCTCATCAGCCTTTGGGACGTAAAATTTAAGTACTGAGCTTGGCTATTTCCAAAAAAATGTGCTTTATTGTAGCCTAAAATTAAGCCTTATGAAATTCAGCCCATCTGACATCAAACACCAAACCTTTACCAAAAAATCTTTTGGCGGAGGGTACGACCGTGAAGAAGTCCACGCATTCCTGATGGCATTGGCGCAAGAGTGGGAAAAAACCAGCGACGAAAACAAGGAAGCCCGTATCAAAATCGAGTTTCTAGAAAAAGAAATCGCCAAACTCAAAGAAGTAGAAACTTCGCTCTTCAAAACCCTCAAAACCGCTGAGGATACCAGCGCCAATATGGTAGAGCAAGCCCGCAAAAACGCCGAGCTGAAGCTCAAAGATGCTCAGATGCGCTCAGAGGCTATTTTGACCGAAGCCCGCACACAGGCCAAGGCCATCGTGCAAAAAGCCCAAGACAAGGCTCGCAATATCGACGCAGAGGCGCTTGACCAACTCAAGGCCAAAGAACGCGAATATCATCAAATAGAGCTACAACGCGACCACCTTGTCTCAGACCTCAAGGCCATGATTCAAGAAACGTTAGAGAAAATCACCCGTTTAGAGTCTCGCGACTACCGGCAATTCTTCACTGAGAAAGCCCAAGAAATTCGCCAACAACTCGATGAGCGCCAAGCCTTCTTAGAGCCTCAGGCCGAAGCCCCCATCAACCACCTAGACAATACCGCCGACTAAGCGCGCCCCTTCCTTATGCAAACCACTGTAGCGCTCGAAGGGCTGGAGTTTTTTGCCTACCACGGCTTCCATGACGAAGAGCAACGTATCGGCAACAAATACAGCGTAGATATCCGCATAGGCCTGCCCGATACCAAGGCCGGCCAAAGCGATAACCTAGCCGATACCGTCGACTATGGCCAACTCTACCAAATTATTGCCCGACGTATGCAACAACCCGCCCGACTCTTAGAGCACCTCGCCCACGATATTCTACAAACCGTAGCCAGTACCTACCCCCAACTCCTCTCCGTAGAGGTGGGGGTTACGAAATACAACCCGCCCATAGGAGGGGTATGTACCCGCGCCCAAGTTTGTGTGCGCGAAACATTCCCCATAGTACCCTAAACAACAAGCTTTTGCTAAATTTGCACCGCCCATCAGGGCAACTGGTTCCAACTGATTTCTAAAATACCCCCTGCTCTGTGCTGACACCTGATGATATGCAGCTCCCCTTTAGCGAAGAGGGAATTGCCATGCTCAATTTCTTGATGGCCTTTGTGATGTTTGGCGTAGCGCTAAATATCCGCATTGAAGATTTCCGGCAAATCGCCAATGACCCCAAACCAGTCTTGGTAGGGGCTATAGCGCAGTTCTTGATGCTCCCAGCGCTAAGCTGCCTCGTGGTCTGGGTAGCCAACCCTTACCCCAGCCTAGGCCTTGGGCTGTTGCTAGTAGCCGCTTGCCCGGGGGGCAATGTCTCTAACTTTATCTCAATGGTAGCCAAGGGCAACCTTGCGCTCTCGGTATCGCTTACGGCCTGCTCTACCCTGCTTTCTGTCGTGATGACCCCGCTCAACTTTAACTTTTGGGCAAGCCTCATCCCGGCACTACAGCCTACCATCAAGGTCTTCAGCCTCAACTGGACAGATATGCTCTATACACTGGCTATCTTGATTGGCCTACCCGTAGCCCTAGGGATTTGGTTTGGGCATCAATTCCCACGCACCACCAAGGTGATTCAAAAAGGTATCAACAACCTGGCAGTCATCTTTTTTGTGGTCTTTGTCATATTCGTACTAGCCAAAAATGTGATTCAGTTGATCGATTTTCTACACTTTGTCTTGCTTTTGGTTTTATTTCATAATAGCTTAGTGATGTTTGCCGGATATATGCTGGCGCGAGCCACACGGCTGCCTATACGCGACCGCCGCACCATTGCCATCGAAACCGGTATTCAGAACGGCGGGCTAGCATTATTGATTGTTTTCAACTTTTTTGACGGGCTCGGCGGAATGGCCTTAGTAGCCGCTTGGTGGGGCGTATGGCATTTCCTCTCAGGAATGCTGCTAGCCTTTTATTGGAGCCGCTGGAAGCCCTACCATAACTATGCTTAGTTTTTTTCGTACAACCGTATGCAAAGCAATCTTTATTACATAATACCTCAAACTATGAAACAAAAATTCAACCTCTTACTGACTTTAGCCGCCCTTTTGATATTGACAGTAGCCGCACCGCTCAACGCGCAGAGCGATGCCAATCGCCGCGAAACCGTTGACTGGATTGTGGGAAAGGTACGCGAACACGGTAACTTCAAATATTTTTTCAGAGGGGAGAATGAGTTCTTCAACGCCCGATTCTACACCGGAGGCTCCAACTGTACTTGGTTTTATGAGTATAGCGAAACACGCTATGACGCGCCCGACCGAGGCCGAGGCCGTAAACCCAAAGTATACAAAATCCGCTTCCGTATCAAGGATATCAGCGAAGTAGTGATGGAACCGGTAGAAGGTAAGCAACAAACCGGCAACAAGGTGCTTTACTATGCTGTTGTCTTCCGTGCTTTTAATGACCGCGAGGCTGTCCGCAAACGCCAACGTGGCGAAGGGCGAGACCGCACCAGCCGTGTCGCCATCTATATCGACGACGAAGAAGTGGCTGTCCGTATGGTTCAGGCTTTTACTCACGCCATTGAGCTGTGTAACCGTGGAGACGCTTCCAAAGAAAAATTCTAAACCCTTTGCCAAAAGGCTGCCCCCTAAGCTAGGAGTGTATGTAGCCCTTGGCCTCATTTCAAACCCCAATTACGCATTGTCTGATGTCAACGCAAGACCCTATCGACATACTGCTTAGCCGCTTGGAGCAAGCTAGCGCAGGATTGCTCTACCCGAGCGAGTCGGATTATCCTTTTGAAGCCATCTACTGGGAATGGGATCAAGATGCCCCCCTCAGTAGCGAAAGCCTTCGCGAATACCTCGAAGAGGATGAGGATACCCCCATCTCCGAAATACCACTAGAGCGGTTTTTCCGCCCGGTAGCCGAAGAAAAAGACTGGCACTCCGACGAAGAGCGCCTAGAAGTACAGCAGTACCAAAATTTGCGCAAACTGCTGGAGCAGCTCCTGCAAGATTTGCGAGTCTTTAAGGTAGGCGATATTGAAGTTGATGTGTTCATTGTCGGCAAAGTTCCCAATACGGAAGACTATGCAGGCTTGTCTACAGTCGTGATTGAGACCTAGGTCTGCCATTGGCACACAAACCACGCCACCCCAGGTTTTCGGGGGTGGTTTTTTTGCGTCTGTAATCCAAAACAAGCCCAACCACAGGTATTTGTGGGGCGAATTTTGTTAGGGTAAAAACAATAACAAGCGTCTGTCTATCTTCTCCGAAAGACTCTCAAATTGGAAGACTTCGATGCCTTGGCAGAAGCGCTCTTCCACACATCTCTATTTTCAACAGTATATACGACCTCAGCGGTCGGTTTGGGAGCGGCAAAGAAATATTGTAGGCAAACGCGACACAACCCTAAACCCTATATCTGAATGAAAAGACGGTATTTTCTCAAAGCAACGGCACTGGCAGCTACCGCCACAGCCATTGCGCCCCAAACACTGCTGGCAAGCCAAGTTAATTCAACAGCCAAAAAGAAAGTAATCATCCTTGGTGGGGGCATTGCAGGCCTAGGCGCAGCCTATCGCCTACAGCAGCTGGGGCTAGATTTCACTGTGATCGAAGGACGTAAACGCCTCGGAGGACGGATATTTACCCATACGATCGATCCTGAGGCTGGCCAAACAATAGAGCTAGGTGCCGAATGGATTGGCAACTCGCATACGCAGATGCGTGAGCTGTGCAAGGCTCTGAATATCAAATTAGTAGACCACAGGTTTGAAACCCACCTTTTGCTCGATGGCCAACACCAAAAGCCCGGGGCTTGGTCGCTTGACCCTCAGTGGGAGCGTAGTTTCAAACAACAAATAAGCGACTTCAACGAGAAACTAGGCCGCTCAGATTACAAAGACCTCGACCGTGTCAGTTGGCGGCAGTATCTCCAAGAGCGCAACATCTCGGAGCGTGACCTAGAGGTGTTGGAGTTGTTCCATAGTACAGACTTCGGAGAAGACATCCGCCACGTATCGGCTTATGCAGCCTTGAGCGAGTATGCAGAGTCAAGCGAAAAAAACGAGATGGACTGGCGTATTGAAGGAGGCAATAGCCGCCTTATCGAAGCCCTAGTCTCTACACTGGGCAGCGAAAACCTCTATCTTGAGCACGAGGTCATTAGTATCCAACAACGCGGGGCTAAGGTCACTGTTGGTTGTGCCAATGGCACTAGCTTTGAGGCCGATGCGGTGATTTGTACCCTGCCTACTTGGGCGCTGAGCCGAGTGATTTTTGACCCTCCGCTACCACCCAATACACGTGAGGCCCTTAGTGCTTTGCAGTACTCCCGAATTATCAAAACCTCTGTACTTTATCGGGAGCGATTTTGGAACGATGAAGCTTTTGACCTTCTCAGCGATACCCTGCCACAATATTTCTTTCATAGTACCAAAAACCAAGCTGGTAATGGTGGGGTGTTGACTTCCTATGCGGTGGGCGACCGCGCCTATGTAATGAGCAAATACAATGATACTCAAAAAATACAGGCCATAGACCAAGCCCTAAAACCCGTTTTTGGTGCTACTGCGCCTTTGGCACAAAGAGTGGTGAGCTATTATTGGGGCACTGATCGCTATACCCAAGGCGCTTATGCTTTTTATGGGCGCAAGCAGTGGTTTGATGAATACGAAACGCTTCAGCGGCGGTTTCGCAAAGTATACTTTGCCGGCGAACACCTAGCCGATTGGCAAGGCTTTATGGAAGGCGCACTCCAAACAGGCTATGATGCTGCTGAGGCCATTGCTTGACCGCCAAAATTACACCAAGATTCACAAGATTTGGAGGTTTACAGGATTTGATTTCCTTGATTATCAAGGGTTTTCAGTACGCATATTTCCCAAACCAATTGTGATTGGGTATAAAAAAACCACCCCAAGTGATGTTGGGGTGGCCTGAGCGTTGTACCAATGTGATGCGGAAAGATTAACCTTCGATGACCACAAAAGTTACTTGTTGTTTTACCTCGCGGTGCAAGTCAATCGTAGCTGAGTATTCACCCAAAGCTTTGATTTCTTTCTCATTGATAGAGATTTTGCGGCGGTCAAGGTCAAAACCTTGTGCTTTGAGCGCGTCGGCGAGCTGAATAGTAGTGATAGCACCGAAGATTTTTCCGGTTTCACTTACTTTAGCAGGCAACTCTACGCGTACAGTAGCGAGCTTATTGGCCAAGTCGAGGGCTGCTGTCTTGATTTTTTCGGCCTTGTGGGCAGCTTGTTTCAAGTTTTCAGCCAACATTTTCTTGGCAGCAGGCGTAGCCAGTGCGGCCAAACCCTGCGGGATGAGATAGTTACGTCCATAGCCCGGCTTCACGTCCACGATGTCGTTTTTATAGCCAAGACCCTTCACGTCTTCTTTTAGAATAACTTCCATGACAAGTTAAAATATTTTGGGTAATAAGTTAAGTGCCGTGTGGCTTACTTCAACGAATCGGTTACATACGGCAACAAAGCCAAGTGGCGGGCACGCTTGATGGCTTGCGCTACTTTGCGCTGATATTTCAGGCTAGTACCGGTAAGGCGGCGAGGCAGGATTTTACCCTGCTCATTGACAAACTTGAGCAAGAACTCAGGGTCTTTGTAGTCAATGTATTTAATGCCAAGCTTCTTGAAGCGGCAATATTTTTTCTTCACCTCTGTACGGTGTAGGGGTTCATTCATCAATGTCATAACAAGTCCTCCTTAAGCTTCAGTTGTGGTAGTTGATTGTCCGGATAAACGACGGCGGCGCTTTTCGGCATAAGCCACAGCGTGCTTGTCAAGCGCTACAGTCAAGAAACGCATCACACGCTCATCGCGGCGATACTCTGTTTCGAGTGAAGCTACGGTGGCGTTGTCAGCTGTAAATTCTACTACGGTGTAGAATCCAGTGTTTTTCACACCGGCGTTTTTCAACTTGATAGGGTAAGCCAATTTCTTCAGCCCCCAGTGCTCCTCGTGAACAATTGTTGCTCCTTTGTCAATCAAAACTTGTTTGAACTTAGCAACAGCGTCCTTCACCTGGTCATCAGGCAAAACGGGAGTTAAAATGAACACTGTCTCGTAATGATTCATAATAATTGTATCTGTGTATAACAGTTTGAAAATTAAGGTTGCAAAACTACTGATTATAAGTGGCTTTTCAAACTATTGTCCCAAAAGTTTCAGCCCTTCAGAGCAATTCATAGCTTTGGCCGGGCAGCGCACAGAGGACTCCCTGTAGCTCTAGGCTTAGCAGCAGGCTGCTGAGTTGTGGGAGCGTCAGGCCTGTGTGTTGTATCAGCTCATCGAGGAGCGCTTTGCGCGCAGGCTTGCTACGCAAGAAGCTGATAATCTGTTGTTCTAGGGGTGTGAGCTGTGTCAATGGCAGCCTCATTGTCTGGCTTTGGTTGGTTTGACTTGTCGGGTTTTGCCAGCGCAACATCATAACAAGGTCTTGGCCTTCTGTAATCAGGTTGGCCTGGTGTGTTTTGATGAGCTCGTTACAGCCTTGGGAGGCGGGCTGGTTGATATTCCCCGGCAGGGCAAAAACCTCCTTATGATAGTCATTGGCTACTTTGGCTGTGATGATGGCGCCTCCTTTGTTGCGGGCTTCGACCACCACGACTGCGTCGGCCATTCCGGCAATGATACGGTTGCGGGCAGGAAAGCGGGCAGCGTCCGGTTTGGTGCCAAAGGGATTTTCGGTGAGCAACCCACCTGCCTGAAGCATCTCTTGGGCAGTGTTTTTATGAAGGGCTGGGTATACTATATCGATTCCATTGGCCATAATGCCTATTGTTGTGAGGCCTTGTCGCAAGCTCTCGCGGTGTGCGGCAATATCGATTCCGTAAGCCAACCCACTGATGATGACAGGCTTATACGGCAACAAATCTTGGATTAGTTTTTCTACAAACAACTTGCCGTAAGCTGTGGCTTCGCGTGTGCCTACTATTGCCACAGTGCGGAGAGCGTTGAGGTCGGCAGTGCCTTTGTAATACAGGACCAAGGGCGCATCAGGGATGTGAAGCAGGCGTTTGGGATATTGTGCGCTGCTATAGCTCAGTAGCTCAACTTTCTGTTTGCGGGCTTCGTCGATGATGCGCCCGGCTTGTGTGAGGTAGTCGGCGGCTTCCATCTGCCTGGCAATATGTGGCCCAACTTGAGGGATTTTGAGCAACTTGGCCTTGGGCATTTGCCATACAGCCTCTGCGTTGCCTCCATAACTGATGAGTTGGCGCGCCGTAACAGCTCCTACCCCCGGCACAAGACTGAGGGCTACTTCATATAGTAGATTGTCAGAAGAATTGGGCATAGCCTTGGGTAATAATTAATGAATATTCACCCAAGTTACAAGCCAGAAAGCTGTCAAGTTGAGAAGATGGTTGTAACGAGGTGTATGCGATTATCTATAAAAAAACCGACAATTCCTATAACTTTTGGAATTGCCGGAAAAATTTTATACTAAGATTTACCTGATTTGAGGATTGACGGTATTTGATTTTCTTGATTATTAAGGATTTTCAGCGCATAGATTTCCCAATTTTGATTGGGTTTAACCTATCACAATCGGTTTATGGTGCATCTTTATTACTCCCCAAGATATTGCAAGGCAGGTATTCGGGGTCGATATAAACAAATACTTCGTCTCGGGCTTGTGTAAACCATTGCTCGATGGTTTTTTCTTTTTTCTTGGCCAAGGCCATTTGTTGTATCTTGGGATAATCACGTTCGAGAGACGCAAAGTGCCCATCTCGTTTGCCTTGGAGATAGACAATACGCATAGCTTCTTTACCGTCGTCTGTACGATAAGGGATAGGCTTGGTAATGTTGCCTACGGTCATAGAGTCTACCACAAAATAGAGGTATTTGTCAATCATATCTAACGGCACATAACCATCGCCACGGCCAGAAGAGATATAGCCTCCATTGGTGGAGCTGTTGATGTCGTCAGAGTGAAGCTTGGCGGCTTTTTCAAACGTAAGCGAATCCCGTATAATCAGGGTGCGGAGACTATCGAGGAAGCGCTCGGCTTCTTTGATATCGCCTTTGGAAGCTTCAGGACGTAGGAGAATGTGCTTGGAGTTAAACTCATCACCACGGCGGTCGATGAGTTGGATAAGGTGAAACCCAAAAGGCGACTCAATGACCTTAGACAGCTCTCCGGGTTGTAGCTTAAAGGCGACGGCCTCATATTCGGGCGTAAACATCCCCCGCGTAACCCAGCCAAGATTGCCACCTTCAACGGCACTGAGCGGATCCTGAGAATAGGTTTGGGCTAAGATACCAAAGTCTTCTCCGGCGATGATCCGAGCACGGAGTTGCTCCAGCTTTTCGCGGGTGGCGGCTTTGCTGTTTTTGTTAGGCTCCGGTATTTTGACAATATGGCCTACACGCCCTTCTTCGTTGATAAAGGGGATGGTGTCAAGCGTTTTGAAGAAATCTTGTACTTCTTTGGGCGTAACTTTTACACCTTGTGTAATATGCTCTTCCATTCGTTCTACCACCATTTGCTCTCGAACTTGCTCGCGGAGCTCTTCCTTGATGAGTTCGAGGGGTTTTTGGTAGAGGTTTTCGAGCTTGTCGGGACCTCCGGCCTGTCGGACAAAATACTCCATCCGTCGGTCGAGTTGGTCTTGTAGCTCTACTTCTTCTACCATTACGGAGTCGATATCGGCCTTAGCCACGAGTAGCTTGTTGGTAACAATGCTTTCTAAGATACGACACTTGAGGTCTTCGCTATAGCCTCGTCCACGGGTTTCGGCGAGGTATTGCTGGTAGGTAGCTTCCAACTCCGAGAGCAGTACGATGTAGTCATCTACTCTGGCGATGATTTTGTCACCGGCATCGCTTCCCCCTTGGGCATACGAGAAGCCGGGTAGTAATTGGCAGAGCCCTAGGAGCAGGCCCAGCCCAAGATACTTAGGGCTTATTGAAAATTTCAAAGGCATTTTTCTTTTTGGCTTTTTCATAGATTTCCTGTTCTAGTTGCTTGGCTAATAACACCTTGCGTTGGTTAAGAATCATTTCGCGCACGCGATCTCTGACGAAGGGTAGTGGGGAGGTGTCGTCCGAAATTTTAAACTCCAACACCCGTAAGTAATAACTGCTAGTGCCATCTACCTTGGCATAATATCGGTTGAGCTTGAGAAAATCAATCTTATTAGGCACTTCGGCCAAAGGTGTTCCCCTCACAAGGGCCTCAAAATCAATCCAAACAGTGTCGTTAAGATGCTGAAAAGAAGCATAGTTTTGGGCAAAAGTCAAGATTTTGGCGGCATTGTCTTCATTATAAGCTTGCAACCATCCGGGCAGTTCGTCTCGATCAGGAGCACCAGTAGGCACTACCAAGAAGAGCGCCTTGACAATATTGTTTTTGAGCTGGAAGTTGTCAATATTTTCTTCGTAATATTGTTTGATTTCGGCTTCTGTGATAGCCGTATCGAGCCTTTGGTCTATATAGCTGCGTGTCAGCTCATAGGCCATCAAGTCATAACGGTACTCTTGTACTTTGCGCTCTAGGGTTTTTTGGTCTATTTGAACCTGTGTTTTGGCTTCGGCCATCAGCAGCTGCTTTTGAACCCACCTATCGATGTAGCGGCTGATAAGTTGGGCGCTATCCGCAGCAGAGATGTTGGCTGGCAATACCCCCTCCAAATCACTTTGGTAGAGCGTGATATCTCCTACTCGGGCGAGCGCCTTGTCGGCATTATTGTTGTTTTTGCTTTTACAAGCGCCATTTGAGAGTAGTATGGTAAGTACGAAAGTCCCTGCCCAAAAGGGAAGCCCAAGGGCAGAGGCGATAGAGGATTTAGCGTTGAATAATTTGCTGAAATGTTTCTTCATTGATTTGTACAGGATACTTTTCGCGCAGGGCAGTAAGCCAAGTTTGCTCTAGGTAGTTTTGGTAATCTGCGATAACTGCCCCTTGGGTTTCATGAAAATTTTTGAGTCGTGGCTGCTCTATACTCTGAATTTGAATCATCACCACACGGTTGTTTATCTCTACAACGTTAGTACCTACCTCCCATTGTATGGCATCGAGGTAGCTATTGTCTCCTTTGGCAAACACTCCTTCATAAAATCGCAGCGCTAAAGGGTTTTCGGCGTTGAGTTGCTGGGCAAGATATTTCTTATCAGTCGTATGTAGTGTCAGTTCTACACGACGGTTTCGGTCTTTGTCATTGCGCGATGCCAATCGGAAAGCCCCAAAATCGCTGATGATAAGCTGCTCTACAGGTACTTTTTTGGCCAAGAGATATTGCGTAACAGCCTTATTTCGGGCTTGCGAAAGAGCGGGCTTTTCGGAGTTATCCTGATGGCCACCTAGCTCCAATAGCAGTTGTGGGTCTGCGTTGAGGCGCTCGGCTAGTTGATCCAGTACTCGGCGCTGAGGGAGGCCGAGTTGGCTGCTTTCTTTTTCAAAGTAGAGGATATCCAAGGCCTCATCGAGGGTATAATATCCTTTGTCGAGTCGGGCGCGCAGTTTGCCTAGGGTTGTGTAATCGGCCACATCATAAATACTGGCCACAGCACGATAATCCCATCGGTAGTTGTCGCGATTTTGCTCAAAATAAGCACGCACCCCTGCGCTATCTTTCAGGGCCTTGCCCCAAACGCTGTCGTTCATCATCTGAAAGAGCATCATCCCCTCCTTGTATTCTTTGACCAACATTCGGTATTCGGGGTATTGCATAGGCAACAGGCTGCGCTCAAAATCAAGCGTAGATTGGTCTAAAAAACGCTCATAATACCACTGCATATAGAATGCAGGTGTTTTGAGATGCGCTTTGGGTACTTGGCGCTCATAGAGGTATTCGAAAAACATACCTACGGTATAGTCTTTCTTCACCTTGTAGGTTTTATCTTCGAAGCTGAAAAGCACCTCACGCAACAGGTCTGTTTGGCGGTAACTCCAGTTGCCATCAAGCAGTTTTTTGTCGGCCTGCGCCAGCGCTTTCTGCAATGTTTTGGGGAAATCTTTGAGATTGTTTTTGACTTGAAGCTTTTGTATGAGGCTTTCCTGAATCACCTGATAGCGGGTGTCACGCATTACTTTTTGGCGCAACACAGGCTGTAGCTCTTCGTATGATTCTAGGTTTGTTTTCTTGAGTAATCTTACAATATGCCATCCGTAGTTGGTACGGAAAGGGGTCGAGATGTCACCGGGTTGCTCTAGCGCTACTGCGGCTTGCTCAAATGCCGGGATGACTGTCCCGATAGCAAACTCAGGCAGCTCGCCTCCTTTATTGCGCGATGCATCATCATCCGAAAACTGCAAACACAAGGCAGCCCAGTCTTCTCCATTGCGCAAGCGTTCGTGGATAGTCTGTATCTTTTTCTCGGCCAGCAACGAATCTTCGGCGGTCGCATTGGGCGGAACCCGCACCATAATATGAGCTGTTTGGAGCTTTCCGGTAGCCGGGCGGCGGTCCAATACTTTTACAAAATGATACCCGAAGCGCGTCCGCAACAGGTTAGAAATACTACCTACCTGTGTATTGTATGAGGCATTTTCAAAGTTATACATCATTTGAAGGGCCGTAAAGTACCCCAAGTTGCCTGCATTGTCTTGCGCTGCGGGGTCTTGAGAGTATGATTGGGCTAGCTCTTCAAAGTTCTTACCCGAAAGGGCCATTCTTCTCAAATCCAGAATACGCTCATATACGAGCATAGTATCGGCAGGCTCGGCATCTTCCTCTACTTTGAGCAAAATATGCGATACATTGACCTCCTCTTGAAGGCGCTCATAGGCTTCGCGCATCAACTCGGTCATTTTTTCTTGGTCGATGAGATAGGGTTTGGCCAATTCCTCTTGGTAGCTTTCTAGCTCTCGCTGAAAGTCAGGGTCTTGGTCAATCCCTTGGCGCTGCGCATCCAAAATTTTGAGCCTAAAATTGAGATACAAATCTAGGTAATTGCGCAGGTTTTCCTCGCTGTAGTTTTGATCTTGCTCAGTGTTGAGTGTTTTTTCATATACCGACAAAAAATCTTTAGCCAGTATGGGTTCTCCACCAATGGTAGCTATTACTGGATCTTTGCCTTTGGATACTTTACCCGTACCCTGACAAGCTACCATCACTAAGCTCAAAAGCCACCACCAATATAGGCGCGTACGCAGACGATTCATAAGGTAAAAAACAATCATATCATTGTAGATGGCAAAGGTACATACAATTTTAGGAATATTCCTATGGTTTGGAGATTAGGATGGTAAGCTTATACTTGCTACCGATCAAAACACATTACAAACAATTGACTATCAGATAGTTATCTGTGTTTTACACCACAAGCTATCAGGTTTACAGGAATGATAAGGCATTGGCTCAGGGCATTTTATACCAAGATTCACAAGATTTGATTCTCAAGGATTTTCAACGCACACATTTCCCAAACCAATTTTGATTGGGCATATATCTCATCTTGGTGTATACAACAACAAAAAGCGCCTACTTAGTGCGCTTCTTTGCAAAACCGTCCATACCGCTCACACATTGTCGAACCTTTTGGGGTACATCAGGTTATCATACCAAAAACGATGTACTACTCAGATCAACAGTTAGCCACCAAAAGACAAGAGGGGGATGCTGCCGCCGACGCAGTTGTTCAGGAGATGTTTGCCAATACGGCGCATACTGCTCAGTATATGCGTCAATTACATAGTATCAAAACAAACCAAGACCTGACCAAAGCAGGGTTATCGCCATTTTTGCAAGAATATTTTAGTCAACACCAGCAACTGCCGCCTTGGGCCGATACTCAGGCAATGAACCGTGCGAGTGTTTTTTTTGACAAACACACACAACCGGTTTTATTGTTGTTGGGTTTGCTGTCTTTGCCATATTGTTATGCTGCTGCCTTAGGAGCAAAAGTACTCTGCTATACGGAGCGTATACGCTCGCAAACCTACCAGCGTTTGGGCGAAACAGCACAGTTTGTTGTCGACGTAACTGCCCCTCAAGGATTTGGAGAGCAGGGCAGCGCCTGGGCCTCTATTCTGAAGGTTAGGCTTATGCATGCCACCGTCAGGCATCATCTCCTCCGACACAAAACTTGGGACAGCAGCCATTGGGGGGTTCCGGTCAACCAAGAAGATATGGCTGGTACCAATCTAGCCTTTTCTTGGTTGGTATTGCGCGGCTTGCGCCATAGCGGCTGGCAGGTCAGCAGCCAAGAAGCGCTTGACTATCTACACCTCTGGAATGTGATTGGGTATGGCCTCGGAATCAGCGAAGACCTCTTACCAAACAATGCAAAAGCAGCTTTTTGGTTGAGCAAGCGAATTGGCCAAAGGCACTTCCGCCCCTCGGAAGAGGGGCAATCGCTCACCAAAGCCTTGCTCCAGAGCCTGGCGCAGTCCGGCCAAGACAACCCCGTATTTGCACGCTTGCCCCAAGGTTTTTGGGTGTCATATATGCGGGATTTGTTGGGAGCTGAGATTGCCGATATGCTTGATATTCCTGCGGCTACGCTCAGCCACCAGGCCTTGATATGGGCGCTCAAGCAGGGTATTCAAACCCAAAATTTCTTGTTTGGCAGCCAGCCTTCGCGCCGTACCAGCGCCAATATCAGGCAACAACTGGCACAGTGGGAGGCCGGATTTGTCCCCCCATTACATCTGGGCTAGCGCTTGTGAGCGCGTACCATCTCACGCTTGCGATTGGGGCCGGGCAAGGATTCTACCTCAAAGCCAATGGCTTTCAAATCACGTTTAAATTGACCCTTGGCACAATAGGTAACCAAGACCGCATCGGTGGCCATCCAACGGTAGATAGACTCCAGCACCGAATAGTCCCACATCTCGGGTTGTTTGGTAGGGGCAAACGCATCGAAGTATACCAAGTTGATATCAGGTTGTGGATGTTCATAATGTTGGATGGCAGAGGCTATCTTACAAAAAGACAGGCGCTCCTCCAAGACCAAAACTTCCCCTGCGGGCTGCGCGTGTAGTTGATGATAGAGCGGCGTAAGCGCCTCATCGACCATTGCCGGATACAGCAACTGCGAGACAATCTCCATCGGAATAGGAAAAGGCTCCAACCCTGTATAACTCAAATGCTGCTGGGGGTAGCTCTGTTGCATTGCCTGAAAAGTCAACAAGGCGTTGAGGCCTGTACCAAAGCCTACCTCCAGCAATCGAACCACAGGATAGCGCTCGGCAATATAACGCAGCCCCGCATCAATGAATACGTGTTGCGACTCTTCGATAGCTCCTTGGCGGGAGTGGTAAATCTCGTTGAAACGACGGCTAAACAAGGTCTGTGAGCCATCATCAGTGATATGTATTTCTATGTCTGACATAATCCATCTTACTTAGCACACGCACGCTTTGGTTGAGGGCTTCGCCCAAATGCCTGTGGCTTAATATAAAATACAAAATTACAACATTTGTTTGTTTTGTATGGTTTCGAATTTGATTAGTCAATGTACCTATGCTTTGATGTCGCTGTATAATAGGACTTTTTGAAGCTTTTTGTGCCTTAACCAATATTTTTTCGTAATTTGCTGCTACCAATCACACACACCCAACACCTTGAACTTATGGAATTGACACTTGCTCAACACAATCTCTTCCGGGCGGTTGCTGAGTTGTCTTATGTAATCGCGCAGGCCGACAACCAGTTTATGGCCGAAGAAGTACAAGCTTTCAAAAAAGCCATCCATGATGAGCTGGGCAAGCACAGCTGGCTGGCCGAAAATCGCTTCGACATTCTCCAAGATATAGGCGATTTGGATAGCGCCTACCGGAGTGTGTTATTTTTTATCAAACAAAATCGACAAGGCCTTACGCCAGAGTTGATTGATAAATTTATCCGTATTCTGACCAGAGTGGCCGAGGTAGCCGGAATTGTCGACGAGGAGAGGGAATTGCTCCAACGTTTCGAACACGACATCAGAATCATCTACCAACAAAATTTTCAAAAGCCTATTGCCTAATGCGCTGGATTTTTAGCCCAACTGATGTTTGGCAAGCCGAAGACTGGCCTACACTATCCCTTGTTGGGTTACCCGATGCCTTGGCCGATGCCTTGGCTTTTTGTCAGGCCTGGTATCGAGGGCAAGCCGAGTTTGACCTGCAAACTTCTGGCTCTACAGGGCAGCCCAAAACCATCCGTTTGGCGCGAGAGTTGATGGAACATAGCGCCCGCAGTACCCTACAAGCCCTAGGTTTGGGCAAAGGAGGCTGCGCCTTGCTATGCCTCAATACCAATTATATTGGGGGGCGGATGATGCTCGTCAGGGCGATGATGGCCGATATGGATTTGTATTGGCTGCCGCCAGTGGGCAACCCTGTGGCCTTATTGCAAACACATTTCCCCAAAAGCCCTCCTTTCGCCTTGGTAGCCTTAGTGCCTCTACAGGCCGAAGCTATCGTACATACAGCGGCCTATCGACAATATACTGATAATTGGCAACACATCCTCATTGGGGGCGCTGCGGTAAGTCCTAGCCTTACACAATCGCTACAACAACTACACGCTGCGGTATATGCGACCTATGGGATGACAGAAACCATCTCACATATCGCCCTACAACGCCTCAACGGTACAGCCGCCGACGAAACGTTTGTAACCTTGCCCGGTATTGAGATAAAATGTGATCATCGCGGCGCACTGGCCATCAAAGGTGCCGTAACCCAACACGAATGGATACAAACCAATGATTGGGTAACACTACATCCTCCAAAAGGCTTCCGCTGGTTGGGGAGGCTCGACAATATCATCAATAGTGGAGGGGTAAAAGTTCCTGCCGAAAAAGTAGAGCGCGCCATCAGTCTGGTATTGGCTGATATGGGCTTGCCATATCTGTTTTTTGTAGCCGGCTTGCCACACCCCCAGTTGGGGCAACAGGTTTGCCTAATTATAGAAAGCCCCCCTTGGGACGAAGCCCAAACAGCCCGCTTTTGGCATTTGATAAACCATCAGGCGCTGCTGGGCAAATATGAGACTCCCAAGCAATTGTATTTTTCACCCAAATTTGTACAAACTGCCAGTGCCAAAATTCAACGCCGCCAAACCTTGTTGGCTATGGGGCTGATTGCAGATGCTCCAGCTACCTAAGTTGTGGCTCCCTCACTACGACTAACACTAACCTACCATAAATCTATGCACACACAAACCACTCCCGAACAGTGGCTGTCGCAAGGACACTACAGCCAATACCGAGGACATCAGCTGTTCTATCGACACGAAGGACAGGGCGAGGCGCTAGTCTGTATCCACGGCTACCCTACCGCCTCTTGGGACTGGGTCAAGTTATGGCCCCAGCTCACACAGCACTTCGAGGTAGTGGCTCCGGATATGATAGGTTTTGGCTTTTCGGCCAAACCTTACCGGTATGCCTACAGCATTCTGGATCAAGCCACGCTTCACGAAAATCTCCTCAAGCAGCTAGGCATCACCCAAGTTCATATCTTAGCCCACGACTATGGCGATACTGTGGCTCAGGAGCTGTTGGCACGCTACGAAGACCGCCGCCGATACGGCAGCCAAGCAACGGGCTTGTCTATCAAATCAATCTGCTTCTTGAACGGCGGGCTTTTCCCCGAAACACACCACGCCAAGCCTATTCAACATCTTTTGCAAAGCCCTGTAGGGTTTCTGCTGGTGCGGCTTTATGGAGAGGCCAAGTTTCGGAAAACATTTCAGGGGATTTTTGGAAAAAACACTCCTCCTTCAGAAGAAGAATACCAGCATTTTTGGGCGCTCATCACCCGCGAAGGAGGGAAAAATATTCTACATAAGCTCATTGGCTATATGCGTGAGCGCAAGCGCTATCGAGAGCGTTGGGTAGGCGCATTGGTCAATACACAAATCCCCCTGCGGGTAATTGATGGGGCGGCAGACCCTGTTTCGGGGGCACATATGGTGGCGCGTTACAAGGCTCTAGTGCCCAATCCTGACACTATTTTGCTGCCCGAGATAGGGCATTATCCACAAGTAGAAGCGCCCGAGGCTGTGTGGGAGGCTTTTTGGGCTTTTGTAGCCCCACATCTACAAGGGTAAGGCTACTTGGCTTTCAAGACGAGGTCTATGCGCTCGTTTTGGGTAATTAGGGAGAGGTGCAGCCGTTGTTCGCTGACCTCTTCTATCAGCCAACGCCCCTCAAGCGCGCCCTTCATCAGCATCAGGGTTTTGCGGTCGCCGCTGAGCCTCCAGACTCCTTGGGTGTCGCCATTGAGCGTATACTGTTGGTTTTTCTGCAATGCCAAGGCTTCTAGCTGTTGAGAGGCCTCTAGGGGTGAGAGTGGGTAGTGTACCAAACGTTTGTTGGCTTCGCTCAAGGCTTCCTTGCCCCAAGGTTTTACCATTACGGTATCGCGCTGCCATTCTTTCACCAACAGCGGCTCCTGAACCGGTGTGCTCCAGCTAGCCAATACTAACCAGACCAAAGAACTGATGAGATGAATGATATAGGTCATATGAAAAAGGTTTTGGCTCACAAAGATAAAAGTTAGCACAAATGATGCCGTATTTTTTAACAAAAATTTCGCCTTTGTGCTATTCTCTTTGTTTATCTTCTGTCAAACCCTTTTGGTGGCATGTTATTTTTTGCGCAAGCCCAATGTTTTCTTAGCAAAATCTACAAACTCCCGGAAAGTATCGGCCTTGGTAAAAACCTCTGCGATGACCTGTAGGCGCGTAGGCGGTGGCGGTTCGGACTGATGCAGTTTTTCTTGTATGGCCTTATGGGTTTCGTATTCAGCCAAGATTGTATCGATATCAGGCTTGTCAAAAGATTTGCCCTTATCCGCAATGGCATCCGCCCTGTCATAAAACTCTTGGGCGGCTTTTTTGCGTCCGGCTTTCTCTTCGAGCAGGCCTAGGTTGTTGAGGGCGATAGCATCTTCGGGGTCAAGCGCGATAGCCTGTTTATAATCGGCGATAGCCCCTTTGATGTCGCCTACGTGTGCGCGCACATAGGCGCGACTGGCATAGCGATAGGGGTTTTCGGGTTCTAGTTTGAGGGCAGTGCTAAGGTCTTCTAGCGCAGCGCGGTTGTCTTTGAGTTGGTGGTAGGCTACCCCTCGTTCACTATAGACCAGCGCTTGGTCAGGGGCTTGGGCCAGGGCCAATGTATACGTTTCTACAGCGGCCTTATATTGACCTAATTTACTCAAAACCAAGCCTTTGTTGTACAGGCTCTCGGCGTGGGCAGGGTGTTCATACAACACCTTTTCGAGCAATAGTAAGGCCGCTTGATATTGCCCCTGTTCGCAATATTGTAAAGCTTTTAAGAAATCGGGATGAGTGGTAGGAATGTTGGCCATAAGTAGCAACGAGCAATCAAATTATCAGTTGTGAAAGCAACTGCCAAACGACCGGCCTTGGTAGCGGCCTGCTGCTGACAGCACTATTATTGAAAAACTAGGGATACCGTATTATGTTTGTGATTTTTGGACTGAATCTACAGTTTGAGGGAAGTATTGATATACAATGACTACTAGCGCTCGTTTAAAATTCTCTTCATCGACACCGAAACGCTGCTTTTTGCGCTATTATGTCGTTAAAAATACTCGTTGTAGCCCTCCCAAGATTAAAATCGTGGGTTAAATGGTAACACCTGCGCTTTTTGCCTAATAGCAGCACAAAAATCAGCTGTTTTGAGTGTCGCGCCGAAAATTCAAACACGCTCTTAGTCTGTGAAATTGATACCCTTAGCGTACCATCTAGCCTTGTTCATCCTCAAATCCGATGAATCCTGTTCTATTTCAGATACACTATCCAAAGCTGCTTGTCGTTTTCGGTAGTAGCCTGCATCAACAGAATACTTTTGTAGGGCAAGAACAGACTTCCTTGATCAGTATCGACAAAGATTGCCTCACCAGTACTGAGGGTGTTCCAGCTATTTACTTGGTAGTTTTCTAGGGCAAATTCGTGATTGTTGCCCGAGCGGGTCTTGTGGCCTTTGTGACTAGTAACCCAACCGTCTCTATCCAATAACATATTGGTACTAAAGTAAATACGCAGTTGCAAGTTGGGTGGTTTGAGTTTTTGCTCTTGTAACCAGAACAACACTGGGTCGCTTTGAGCAACGACAGTTGGGTTACTCAACCCCCAAAGCAGCCCTATGATACCAAGTATGATAAAACGGCGCATAGTCTAGTGGTATCTAAAGTTTCTTGTTTCAAAAATCTGTCGTAATATGGTATAAACCAACAGGCTATGGATTTTCAGAACCTCCCACAAGCCTGTTGTACTGGGTAACATAAACTCAATCTTCAAACTTGGGGGTACGCTTTTGCATCTGCGCCATCAGCCCCTCTTGGATGTCGTTGGAGAAGAGCATGGCCGCATTCCAAGTAGCGATATAGTTGAGTCCCTCGTCTACGCTGTGTTCGCGGGTGTAGAGCAACATCTCCTTGGTACCTCGGATAGAGAGCGGTGATTTCTCGGCGATATTACGGGCGATATTCATCACCCCTTCCATCAGCGCCTCCTTGTCAGCAAAGCTGTTGTTAGCCAAGCCAACGCGTACAGCCTCTTGGCCAGAAACTTTGCGGCCTGTGTAGACCATCTCGCGGGCAATACCATCGGGGATGATTTTGGGCAAGCGCTGGAGCGTGCCTACGTCGGCCACCATACCGAGGTCTATCTCTTTGACAACAAAGAAGGCATCATCCGTACAATAGCGCATATCGCAGGCCGTAACCATATCTACCCCGCCGCCTATACACGCGCCGTGAATGGCGGCAATGACGGGTTTGCGGCAGCGTTCAATGGCCGTAAAAGCCTCTTGAAGGCGGAGGATATCGAGGCGGAGGAATTCTCGTGCACGGGCAGGGCAGCTGAACTTGTCAAAGCTTTGTTTCATTCCCATCAGCATCTGCAAGTCGATGCCTGAGGTAAAATGTTTGCCTTCGCCACTCAAGACCACCACCCGTGCTTCGGGGGTTTGGTCGATATGAGCTAGGGCTTGGGGCAGTTCTGTCCAAAAAGCAGCCGTCATCGCATTGGCCTTTTCAGGGTTGTTGAGCGTCAGCAGCGCGACATTATTTTGGATATGCAGTTTAAGTGTTTGGAATTCAGCAGGCATAGAAAGGTAGTTTAGAGGAGTAGGTAGACCGTTTTTCAGTAAAACTATTTGAACAAGTTATTGTACTTTTCCAACAAAAACAAGTATCAAACAGGGTATCTTCACAAAGATACGATATTTTTGAAAACTGCCTTTCAAACCTTTCGCCGCCCATACACGTTCTTTCGATAGTTTTAGCCCCGATAGTCCTTTGAGTATCAAACCATTAATACCTTCCAGCCCCCCTGTGGGCGTTTCCCTCTCCGGTCATCCGACCCGTACTTGGGTAATTCCTGACATTCACGGCTGTTATGAAACACTTTTGCGCTTGATAGAAGACAGTATCCGCCCTTCGAGCAATGATTTGCTGGTTTTCTTGGGTGATTATATCGACCGAGGCGCTCAAAGCAAGGGGGTTTTAGATTATTTGCGGCAGCTCGAACGCCAAGGACAGGCAATCATCAGCCTGTTGGGCAATCACGAAGATGTGCTTCTACGCTGTTATGACGAAGCCCATAACCCGCAACCAATGGTCGGGATGATGCGCTTAGAGGATAGTTGGCAGCGCTACGGTGGCGATGCGACCTTGCGCAGCTTTGGCGTTCGGAAAGTAGGTGATATTCCGGCTGATTATATCGAATGGTTACGTCAACGCCCGCTGTACTACAGTACAAACGATTATGTGATGGTACACGCCGGGATGAACTTCTTAATAAACGACCCTTTTTCTGACCAAACGGCGATGCTTTGGGCTAAAAATTATCCTATCGAGCCCCACAAAATAGGGTATCGCACCTTGATTTATGGGCATCGGCCTTACAACCTAGCCCAAATACAAAGCCAAATCACCCAAAATAGCCCCAGCATTGGGCTAGACAACGGCTGTATCTATTCAAACGAATATGGCAAAGGGCATTTGTTGGCTTTTGAATTGCACAGTCGCCGCCTGCTTGTCCAGCCTTCGGTTGAGCAAACTTCGACACCCAAACGCAAAGTATCCCTTCCTGCTGCCTCTTGAAGCGCCTGTGCTTGCCAAGTTGGCATCCGCCACACAGCCCCTAGGCATCCCTTCTAAAAGTACAAAAGCCTTTTTTATTTTTTGTGAAAAGGCATATCTTTGTACTCCAAATAACTCCGATAGTAATAAACCAATAAATTATGGCGATTATAGATACCGAAATTTCGGCAGCTTTCCTGACCGAAGAGCAGCAAGAAGTCCGTATGGCAGCGCGTGAATTTGCGCAGCGCGAACTGCTTCCCGGTGTGATTGAACGCGACACCCACGAAATATTTCCGGCAGAGCAAATCAAAAAACTTGGCGAGCTAGGCTTTATGGGGATGATGGTCTCTCCTGAATACGGCGGCAGCGGTATGGACACCGTGTCTTACGTATTGGCGATGGAAGAACTCTCCAAGATTGATGCCTCAGCTTCGGTTTGTATGTCTGTCAACAACTCCCTCGTTTGCTGGGGTTTGGAAAAATATGGCAATGAAGAGCAAAAGCGCAAGTACCTCGTACCACTAGCTACCGGCGCAAAGCTGGGCGCATTTTGCCTTTCAGAACCCGAAGCAGGCTCTGATGCTACCTCCCAGCGTACCACTGCCGAAGACAAAGGCGACCACTACCTACTCAACGGTACCAAAAACTGGATTACCAACGGAGGTAATGCCGATATCTACCTTGTCATAGCCCAAACCAATCCCGAGCTACGCCACAAAGGCATCAATGTCCTGATTGTAGAAAAAGGAATGGAAGGCTTTACTATTGGTAAAAAAGAAGAAAAAATGGGTATTCGTGGCTCCGACACCCACTCGCTGATGTTCTCGGATGTGCGCGTACCGAAAGAAAACCGCATCGGGGTGGATGGCTTCGGCTTCCGCTTTGCGATGGAAACCCTCAACGGCGGGCGTATTGGGATTGCGGCTCAGGCCTTGGGCATTGCCTCTGGCGCCTACGAGTTGTCTGTACAATACTCCAAAGAACGTAAAGCATTTGGAGTGCCCATTAGCCAACATCAGGCCATCCAGTTTAAGCTGGCCGATATGGCGCTCAAGGTAGAAAACTCTCGCCTGCTCTGCCTCCAAGCAGCCCGCATCAAAGATGCCGGCCTCGACTATGCCCACGCCAGCGCGATGGCCAAGGTATATGCCTCAGAAGCCGCCATGTGGGTCAGCACCGAAGCCGTACAAGTACACGGCGGCTACGGCTACGTCAAAGAATACCACGTAGAGCGTATGATGCGCGATGCCAAAATCACCCAGATTTATGAAGGCACCTCCGAAGTACAACGTATTGTCATCTCTCGGGGTATCTTAAAATAATCATAAATCAGTTATTTGTTTGTATTATAACAAAAGAAGCGTATCTTTGTGATACGTTTCTTTTTTAGCTATACTACTTGTACTAACGGCATATTTCTTGCGAAACACCAAATCTAAAAATACAAATAAAATCATAATTGAGTATGGGAGATTACAATGAAATCATAGATGCATTGACTGTAAGGCTGCTCAAAGCTAAAAATATCCAGCTGCTCAACTCCGTTATCGTCAAAGACTACTACGATGTTGAAAACCATATTTTTTTGCTTCACGACAAATCTATCGCGTTTTCTTATTTCGAAGACAAAGAGCTGAAAGAAGGCGAAGAGGAGCTAAACGGCCAACTAAACGGTCATAGCAAGCCTGCTACCCCCGAAACCAGCGATCAAACCCGCCGCAAACGCGAGCGCCAACTACTCCAAACGCTCGAAGAAGTAGAGGTAGGTGATATCCTATTTGTACCCGGTGGTAAACCAACCTGTATGGCTTTTGGACTCCAAGACAGCCTAGCGCCCTATGCTAGCCGTTTGGCAGAAGAGGGCTTTGACCCTATCAACAGTATTCCTCATTTTATTGATAATCAACACTTTATTTCGAGCAAAGAACGCTATTTTGGAGGCAACAGCGACCTAAGCCAAGTAGGCAAACTGAGCAATTCGTTCAGCTACCTATCGTTTGAGGCCAAAGTCTCCAACTCTATCAACTTTTTCTCTTCACTCGATATTCCCCCCTTGGTCATCCGTGACAACCCCGGATTGGCACGTATTATCAAAGAGATTGTACAAGAAGACCTTCAGGCTACCCCGGGCAAACGCCGTATGCTCCAAAACAAAATGGAGCAAGTGGTGATTGAGGTCATCCGCCATATCCTGCGCAACGACCTTTTTGTGGAAAAACTCGCCACCAACAGTACCTACTTCAAAGACCGCCGTTTGGTAGAAGTATTCAAGTACATCAAAGAAAATCTGGGCGGCGACTTGTCCAACAAGGTGTTGGCCAATGTAGCCAACATCTCTGAGGATTATGTAGGGCAGTATTTCAAGAAATTGACCAATATCAACCCTCAAGATTATATTGAGTATCAACGTATGGAGCACGCCGTACACTTGCTGCGGACTACTGATATGAGCATCCGCGACATCGGCCAAGAGGTAGGTTATAAAGACACAGCCTATTTCTGCCGCCGCTTCAAGATGATGTTTGGTATCCCTGCCGGCAAGATGCGCCGCCGCGACACTGCTGTCAACATCTAAATTCTCCCCAGCCTGTAAGCACTGTTTACAGGCTTTTTATTTGCCCCTGCCAACAAAACCAACCTTTAGATGGTATTAGAGCTACACCAAACCATCTGATTGTATGCGCTTATTCTTGTACTTTTGTGGGTGGCTCGCCTTGCTTGGGCTTCATAGCCAATGTGGCACGCCTGACCCTCGCAGCCAATACCAACCTCTGGCTGACTTTCATACACCAGACGACGCAGAGCTGTTTTTCAAAAATGTCAGGCAAATTTATTATGATCGCGAAGAACCACCCAATACCCATATCACACTATATAGGCTGAAAAAACGCGTCAAAACTGCCGATACCCCCCTAATCAATTTGGCTATCGCCCACAACTGGCGCTTCGACGAAGCCTACCTCGTAGTAGAGCCTAACGCGTTGGCCTTTGCCACTGGCGACAGCCTTTATATCGATTGGGCTTCGCCGGTCGATAGTGGGCAGTATGTCTTTGCGAAGCGCAGCAACCATCACCAACACAAGGCCTTTGCCCTAAGTCTCTACCAAAGTATCAAGGCCCAGCATACGCTGCGCTGCCAAGCAAGCCCCTTACTACATACTACGCCCCAACAAGAGGCGCTCCGACTAACCATAGAAGACTACCTGCGGCTGTTGGGCAAGGAGATAGAATGAGGTGAAAAAATTGGTACAACTACTGATATTTAGCACAATGCTGCTATCTTTACGGTACGGTTTTGGCAATTGATATCAAGCGTTGGGCTTGGCTCAACCCATACCCATTCCCGAAAAAAGCATTAGCAAGCACGAGTTTTATGAGCGATACAAAAGCAAATGCGCCCTTGACAAATTCCCCCAAACGCAGCTGGTGGCAGTGGTTGGGCAGTATCAGAGGCCAACTGATGATTAGCTTTGTAGCCATTACAATACTACTGACTACTTTCGTTTCATTGGTGATTTACCAAATCAGCCAAAGTACCAACCAAGTAAGCTACTTGGTCAATGTACTGGAAAACTCGCGTATCTACGGGCAAAAACTGGGGCTGGCTGTAAGCCACAGCAACCAACACCTACAGACGTACCTCTTGGCTTGGGGCGAAAGCTACCAAAGCCAAAGCCAACTCGAAACCTACCAAGAGCAACGCGCCCGTATCTGGCGGCAAGAGCTGCCTGCTATTACAGACTCGCTCAAGCAATATGCCGCACAATGGACAGGGGTAGAAGAAAAACTGATGTATGCCAACCTACTCTCCAGCCTCGAAAACCTGCGCAACGCCCAAGATTTGGTAGAAAGCTATCGGAGTAGTACCTACAGCGACGAGGATCTCAAAAACCAACTCTCCCCCAAAGAGGTGTTTCGCCGGGATGTGTTGCCGGTTACGCAGAAAATCCTCAAAGACATCGAAACCCTCGACCAAATACATCTCGAAAAACTGCGAACAAAAGGCGCAAGCCTCGCAGAAAACCTCAGCGGATTCAGTCTGTTGTTGGTGGGCATTATTATCATCTCATTGTTGATTTCATTGTATATGACTATCCGCTTTAGCAATCAGCTGATTAGGGATATTCGCACGGCTGCCTTACACACCAAAGCCCTAGCGCAAGGCAACCTTAGCGAGCTCAATACAATCAAAGACCAAGAGCTGAATGCCATCATTGACTCTTTGCAAAAACTCCAAGCCCATCTCAGACGCTTGCAAGACTTTGCTGCCGAGGTAAGCAAGGGGAATTTTGAGAGCCAAATAGCTGTTTTTGAGGCCAATAGCGATATTGGTAAGGCTCTTTCAGATATGCGCCAAGGCTTGACAGAAGTAGCCATCCAAGCCCGCCAACGCAACCGAACCAATGAAGGAATTGCGCTTTTTAGCAATATCTTGCGCCAAAATTATGAAGATGACCAACAGACCTACGACGAGTTTATCAGTACGCTTGTCCGCTATGTAGAGGCCAACCAAGGAAGCATCTTTATTGTCAATGATGATAACCGTGAAGACCACTACCTAGAAACCAAGGCCCTTTATGCCTATGAGCGTAAGCGCTTCGAAACACGCCAAATCAGAATGGGACAGGGGTTGGTAGGGCAGGTATGGCGCGAAAAGGATACCCTTTACCTGACCGAAATCCCCGAAAACTTCGTGCGTATCTCTTCCGGCCTAGGGGGCGAATCGCCCCGATGTGTGCTGATAGTTCCGATTATGGCCAATGATACCGATTTCTTGGGCGCTATTGAGCTGGCTTCTTTCCGATATTTTGAGCCTTACGAGATCGATTTTGTCAAACGTATCAGTGAGATTCTCGCTTCTATGGTTTCTACCATTCAGAAAAATAAAGAAACGCAGATACTGCTGGACGAAGCCCGCGAAGCTACAGAAGAAATGAGCGCCCAAGAAGAAGAAATGCGCCAAAATATGGATCAACTCATCTCTACACAAGAAGAGATGGAAGCACAGTTGCTGGAATACCGCTGGCAGACCCTAGCCATCAATAGTTATACTGCTTTGATAGAGCTAGCGCCGCAGGGGTATATCCGCAAAGCCAACGCTGTTTTCTTAGAAGAACTAAAGTATGACTTGCCTTCGCTCAAAAAGCTAAGTTATGATGCACTTATCCCCGAAAATATTCGCAATCACGCCGACTACGAGGTTTTCTGGGAGGCGCTGAGCCAAGGATTTGCCCAGGTAGGCCAGTTCCAATACCAAGCCCAAGACCTCTCGGAGGTGTGGATGTTGGGATCCTTTACCCCTATCAAAAACCACCACGGAGACCTCATCAAAATCATCGGCCTGTTATTGCCTAATACCGAAATGTATATCAGAAGCAGCGATGCAGTCAACCGATTGGATACATTGTACAAGTCTCACGCAATTATAGAATATGATACCAAGGGGTATATCATTCAGGCCAACACCTACGGACTGGAAATTCTGGGATATGCTGATGTTGAGCTGCGCAACAAGCCTCATTATACCTTGGTAGAGCACGAAGAACGCTACCAACGAAGCTATCAAGAGTTTTGGAAACGCCTCGCCAAAGGAGAAGTCATCCGAGGGCGTTTCAAAAGAATTCATAAAGACGGGACAGAACGATGGCTGCAAAGCAGTTACTGTCCGGTGTTTGAGCAAGACGGACAGGTATACAAAATCGTCGAAATCTCACAAGATATTACCGAGGTCATCCAGTCAGACCTTGAAACCCACCGCCAACTAGAGCAAGTATCCAAGCAAAAAGAAGACCTCTTGCGCCAAAATAGCTCCCTACTCGAGCGCGAAAAACGCCTCACACTACAGCTCCGCGAATACCAAGAGAGTAACTAACTTTTACAGATACTGTTCAAAGTTTGATACCTTTTGGGGGGTAAAATGAGACTTCGCCCATAGTTTTATGTCAAGATTCACAAGATTTGAGCATTTACAGGATTTGATTTCCTTGATGCTCAAGGATTCTCAGTGCGCAGATTTCCCAAACCAATTTTGGTTGGGCATAAAAAGCCTTCTTAAGACGGTGCAATGTCTTGAATTCCTTGAAAACTGAGCATAAACGGAAGTATTTGAGCGAATTTTGCTAACTTCACTTCGTTATTTGATACCTCAATCGCTCCCGGATGCAGTCATTCTTAGCTCAATGCGCGGCACATATTTGCCAAACCTATGCCGAAGACCTAGCCCAAACGGTCGTAGTGTTGCCCACCAAACGGGCGACCTTTTATTTCAAACACGCCCTCAGTGCCCATATCAAGCCCGAAAATCAACCTGTGTTGATTCCGATTGAGGACTTTTTCACTTACCTGACCGACACCAAGGTTACTGGAGCAATGACCTTGCTGCTAGAGCTCTACGATGTCTATCAACACTTGGACGACAACATCGACATTGATCGCTTTGCGGCTTGGGGCTATGTGTTGCTCAAAGATTTTGACCAAGTAGACCGAGCCCTGATAGACCCCAAGGCCCTGTTCCATAATTTATATGACATCAAACTGCTACAACAATGGGGCATCAGTCCGGAGAAAATGACAGAGCGCATCAAACGCTATTTCAAACTTTGGGAAAACTTACACAGTGCTTATGATGCTTTTCAGGAGCGGCTACGCACCTATAACCTCGCCTATCAAGGGATGCTCTACCGACGGGTAGCCGAAAATATAGACCATTATTTGCTCAACCATCCGCAACACAAGCGCTTCTTGTGGGTGGGGATGAACGCGCTCAGCCACGCCGAAGAGCAGATTTTGCAAAAACTCATCAAACATAATCGAGGGGGCGCTTATTGGGACTCAGATACCTACTACCTCAGCCACAACATCGAAAACAAGGCCGGGGCTTTTTTGCGCAAGTATAAAAACAGTTGGGCCAGTCCTTGGTATTTTGAGGGGCGGGCTATGCTCGATGGCGAAAAAGAAGTCGAAATTATTGCGGCAGCCAATGCCGCTTGGCAAGGCCAAATAGCCAACCAACTGCTACACCAATGGGAACAAAAACCCTTGGCCGAGGTCGAAAACCTCAAGACAGCCATCGTCTTGTCTGACGAAAACCTGCTCCTACCGGTATTACAGGGCTTAGATACCCAACACAAAGCACTCAATATCACCATGGGAATGTCTTTCAGGCATTCGCACTTGTTTCATTTTACCGAGTTGTTTTTTGCGCTCCATGGGCAGCTGAAGCGACAGCGTGAGGGCAACAAGTGGGTCTATAAGTTTAACTACAAACACCTCTTGGCCTTGTTCCAGCACCGCTATTTTCGGAGCTATGAGCAAGCGCACCTGCCTCCCGAAAGCGGCGAAAAGCGCCTTAGCCATGCCCTGATTTGGTTTATCAACAAGCATAATAAATTTGCCCTTTCGCAAGAAGAGTTGCTAGAGATTGACCTAGACCCTGTTTTTCAAGAAGATTTTGCCCAAGATTTGGCACTATACAAAGCACAGCTGGCCTCATTGCGCCCGCTGTTGGAGCTGCTTTTGACACGAGTCGGCAGTGTGGGCAAGCTCATAGACCAGCTCGAAGCACTGCTGCTGCTATTGCCCTCGGGCCAAGCCCACGAAGAAGCAATGGAGCTAGAATACAGGCAATTATTTCAGGAAGTATTGGCAGATATCCGCCAAACCCTCAACCGATACAAAACACACAACAAGGGACTGTATAGGCAGATTTCGGAAAATAGACGGTTTTTTAGGACCTTGCTCTATCAGGCGCTGCGGCAAGAAACCATTGTTTTTGACAGTGACCGCCTCAGCCCCTTGCAACTGATGGGGTTGCTCGAAACCCGGGCATTGGACTTTGAGCAGGTAATCATCCTCTCGGCCAATGAGGGGATTTTGCCCCACACCAAAAAAATCAACTCTTTTATCCCCCTTGACATTGCGCGCAGCTATGGTTTGCCTACTTATAGCGATCAAGACGCGATTATCTCCTATCATTTTTACCGCTTGCTACAGCGCGCACAGCGTGTGGCATTGGTATATGTGGCTCCCTCGGATACGTATGGAGCCAAGGAGCGCAGTCGCTTACTATACCAGATTGAAAGCGACTGGGTACAGGCCAACCCCAAGCTAAAGGTGCGCACACGCCAAGCCCAATACCGCACCCGACAAGCTGAGCAAAGCCCCGAACTACGCATCAACAAAAGCCCTTGGCTGTTGCAAAAAGTCAAACAACAAATTACACAAAGCGGCCTCTCTCCCGCCCACATCAATACCTTCATTGCCTGCTCGCTAAAGTATTTCTTTGCTGAAATTATTGGTCTGCAAGCTCCACAGCAAACGAGTGATGAGCTGGGCGCTGATAAGTTTGGGACTATCATCCACGAAATTTTGGAAGAGCTTTTCACACAGATGGCCTCTAAGAACCTACACCGCCAGGTAGGCATCAGTGATATCGAACAAATGCTGCCGCAGGTGCCGGGTATTGTAGAAGAAAAGTTCAAACAAAGCAACTACGTCAACTACGACCTCACCGGCGAAAACTATATCACCAAGGAAGTGGCCGTTACGTTTATGGAGCAGTTTCTGAAAGCGCAAATTGCTGAAATTCAGAAATCGGAACAGCCTTTTGAAATTATTTTGCTTGAAAACGTCAAAGACGATACTGACAAGCTAGGCAAACGGCAGCGTGAAAATATCATCACTACTTTTGAGACCATCATCCACGGGGAGACCCTGCGCGTCAAGATTACCGGTATCATCGACCGACTCGACCAGATAGGGCCACACCTGCGCATCATCGATTATAAAACCGGGAAGGTGCGTGCTACTGAGCTACACATCAAAACCGAAGAACTGGAGCGCCTCCATACCGACCCTATGGCTGATAAGCTACGGCAGCTCTGGATTTATAAGTATATTGTGGCCAAAGAGCTTTTCGAGAAGCAGCGCTTTTTGCCTGCTACCCGCACCCAAACCCCGCCCACACAGCTCAGCGCCGGCGTATATGCCTTGCGTGAACCAGAGAAATTTTTACTCTCTTTGGAAGAAAAAGGCCAAAGCCCACAACTTTCGACCCAAGATTGGCAGGGCTTTATCCAGACTTCGGAGTATCATTTGGAGCAAATCATCCGGAAAATGCTTGACCCACAAGAAGACTTCGCAAAAACCACTGACACCGATACTTGTCAATATTGTATTTATAAAGATATTTGTAACCGCTAAGCCAATGCACACCCAAGCCTCCGCTGTCGTATGAATTTAAAACAACTGCTCAATCAACTCATCGACCGACAACTCATCGCAGACCTTGTTACGCAATATGTCGAAACAAGGGTAGAGCTGACCAAGCTCGATTTTCAGGAGCGCATTGCGACACTCATCATCCTGTTGTTGGAAGTTTTTGTGATTGCCATCATCATGCTTTCGCTGTGGCTGCTTATCAGTGTGGGGCTGGCCTTGCTAATCAATCATTGGTGGTTTCCAGATACACCTTTTGCCGGTTTTCTGTGTATTGCAGGCGTTCAAGGGCTTTTTTTGATGATGTTATGGCTGATTCGACAAAGATTGCATAACCAATTGGAATACAAAATTTATGACGAAATCAACAAAGACGAAGAGCGCAAACGAGCTAGACGCAAGTCCCTTCGATCGTAAGCGCCTAGAGCTAAACAAGCAGCTACGTCAGCAAGAAAAGAAGCTCAAGTTGGAATTGGGCAAGCTCAGCACGGTGCTGTTTATGGCCGGTATGGCCTTTGGTACTTATCAAGTAGTCCGTACTTTGCAAAAAGCCAATACCAAGCCCCAACAACCAAGCCCAACCCCCGAGCAAACGCCAATAGAAACCCCTACTGAGCGGCCTGTTGCGCCTCCACAAGAAAGCAAGCTCTGGCAGATGGTCAAAGCAGAGATGCGCAACTGGCTGTTTGTTTTTTTCAAAGATGTAGTGCAGACTTTGGCGCTACAATACTTACGCCAAGCTGCCCAACAACAAGGACGCGCTCCCGGCGGAAAGTCTTCTTCATCAACTTCCCAAACTGCTCATAATGCTGCTCAAGCAACTGATACAACTACAAACCCAAGGGCATAAAGCTTTTGGGCTATTGATAGATCCCGACAAGTTTTCGCCACAGGTGTTTGAACGTTGGAGTAGCAAGCCTGCCTTTGCCGCAGTAGACTGGGTGCTGGTAGGGGGCAGCCTCATCACTCAAGGCAACCTAGAGCAAACCCTTGCCTACATCCGCCAAATGTGTGTGCAGCCAGTAATCATTTTTCCGGGAAGCAACCTACACATCAGCTCAAGCGCAGACGCTATCTTGTTGCTTTCTTTAATATCAGGCCGCAACCCTGAATACCTGATTGGGCAACACGTGGCTGCCGCACCATTCCTAAAAGGCAGCGGCTTAGAAATCATTCCTACGGCCTACTTGTTGGTAGATGGAGGGCGCACTACCACCGTAGCTTATATCAGCAACACGAACCCTATCCCCTCCGACAAGCCTGAGCTAGCCGCCTGTACAGCGCTCGCCGGAGAGCTGCTGGGGCTGAGGCTTATCTATGCCGATGCAGGCAGCGGCGCACAACACCCCATCCCCCCGGCGGTCATCAGTGCCATCCGCCAACAAACCCAAAATCCCCTGGTGATAGGCGGAGGTATCCGCCACGCCGACCACCTGCGCCAAGCCTACCAAGCCGGCGCTGATATGGTAGTGGTGGGCAATGCGCTCGAAACCAACCCCGACTTGCTCGACGAATTGCTTCGCTGGAAAGCGTAACCACTGATTCGGATTGTGCCCCCATCAGCATTAATTTGGGAAGTGTGTATGTTGAAAATCCTTGAGCATCAAGAAAATCAAATCGAGTAAGCCCTCAAACCAAGCAAATCTTGGTATAAAAACGTATTTTTGTTGACCAATTATCCCCGTTTTAAACTAACTTCCCTTATGCAAAAGACCATCATTATCAGTTTTGTGTTGTGTTGCCTAAGCCTATTGGGCGTACAAGCCCAAGTAGTGGGCTATTTCAAGACCGTCGACGACAACACCGGCAAGGAGCGCTCCGTAGTACATATCTACAAAACCACTGCTGGCACTTATGCTGGTAAGATTATTTCTATCACCGACCCCGAAGAAGCCAAAGGGCTTTGCGAAAAATGTACGGACGAGCGCAAAAACAAACCCGTATTGGGAATGGTCATCTTCAGCGGCCTCAAAGCCTCTGCGGATGGCAACGAGCTGTCGGGCGGCAAAATCCTCGATCCCGAAAGTGGTAAAGAATACAACTGTAAAATATGGCGCGAAGGCAATACACTCAAGGTGCGTGGGTATTGGGGGATGTTTTACCGTACCCAAACTTGGCTACCTACCAATGCTCCCAAATAATCAACAAACCATAGCCTAAATAGTCCAAAAAACTTATTTTTGGTACTTATACACATCACAGCCTGTCAGCGGCCAACTCCCTGACAGGCTTTTGATGCCCATCTATTTAGAGCTGTAGCTGCAAACCATCATAAGCCAACCTGACATAGCTGGGAAGGTCTCGCTCAACCTCCCGATGCAAGCCCATTTTGTGGCTGATATGTGTCAGGTAGCCCTGCTCAGGTTTGATTTCGGCCATTACCTCCAGCGCCTGCGCTAGGGTATAGTGAGAGAGATGATCTTCTTTTTGGAGCGCATCCAAGACCAGCACCTTGGTTCCCCTGACCTTGTCTAGCTCCTTGGGCGCGATATAGTTGGCATCGGTGATATAGGTAAAATCCCCAATCCGAAAGCCAAAGACTGGCAACTTATAGTGTAAGACCTCTATCGGCAGAATCGGGATACCCTCTACTTCAAAAAGCTTGTTTTCGATGATATGTGGCGCTACCGAAAGCACGCCTGGGTATTTCTGAGTTTTGTCAACAAAGATATAGGCAAATTCTCGTTTGAGCTGCTCCAATACGTGGTTGCGCGCATAGATGGGCATATCGTTCGGCATCTTGAACTGAAACGTGCGGAGATCATCCATTCCGGCAGTATGGTCTTTGTGCTCATGGGTATACAAGACCGCATCTACTTGGCGGATATCGTGCCGTAACATCTGCTGCCTGAAGTCTGGCCCTGTATCAATAACAAGACTCTTGCCCTTATACTCCACATGTACAGACACGCGGAGGCGTTGGTCCCGAAAATCGAGCGACCGACACACTACACAATCACACGCAATCACCGGCACGCCCTGCGAAGTACCACTCCCAAGGATAGTTATTTTCATCATACAACAAAGAAAACAAAATCAGGGCTTATCTCCTCAATACTGCTGGGTCGAAAGCATCACCAAAGTACAAGCATAGAGCACTTCTATCCCAGCTTGGCTAGCTTTTTGGGCAAGCTCAGGGTTTTCGGTACCGGGGTTGAAAATAAGTCTTTGTGGCTTGGTTTGGAGGATATAGTCGTACCATTCTGGCTGATTCTGAGGCCCTACATACAAGGTCAGTGTATCTATGTCTGTGTGTATTTGGCGGCTGTTGTCAATCGGTTGGCCCACAACCTCTCCCTTTTTTATCCCCACCAGCACAATCGGGTGTTGGTGTGCCGTCAGTCTTTCGGCAGCCATATAAGCATAACGATCGGCATTGGTAGTCGCGCCGAGGATAAGTGTTTTCTTCTGTAACATTGTTCGAAGTGTTTTCCTTGATGGGTATATAACCAAAAAAACCTGCCAAGAGTTGCTCATTACCAATAAACCCTACAAGGGTTCAAGTATCGGGCTACAAAATACCGAAAACTTATTTGGCTGGATTGCTCACAATTTTAATCAAATTTGGTTATATTACTATCCTAATCATCCTAAGGCGCTCCCTAACATACTAAACCGCCAAACCTATGCACACACCCATTCATCTTCATGCGCTCCTCTGGCTTGGCCTAGTTTGGCTACTTGGAGGGTTTTTACCTGCTTATGGGCAATTTGAGCAGACTGCCCGCCTCGAAATACTGACCCCCGATGCCTTCCCCTACGCTCTAGATGTGATTCCGCTGCGCGATAAAGGGATTCTTACTTTTACCCAAGCGCGGCAGTTTAGCAGTACCTTACAGCTGGCACGTTTTGCCGAAGATTTTGCGCAAGCCTGGCAACAAAACTACGACCTCAAGGGGCGCTTCTATGTATTGGATACCTATTATGATGAAGGGCGCTATTTCCACATATTCACCACCGACAACTCCGGCCTCTATCTCTCTACCCTCAGCATCGATGTGCAAACAGGTGAGTTACGTATCCTCAGTGGCCGTCTGCCTTTCAGGTTGCAAGTCGAGGATTTCAAGGTCATCGATGATGTTGTCTTGATTATTGGGCGTTATCGCGACAAGAGCACGGCGCTATACCTGCCCTCGGGCGAGGTATCTTTCCAAATAATGCCTTCATTTTTTGACAAGTTCACTGACTTTCAGCGCATTTACGATGACCCCGAAGGCAAAACCGCCTACTTTGTCATTCGTAACCGCCGTACCTGTCAAATCTTTGTACAGCCTTATTCCATCTTGGTAGGGTTACTCCCGGTATTCAATCTTGGCGAAGATCGCGACCGTTATTTGCAGCAAATCATTGCCCGCAAAACCGGCGACAACCGCTGAATGCTGCTGGCGACCTTCTCTCATCGCTGCCTCAACCTCCCCCAAGGTTTTTGTGTCGCTACGTTTGAAGGAGGCAAAACAGACAAGGTCATGTTCTACAAATTTGTCGACTTTGTCAATTATTTCAAATACCGCAACGAACGACAAGTGGACCGCATACAAGCACGCATTGCCAAGCGCCAAAGTCGGGGCAAAGACTATATCATCCGGACGAAATCCACGATGCAAGAAGACCTCATCAGTTACCAAGACAAGCTCTATGTAATTACAGAAAGCTATGTGGAAGAATATCGTAACAACAATATGGGCGTAATGTATCCACGTGATGCCTTCCGCACCTTCGACGGCTACCGATACCTACACGCCACCATTACTGCCTTTGATCTCAACGGGCGCAAGCTTTGGGACAATACCATCCGTATCAAACGCCTGAAAGAATATACCCAGCGCGAAAATCTTCGTATCGGTTTTATAGGCGATAGTACTGTCATTGCCTATGTGGAGCAAAACAAAATTCAGTCCAAGCTAGTACACCGTTATCGTACCGTAGGGGAGCAAAACTCCCAGCGCATTGGCGATATCCTAGGCGATGAACGCATCAACCTCAGCAACAGTGTACAGCTAAAACATTGGTATGATGATTACTTCCTCATCTGGGGCGAACACCCCTATACAGCCCTGGGCGAAGCCGGTGGCAGTGGTTTTTTTGTTAGTAAAATAAAATATACCCCTGAAAAACAAATTGTTAAACAACATTGATAAAAAAAATCAGCACTTTTTTTGTTAATTCAAATCAACCCACTACCTTTGTAGTCCCAAATGACTAGGACGATAGTCATCCATCAGCGAAAGTAGCTCAGTTGGTAGAGCGCGACCTTGCCAAGGTCGAGGCCGCGGGTTCGACCCCCGTCTTTCGCTCGCTGCAAAAAGGAGCAGACAAGAACCGCCGGGATGGTGGAATTGGTAGACACGCAGGACTTAAAATCCTGTGAGCCGAAACGCTCGTGCGGGTTCGACCCCCGCTCCTGGTACTATTTATTAAAGCGAAAGTAGCTCAGCTGGTAGAGCGCGACCTTGCCAAGGTCGAGGCCGCGGGTTCGACCCCCGTCTTTCGCTCAGCTTTACTCCTCAAACAAAACCCGATAAGCCTGTCTTGTCGGGTTTTTTTGTTATCAGACTTGTAAGCTACTACAAGATTGGCTACCTTAGTCAATATACTGACTACCATCTCAACCCCTTACCCTATGTTGATTCGTATCGTTCGGATGACTTTCCAAGCAGATCAAGTAGAGACTTTCTTGGCTACTTTTGAAACTTACAAACACCAAATACGGCACTTTGAAGGCTGCCAACACCTTAGCTTGCTGCGCGACTGGTCAGCCCCCCATATTTTTACTACCTACAGCCACTGGCTCAGCGAAGAGCATCTCAACAACTATCGACACTCGGAGCTTTTTCAACACGTTTGGGGGCAGACCAAGCCCCTTTTCGCCCAAAGCCCTGTCGCATTCTCCCTGCTCAAAGCGCAAGAAGTCGTATAAATGCTGAATAGCCGCTGGTATAGCCAAACTGAGGTTTGGTAAAATTTCTGCCCATCGTTGTAACATTCTCTCCACGCAAACAGTACATGCACCTTAAAGATTGGGCTTAAATACCCCAAATTTTCTGCCCCAGCCGGCTTTCAGAGGTCACTAAATAGCGACCCACCTTGGCCGCCCTATTTTGACACAATACCTAGACCCAACCCCCTTGAAACTTTTGGACAACGCACAAATCATCCATACACTAGAGCTATTGGCTACACTCTTGGAGCTACACGAAGAGAACCCTTTCAAAGTTAAATCATACCTTACCGCTGCCCAACATCTCGAAAAAGTAGATACCCCGCTAGCCAACCTCTCCGTTGCTGAGCTTCAACAACTCCCCGGCATAGGGAAAGCTATCGCCGAAAAGATAGCCGAACTCTGTACTATCGGTACTTTCAAACTACTCGAAGAAGTCAAGCAAAAAACACCCGCCGGTCTGATAGAACTGACCGGCCTGTCGGGCATTGGTACCAAAAAACTGCGCACACTCTGGCAAGAGCTCAACATCACCGATGCCGAAGGACTGCTACAGGCTTGCGAAGCCAACCAAGTAGCACAGCTCAAAGGATTTGGCACCAAAACCCAAGAACAAATCCGGCAGGCGCTGCTCTTCAAACAAGACACCAAGGGCAAGCTACGCCTAGATAAAGCCGCAGTGTATGCCCAAAAAGTAGCCCAAGCACTGACATCATTGCCCGTTTTTAGGGGCAAAGTATACGCCAGCGGCGAGCTGCGCCGCCAGGCTGAATTTGTGAGTGAATTATGTTGGGTAGCCGTTAGCCACGATTGGGAAGCAGCTTGGCACAGCCTAAACCAGCTCGAAGACCTTGAGCCTACGCCTATCGCACACGGACTCAAAGTGTGGCGGGGGCAGTTACCAGAAGTACAGCTCAAAGTCTCTGTGCACCTTGTGTCGGAAGATGAGTGGGTCGGTACCCGATTTTTGCAAGCTTGCGAAGGAAGGCATTTGGCACAGCCCACCCAAACCCAAGTACCCCTACAGGTCTGGGTCAAGGAGCAGCCTACTTTTGCCAACGAAGAAGCCATCTATGCCGGCGCAGGGCTACCCTATATCGTCCCCGAAATGCGCGAAGGACACCAAGAGTGGGCTTGGGCAACACAATACCAAACCGAAATGCTCTTGGAGACCTCTGATATCAAGGGAGTCATTCACGCTCACTCTACTTATAGCGATGGCAAACACAGCCTAGCGCAAATGGCTCAGGCCTGTGCTGAAGCTGGATACCAATACCTAGGCATTACGGATCACTCCCAGTCGGCTTTTTATGCCAATGGGCTAAACGAAGCCCGTGTTTATGAACAACATCGTGAAATTGATGCGCTCAACAACAGCCTAGCTCCTTTCAAAATATTCAAAGGTATCGAGTCTGATATTCTGGCTGATGGCTCACTAGATTACCCCGAAGATTGTCTGAAAAGCTTCGATTTTATCATCGCCTCTATCCACTCCGGATTGAGAATGGATGAAAGCAAGGCTACTCAACGGCTTATCAAGGCGATAGAAAACCCCTATACTACCATCCTCGGGCATCCTACAGGCCGGCTGCTGCTGAGCCGGCAAGGCTATCCTGTAGACTTTATGAAAGTTATTGATGCTTGTGCAGCCAATGGGGTCGCTATTGAGCTGAATGCAAGCCCTTGGCGTTTGGATATTCCTTGGCAATATATCCCTTATGCTCTGGAAAAAGGAGTCAAGATTAGCATCAATCCTGATGCCCACGAACAAGCCACCATTCACGATATTGACTGGGGAGTGCGTATCGCGAGAAAAGCCGGCCTGACCAAAGAGGCTACGCTCAACACACTTGATGGCCAGCAAATTGCGAATTTTTTCTCAAAAAAATAACCTAAGCCCAAACAATATTCGTAAAAATCATACTATCCAACCTTTGAACACGACAACACCCCGGCCTATGCACCCCATAAAGATACTCATCATACGCCTCTCTTCTATGGGCGATATTGTGCTGACAAGCCCTGTTGTAAGATGCCTCAAGCAGCAATTAGCCCAAGTAGAGATCCACTTCTGCACCAAAGAGCAATATCACGACCTCCTGGCTCACAACCCCTACATCGACAAAATACACCTTCTCAACGGCTGTATCAAAAATACTATCAAGCGGCTGCAAGCCGAAAATTTTGACTATGTCATTGATTTGCACAATAACTTCAGAAGCTTTCGTATCAAAATGGCGCTAAACAAGCCCCACAAGACCCTCAAGAAGCTGAATGTGCAGAAATGGCTGTATGTGAACACCAAAATCAACTGGATGCCCAAAACACATATCGTGGACCGGTATATGCAGACTGTAGCTTTTCTGGGTGTTCAGAATGATCATCAAGGGCTAGACTACTTCATAACGCCTCACCACGAAGTACCGCTGTCGGAATTTCCTGTGTTATTCCAACAAGGTTATGCGGCGTTTGTGATTGGTGGAGGGCATTATACCAAGCGGCTTCCGATAGAAAAGGTACTGGAGTTTTGTATACAAATCCCAATGCCTATCATTTTGCTGGGGGGCAAAGAAGAAATGGCTACGGCCAAGCATGTGATGGAAGCCTTATATCAAACACATCCACAAGTGGCTGAGAGGGTGTATAATGCCTGCGGAGAATATAGTGTCAATCAAGCGGCCTCTGTTGTCAGACAGTCGCAAGTGGTCTTTACACACGATACCGGGCTAATGCACATTGCTGCTGCCTACAAGAAATTTATCTATGCTATCTGGGGGAATACGACTCCAGCCTTGGGGATGTACCCCTACAAGACCAGCTTTGTGTCTATCGAAAACCTAACACTTAACTGCCGCCCCTGCTCCAAGATTGGGTACAACCAATGTCCTAAGGGGCATTTCAAGTGTATGTTGGGGCTACGACTACCCAAAAAGCTGGTGTCCTTGCCCCTAGAACAGCAGATTACGTATACCCCCCAACACGAGTCTATGACACTACCGCACGAAACACAGCAGACAACCTCCTTGAGGCTTGGTGTAAGCCAATCTCGTACCAATACTTGGTAAATCCTGTTTTTTATACCAAGATTGACAAGATTTGAGGATGCTCAGGGTTTGATTTTCTTGATTATGAAGGATTTTCAGCGGACACATTTCCCCAACCAATTTTGATTGAGTATAAAACCTGAAATATGGATGCGCCTTTGCGTTCTTCGCGGTTAGACATGCGTCAAGAATAGGGGGGAAGATACCCACGACAAAAACCAAAAATATCCCGTGGTGTTGTGTTGTTCCCTATTTGTATTAGGCTTGAAGCCTCATTGCTGCCCATACCTCCAGCGTAAGTAAAGGCGATACCAATAATGTACGGATACCTTGTTGGAGGCCGCCCAGCAAATCCAGCGCTCTAAAAAGCCTAAAGCCTCCAACTGCCTTAACATCAAGGCCCAACGCCTGACCAAGCCCCATTGTCGGGTATAAAATGCCAACCTGAGATAATAACGAGCCCCTTGTGCCAAAGCTGTGTTTTGGGCTGGCGTTTGGTTTTGGGCTTGAGCTTTGCGGCATACCCGCCAAGTATCGTACTGATAACGATTAGACGGAATATCAAAATAAAACCGCTTGGAAGCTGCGTTTTGGAGCTGACGTTTGTAGGTCGTGATTTCATCAAGGTAGGCATAGGCATAGTTTGGGCTGCTTCTTACCCACAAATCAAAGTCTTCGTAGCTCAGTGTTGCATCATAGCCTCCCAAAGCTTGGAGCATCGTATGGCGCATCATCATCGTAGGAGTGCAGATAAAGTAGCGCCTCAGCACCTCCTCATATACCCAGCCTTGAGGAATAGATAGCCGGCTACGTCCGTCGGCATTGATAGGATAATGATAGCGTAACAAGCGCCCTTGGGCATCGACCAAAGCAGCATTGCTAAAAATCAGGCCATAATCCTCTGACAAGGTATCAAAAAATGCCACCTGATTGGCAATTCTTGTTGGAGTAAACCAATCGTCCGCAGCAAGGTCAACGATGTATTTGCCTTTGGCCTTGGCCAATAAGGCATTGAATGTGGTACAGTGTCCCTTGTTGGCTGTTTGGGCTTCAAAAAAAACGCGCTGTAGCACAGGCTCTTTGTGCCAATCTGCTATCACTTGGGCGATGCGTTCGGCACTACCATCGGTGCTGGCATCATCGGCAATAAGCAACTCCCAATGTGGGTAGGTTTGAGCTTTGACAGCGGCCAAAGCATCGGCCACAAAAGCGGCCTGATTGTAACACAAGCACAGGATGGAGACCAAAGGAGGGGCATCTGTAGTCATCATCAGACTAAGAGCCATTTGTGTGTGAATAAGGCTTGCAGCCCAAGATAAATCACTACCTCGGCTACCTGCTGGGTAGCGCCAAGGCAGTCGCCGGTATAGCCACCAATGCGCTTGCGAAAATAGCGCCCCATCATCAACCAAACCCCAAAGACGAGCACCGCCAATAGCGCCCAAACAGGCCATAAACCACTCACAGCCCATATTACGGGTACTAAGGCCAGCAAAGTGGCAAAAAACCAATCTTTCTTACCCATTCCTTTGGCAATGGGTTTGGCCTTGGCATCGTCGTTCTCGCGGACATACTCGTCGGTAGCAACCAAACAGACCGCCGTGTAGCGGCTCAGGGTGTGGCCTATGATGAGCCAAGGTGGCAGATAGACCATTTGCTGTAGCTCATAAAGAGTAGCCAGCTTCAGCCCCAACATCCCTATCATTCCGATTACACCAAAAGCCCCCACACGGGAGTCCTTCATAATTTCTAGAATGCGCATCTTGGTCCAGCCTCCGCCAAAACCATCACACACATCGGCAAAGCCGTCTTCGTGAAAAGCACCGGTAATCCAGATAGTCGCTATCGTACTCAACACCACAGCCACCAACCCTCCCCAAACTCCTTGAGCAGCCACAAAAACTAAGGCAGCCGCCCCACCCACAATCCAACCAATAACAGGGAAGTATACTGTCGCTTTGTTGAGATATTCGGCAGAATGTGTTACCCACGAAGGGCAAGGAATGCGGGTATAGAACATAAGTGCCGTAAAAAATATGTGTATCTGAGCACGAAGGGCATTTTTCATTAATAAATCAGGAGGGGATTTGTGAATACTGGAGGTCTTCTGTGATTTAGGTGCGAAAGTCATTAAAAATCTTCTTCGCGATAGCTTTACAAACCTACCGCGAAGGATTTGCTCCAAAGTAATGGAAGCGCGCTGCTTTTTTGTACCAAGACCTACTTGATTGTAAAGTATTTTATTCGTCAGTTTCCTTGCGCAATTGTACCCAAGTTACCAGCCCCAGCCCCAGGAAGAGCAGTATAGAACACACGAGGTCTATTTGTGAGCCGATGTAATAAGACTTAGGCTCGAAACGGAAGCTGACCTTATGCTTCCCAGCCGGGACAGGCAAGGCCCTCAGTACATAGTTTGCACGTAGATGAGGAACGGGCTTGTCATTGAGATAGGCCTGCCAGCCCGGTTCGTAATAAATCTCCGAAAACACCGCTAATTGAGGGCTGGCTGCTTGGGTTTCATATACCAACTCATCAGGCTGGTATGATTTGAGGTCGATACGCGCCTGTGCGTCTGATTTGAGCTCGGCAGGCAAAAGCGTTTTGAAGCGCTCATCTACTACTGCCTCACGGCGGGTGTCCAGTTGATAGAGCAAAGCAATCTCTTCGTCTGGATTTCGGGCAATGTTATATTTTTCCACAAACCACGCATTGCCTAAGGCCATCGGGTTTTTGACTACTGTGGTTTGCCCACTTTGCGCTCCGACAAGCAAGTATTTGGTATTGAGCATATTGAGCACTCGCAACTGAAGGCTGTCTTGGGCTTGTGTTTGGAGTGTCCCTCGTGTTTGCAGGAGTGTAAAGGCTGTACGCAACTCATTTTGCAAATGACGCTCTATCAAATCCTGATAGCGGCGCAGCTTGGCACCGTGATACCCTCCAACAGACCTGTGATTGAGCGAAGTGGTTGCATCTTGGAAAGGGTCAGTGGTCAGATTGAGTACGCGATAATGCAAGTCTTTGTCTTGTTGAATCTGCTCATCGGCAGGTGTTTTACGCTCCAATACTTGGCGTACCTCGCTGCGTGTACGGAAGCTATCAGCATTGAGATACCGACGGTCTATGCCCCATAAGTCTATCAACACAATAGCAAGCAACAACACGGCACTCCAGGTATAGTTGAGCTGTTGGCGCAGCCAAAGCCAGCATACCCCTGCCGCTGCCAACACGAAAATAAGTGAACGCAACGCATCACTACTCATCAAGTCGGCGCGGTCGCTACGCAGGGCGCGCATCAACTCTTGGGCAAACTCCGGCCCTGCGCTTTGGGTCAGACTGGCTAAAAACCGCTCATCCCCCAGCCCTATATAGCTCAACATCCCTTTGGCCACAAAGGCCACCAAGAGCAAAAACCCACCGAAAACAGCGCCCACAATCACTACTTGCTGGGCTACGGCCAATTGCCGGGGTGTAAGTGCTGGCTTGGCAGGACTGACGCGTACCTTGGTCGCTTTGTTGGTTGGCTCAGTAGTGGCTGGTTGCGCTATCAAAATCACTTGTTCTATGCCCAACATCATCATCCAAGCCAAGAAGATAGGCAGCAAGGATAAAATCATAGTTACGGCCCTGAATTTATTGAACAAAGGCAGGTAGTCGAAGAGCAGGTAGTTGAACGCAGCAAAGTTTTTGCCAAGCGCAATCAAGGTATAGAGCAATACCACACTGAGCACCCACCAACGCAGGCGGTCTTTGCTGATAAGGAAGCCCAATACAAACAAAAACATCAGCCCAGCGCCCATATAGGCCGGCCCCGAAGTAAAAGGCATATCGCCCCAATACAGCGGTAGGCGCTCTACAAAATCAGCAGCTGTACCTTCGGGTACACCACGCGATGTAAGGGTTTTGTACATATTGGACTTGGTGCTGAGGTTTCCACCAGAAGCTCCGCCATAAAAATTAGGCACTATAAACGTAAGTGTTTCGGCCACGCCGTGGCTCCACTGAAAAGCGTACTCTTTGGAAAGCCCATTGGCACTTTCACCGCTATTGGCATTGAGGGGTGTCAGTTCGGTTTTGCCCCGAATCGTTTGAGCGGTATACTCATAGGCTCCCCAAAGCCTAGAGGCTTGCGAGCCTATGGCCAGGCCTCCGGCCAACAACAACAAGGCCGAGGCCTTGGCAAACTGTTGTAAGCGCTGCCCCCGCTGCTCATCCATCAAAGCCCAAGCTAACTCAAACAAGACATACAGCCCTACGGCAAGTACGGCATAATAAGTTATCTGTATATGGTTGGTATATAGCTCTATAGAGGCAAATAACGCGGCAAGTGCTGCCCCTACAAGAGCGTTTTTACGATATGCGAGGATGATAGCCCCAATCATCGGGGGCGCAAAGCCTATGGCTAAGGCTTTGGAAATATGGCCGGCCTCGATACTAATGATATTGTAGGTACTGAAAGCAAAGGCAAAGGCTCCCAACAAAGCTACCCACCAACGATACCCTAGTATTGCCCCCATCAGGTAAAAACCCAAGAGATATACAAACACAACATTGGCTGGCTCCGGCAATAAATAGCTCAAAAATCGTCCGACCTTGATGGTCAAGCTCTTGGGATAGTCCATCATAATCTGATAGGCTGGCATTCCGCTAAACATTCCGTTGGTCCAAAGAGCTATTTTGCCCGTTGCTTCTCGGTATGTTTTGAGTTCTTGAGCAGCGCCGGTAGCCTGAACCACATCCGACTGTAGCATCACCTTGCCTTCGAGCAACGGATAGTTATACACCAAGCTCAACAAAGCCAAGGCAGCTATGACAAGCAAATGAACCCCCAACAAGCGGGTATTGGCCTCCCCTATGCGCTTGGCCAAGGGAGCCAAGAACGAAGGAAGTTTATGGGTAGTGGTTTGGGTAGACATAAATTTGGCAATAGTCAAAAAAAGGGATAGCGGAACAAAAGTAAGGAATTGTCCTAAAAAGCCCTTCGACCCTCGGTTTTTTTTAGATTTGCATTGGGGGAAAGCGATGTAGGCATATTGGCCGATATACCAAGTATCCCTACACGGTGTTCGGGCAAATATCTGACTTGGACACGCCACTGGACATTTTTCAAATCCCAAAGCTAAAACTATGGGCTTAGTCTCATTTTACTCCAAAATGAGGCCTCAGCTTGTCTCGAAGCTGAAGCTCCGAGCTGCTTTTCCAAAAATATCCGGCGGCATATAACTTGGATATGTATTTTCAATGTGTTTCACTCTTTTATAGCTTCCAAACAGCCTATGCCTCTGATTACAATCGATACACCCGCCCCTGATAGATGGCTCGCCGTTTGGCAATTGGCCAATACCGACTCTTGGGCAGACCTCTTGGCCGGCTTGACGCTCAGCCCCGACGACCAACAACAGTGGGAGCAGTTGCGTCATCCTACCCGACAACAGACCTTCTTGGCCGCTAGGCACGCCTGTCAGGCGATTTGTGAGATGTTGGGTATCAGCTATGGTGGCATTGTGAAAAGCCCCACACAACAACCCTCGCTCTTGGGGCAGCCCCACCTGCAAATCTCCTTGAGCCATCACGATGGGTTGGCGGTTTGTGCGCTGAGCTTCGTCGGAGCCATCGGGGTTGATTTGGAACGACCACGCCCGCAGCTACAACGCATCCAACACAAGTTTGTCTCCCCACAAGAACAAGCATATGCAGCGCAAAACCTCGATACCCTCACCCTATGCTGGACGGCCAAGGAAGCACTCTACAAATGTTATGGCAAAAAAGCGTTGGCTTTTGCCACCCAACTACATATTCCTTATTTCGTGCTCGATGCACACACACAGCAAGGCACACACCATATCCTGTTGCTCCAAAAAGAAGAAACACAGCTCTACCAATGGCAATATTTCCGGTTGGTCGATAGTTGGGTATCACTGGTCTACTGATTCACAGGGGTTTGTCGAAAACTTATAGCAGCTCATTCCCGTTACATAAGCAATAATTTTAGGGCGATGCCTTACCACAAGTGTATGTTAATGAAGAAATGCTATGCGAAAACAATACTTATTACTTTGGCTTTGGAGTAGTTTGCTTTGGAGCTTCGGGCTTGAAGCCCAAACCACAGTCAACACCAAAATAGAGGCCTTTAGCGCTCCAGAGCTACGCAAAGGCGGTCAGCGCTGGGCTTTGAACCAATACAATGACAAGGCTTGTGTGGTCTTGATTTTTAGCAACCCCGAATGCGCCTATGACAAGCTCTACCAAGACTGGTTTGTAGATGTCAGCCGCCAATACAGCCAAGTAGGTTGGGTATTTATCAGTACCCAACAATTTGCTCCAGACATTTACCCGCCCAACGTCCCACTGTTATACGACGAAGATGGGCGCTTATGTCAAGCACTCAAAATAGAGAAGACACCAGAGTGTGTACTCATACAATATCAGCGCGGGGTTTGGATGGTCAAATACCAAGGCAGCCTAGATGAACGGCTTAACCGTGCTCGTAAAGAAAATACCCCTTTCTTAGAGCAAGCAATCGCCGATGTATTGGCCGGAAGGCTCATCCAGACCCCTTTCCGCAGACCCATTGGGTGTGTGGTTCGCTAAAAATCAACAAAATTTATACCTTTGCCTTAAAAGCTCCGTGTGTATTTTTCAACAACCAGTCTTGTGTTAGACAATGGCGCTCCATTCCGGCGTGTTTGGAGCATTGTGTTTATGATTCAAAAAAACCTCTTCTTAGATTAGACAAGAGTGCTATTTTGTCCTTGACACAACACCCTTTTAGATACATATTTAGCAAAAACCATAAAAAAATGAACACATTTTTCAACAAACAACTATTCTACCTCTCAGGTATAGGCTTTGGCTCCGGTATTTTGGGAGCCACTCTAGTGTTGAGCTTTTGGTATTTTGGCTCCTCAACACCCCCTAGCAATATAGACGAGCTAGACGCTGTTTATGAGTCCAATGTCAGAGCTGCCAAAAACCCTGAGGCACTCAGTGTTCTCAGCGATGATTTTGTAAAAGCCTCCGAAATTAGTACCCGAAGCGTAGTATATATCAAGACTGTTTCGGATGAGCAATACAACTCTTATGATTTATTCGAGTTTTTCTTTGGCGGTGGAGGTGGCCGTCGGAGTGTGCTCGGCTCTGGTTCGGGGGTGATTTTTACTGCCGATGGCTATATCGTAACCAACTACCACGTGATTGAGAACGCACAGCGTATAGAGGTCATTCACGAGAAAAAATCATACAGCGGCAAGGTAGTCGGCACAGACCCCTCTTCTGATTTGGCCATCCTGAAAGTAGAAGGTAAAAACTTGCCCAACATCCGCTTGGCCAGCTCGCGAGCGCTGAAAGTAGGCGAATGGGTATTGGCCGTAGGCAATCCCTTTAACCTCACCTCTACCGTAACGGCGGGAATCGTCAGTGCTAAGGGGCGCAACATCCAGCTCTTGGGCGGTTCCTTCCCCCTAGAGTCGTTTATCCAAACCGATGCGGCTATCAACCCCGGCAATAGCGGCGGGGCACTGGTCAATCTCCAAGGTGAGCTTGTGGGCATCAATACAGCCATCCTTTCCCGTACAGGTGCTTATAACGGGTATGGCTTTGCTGTGCCGTCTGATATTGTGGCCAAGGTTTTCAATGACCTCATCAAGTATGGCAGTGTCCAGAAGGCTTTTGCCGGAGTGAGTGTCGATGATATTGACAATGAAAAAGTAGAACGTTTCAAGCTCAAGCTCGATAACTACCAAGGAGCCTTGGTGACGAGTGTTCAAAGCAAAGGAGCCGCAGAACGTGCAGGGCTGCAAGCCGGAGACATTATCTTGCAAATCAATGATGATCCGGTGTTGGGCAAAAGCACTTTTGAAGAACACTTGAGCTATTACCGCCCCGGCGATAAAGTAAAGGTACTCTACAAACGCGGCACCAACAACCAAGAAATAACCCTGTTGCTCGAAAACCGCGACGGCACTACCGACATCCTCAAGCAAGAAATATTTACTGCCGAATCGTTGGGCGCAGACCTCGAACCAGTTTCTAAAATAGAACGCGACAAGCTGGGGCTCAACTCAGGGGTGCGCATCGTAAAAATACGAGGGGGGCTTTTTGCCCGCCTACGCCTGCAAGAGGGCTTTATCATCACGGCCATCAATAACCGCCCTGTCAGCCAACCCCAAGAGGTAGAGCAAATCCTCAGCCGCATCGGTGGCAAGGTAACCCTAGAGGGGATGACCAAGGACGGTACTCGCGGCTACTATTCGTTTTCTTTCTAATGTTTCTACACTCTTGCCGGGATACAATACCCGGCAAGGTTTCACCACAGCCCTACATCCACGAATGATTCCCTCGCTAACAATCCTCCCGCCTGACGAAGCAATTTTGCCTAAAGTATGGCATCTGATTAACCATAAAACCAAACCTCTAGGGGCTCTGGGGGCTCTTGAGTCTCTAGCCGCCCAAATAGCTTGGGTACAGCAAAGCCTACAGCCCAAGCTCCAACACCCTACGCTTTGGGTTTTTGCTGCCGACCATGGCGCTGCTGATGCTGGCCTAAGTGCCTACCCTTCGGTTGTAACGGCGCAGATGGTCTATAATTTTGTACAAAATGGCGCGGCAATCAATGTTCTTTGCCGCCAACACGGCATCAAACTCCAAGTTGTAGACGCAGGAGTGGCTGCTGATTTTCCGACAGCCTTGCCGATTGTACATCAAAAAATTGCCAAAGGCACTGCCAACTACCTCGAAGCTCCGGCTATGAGCGCCCAGCAATGGCAGCAAGCCCTCGAAAAAGGCGCAGCTACTGTAACCCCTGCCTTGGCCGAAGGCACTAATTGTGTGGCCTTTGGCGAAATGGGTATCGGTAATACAGCGGCAGCAGCTCTATGGATGCATTTGCTTACGGGCTTCCCCCTAGTTGACTGTGTGGGTAGGGGTACCGGCCTCGACGACCAAGGGCTGGCACGCAAAACCCAACTCCTCGCACAAGCCCTCCAAACACACGGCTATCAGGGCGACATCATTGCCCCTGATGCGCTGCCAGAAGCATTGCGTACTTTTGGTGGGTTTGAAATGGTACAAATGTTAGGGGCAATGATACAGGCTGCCGCCAAGGGTGCTCTGCTCCTCATCGACGGCTTCATCGCGACGGCGGTCTGTACGGCTGCCATACAGATGTATCCAGCGCTACGGCACTACTGTGTGTTTGCCCACCAATCTGATGAACAAGGGCACCGCCTGCTATTGGCACACCTTGAGGCCAAGCCTCTGTTACAGCTTGGGATGCGCTTGGGTGAAGGCTCCGGTGCCGCCGCCGCTTTCCCTCTGTTACAATCAGCCATATTGCTTTTGAATGAAATGGCCTCTTTTGAGCAAGCAGGCGTAAGTAGCGCCAACTCTTAACACAACTCCAAAAATATATGGCCGAAGGCATTCTCTACCTCATCCCCACTGTATTGGCTCCTGATACGCAGGATGCCGTATTGCCGCCGCTGGTGCGGGAGGTAGTTCAACATACCCAATATTACTGGGTCGAAAACCTGCGTACTGCGCGGCGCTTTATAAGTAGCCTGCGTACCGGCGTGGTGATTGATACCCTGCATTTTGAAATCTTAGACAAGCGCAGCAAGGCCGACACCTTAGCAGAGCAGCTGGCCACTGTGCCGCCCGATGCTTCGATAGGCATTATGTCAGAAGCAGGCTGTCCGGGCATTGCCGACCCCGGGGCGCTGGCTGTCCGTTGGGCGCACGAGCAAGGTCGCAAGGTCGTACCCCTCACAGGCCCCTCATCGATTGTGCTGGCCTTGATGGCCTCTGGGTTTCAGGGGCAGCGTTTTGCGTTTGAGGGCTACCTACCCATTGATGCGGCTGAGCGTGGCAAACGCCTACGGCAACTCGAACAACGCGCCACACGCGAAGGGCAAACACAAATTTTTATGGAAACACCCTACCGCAACCAAGCAATGCTTCAAACATTGCTACACGTTGGGCACCCCCAAACATTGCTTTGCATTGCTTGTAACTTGACCGCCCCCGACGGCTGGGTACGAACCAAAACACTCGAAGCCTGGAAGGCTGAGCTACCCAATTTACACAAACTACCCTGTATTTTTGTGATGGGAGAATGATTGGCGGCTATTTCACAATGATTTAGTGATTCGGTAAGCTTGGCATCATTCGCGTACTTTCCTGTACTGGTGTGTCCGTCGGTGTGTGAGGATGTGATGGATTTTTTTCCAGCACCAGTATCGTCACTAGTGCTGGTATTTAGGTTATTCATCCAAATAACAGGGCTAAAAACCCCATTTCAGCCCTACAAACAAGGTGCGGGGTCGTGCCGGGCCATATACATAATCCGCATCGCGGTCAATTCCTACATCAAAGTCTCGCTGGTAGCTGTTGAAAATATTTTGCACCCCCAAGGATAGAGATAGGGTTTGAATTTTTTGTAGTGTCCAATCATAATTTAGCTTTAGCCCTAGTTCCATAAAGTCAGGACTGCGCTTGATGACTGTCCGCCCATCAGCAGTACCGATAACGTGTGGCACGTCCATCCTGCCTGTATACACCCCTGAGAGCGCCAAGCTCAATGCGCTAGTAGTCTGCCAATTGAGGACGCTGTAGCCATACAGATTGGGCGTTCGCAAGAGCTGGGTAGTTTCGAGCACATCGCCGGCGTTTAGCTCAGTAATTGTTTCGGGAGCCCAAATTTCCTCTGCTTCTAAGTAGTAGGCCTGTTGTAGGGTTGCGCCCAATTGTAGCTGCCAGCGGCTGCCGTGCGCCCATTGCAGCTCCGTATTGACTCCCTGTACTACTGCGCCGCTGCCATTGCGTTTGGTGAATACACTGACACCACTTGGCAACACCTGTAGGTCGGCAGTGATAAAAGGATTACGCAAACGAGTATGAAACAACTCTGCCAACACACTCCACTGGGTCTGTCGGCGGCGTTTGGCATACGAAACACTGGCTGTCCAGCTTTCGGAGCGCTCCGTTTGTAGGTCGGGGGCTAGGCGTGTAAATACTGCATCGCCACCGATGATAGAAATATGCAGGTCTTCATCAAAAGCCTGTGGCGCACGGTAACCTTGGGCGTAGGCAGTCCGCAAACGCAGGGCTTGGGTGGGTTTGTAGACAAGTGCAACTCGTGGCACAAGCACCTGCTGTATTTGGGTATCCATCAGTTGTTCGTCTTGGAAATTGTATTTCCCCTGAATATGAACCCAATCATATCGCCCGCCGGCCAATAAGCTGAGCTTGTCCACAGGTGTCCACTCTAGTTGGGCATAGTTCCCCCAAGTACTGACCCGCTGCGCAATACTGCGGCGATAGCCGGGCATTTGGTCATCTACTTCGTTGTATTGCCATTCGCTGCCCAGTGTCAGTACCCAGCGTGGCGACCAAGCCTGCGTAAACTGTACTCCATTGACCAAGGCGAGGTCTGTTGTTTGCCCATAGGCGTTCAGCGCCAGCAAGTCCTCTTCTGTCAAAGGCTCGCCCTCTTCGATAATGCGTCCGCCTGTACCATAATAGCTATTACGTTGGGTATGTTGGAGGCTGGAGTACAGCGCTATTTTTTGTCGCCCATCTGCCGAAAAGCGCTCATAATTCAGGTTGATTCCGTTGATGCGGTGCTGTAGTTGTTCTGCTATATCTGCCTGATGTGGAGGACGGTCAAAGGCATTTCCTCCCCGCCTTAGTTCGCTCAAGTGGTACATCCCCAAGCGTAGTAAGTTGCGCTCATTAGGTTTGAAAAAAGCATCTGCACCAAGGCTGGTGTTGTTGAGTGCAGTGATTTCCGAAAACCCATCTGCATTGGCATCAAAGGGCTGGCGGTGGCGCGTAAAGCCATAGATACTCACTCCGGCACGCTTGTCGGGGGTTACCCAAGTACCGTTGACGTTTAGGGCGTGGTCGGGAGTAGTGCCATCGATGAGGTTGAGGGTAGTCCCTATTTGAAGGCTGTTTTCGACGGGCATCTTGGTAATGATGTTGACCGTGCCGGCGATGGCATTGCCCCCATACAACACAGAGCCGCTACCCCGTGTAACCTCCACACGGTCAATCATATTGGCTGGAAGCAAATCTAAACCATAGACCCCTACCAAGGCACTGAATACGGGACGGCTGTTGATGAGGATTTGGGTATAGGGGCCGCCAAGGCCGTTCATCCGTACTTGAGAAAAGCCGCAGTTTTGGCAATTGTTTTCTACCCTCAGCCCTGGCGAAAAGCTCAATCCTTCAAAGAGACTTAACGACTGCGTGGCTTCAAAAATCCGGCTGTCAATCCGGTTAACCACTACTGGCGCTTCTTGAAGGTCGGTTTCATACCTTGTGGCGGTTATCGTTACGGCATCCAACCCCAGCCAGTCAGCCGCCAATACAATCGGTGCTATGGTGGTGGGGTTATCTGCGCTTACCTGTAAGCTCAGCGTTTGTGGGCTGTAGCCCGCCATACGGATGCGCAATGAGTGTTGACCGAGAGGCACTTGCGTGAGGGAAAACTTTCCCTGAGCATCTGTAACAGCCCCCCCTTGCCCGGGCAACAACTGTACTACCACTCCAACCAACGGCTGCTGGTCTTCTCCCAATATTTGCCCACTGATACTGCCTGTTTGTTGAGCCTGAATGGCTACAGTAGATGACCATAATAGGAGGAGGTATAGGTATATTCGTTTCATAAAAATTATATATGCGAATTGGTTTAACTTATTTTTTGGCAAATCTAAAAAATAAAATCAAACAAGCCAAATTTTAATAATGCAACAACGTTGCAAATTAATCATTAAGCCAACAAATCTTTGATTTTGAGGTGATTATTTTTGTGTGCTTGCCAATAGCTTAGTCAAGATGTAGGATACACATACTAAAAACGCGTAAAATCCTGCCATATCCCAATCTACCATTTTTGGCAATCTCTGTATTTTAGCACTCACACAGATTGTATACTGGCTGAAAAGCATCGTTTTTTTGGATTTTTTGACGAAAAACAAGATTAATCAAATAAATTCATTATGTTTGATAACACATCTGCGCTATTTTTGCAGCACAACTACTGACTATCTTTTTAGTATATAGAGCGCCTATGCATCGAAACCTTACATTATCTTTTTTTGCCTCTGCCTTTGGGGTATTTATGCTACTTTGTGTCTTTGCTGTTGATGCTTTTGGGCAACAAACCGAAGGGACTTGGCGCAGCGTATCCGAAAAAAAACAAGGAACTCTCATAGTCATCTACAACGAAGATGACCCTTTCGTGTATCGTCAGGGCAATGATTTGGCCGGAATTGAATATGAGTTGTTACAAGCCTTTGTCGCTTTTGTGCGAGAAAAGTACCAAACCAACCTAACGCTTCAGTGGGAGCTTATCGAAGACTTTCAGGCATTCTATGAGACCGTAAAAACGGCCTCCACCAATACCATCGGGACAGGTGCGGTTACAATCACCGAAGCACGCCGCAAAGAAGTTAAATTCACAGCCCCCTACCTGCCAGATATAGAAGTAATTATCAGCAATGCAGCTGTACCACTTATCAGCGACGAAGAGGCGTTTCTGCGCCGTTTGCCCGAGCTACAAGCCGTTACACTCGAAGGTTCTACTTTCGAAAAACATCTCCAACAGATGCAACAGGGCTTTGCTCCTGATTTGACCTACAAGCTTGTAGCAAATTCGGAGGAGATGTTGCGGCTCATTGGCACAAAACCTAATTATTGGGGCTATCTACAACTGCCTACTTATTTGTTGCAACTAAAAAAAGGCGCTAATATCCGCCGTCATCCGGTATTCAGTCGTCGTAACGAGGGCTTGGCGTTCTTTATGCCCCTAAACAGCGATTGGGACGAGCCACTCAACGCGTTTCTCAACAGCCGTGATTTTGGCCTCGCTATCCGGCGCATTATCTCCAACTATATCGGCGAAGACTCCAACGAACTACTCAGCAATATTGCCAACGACAGTAGCGGCAGCAAGGAGGTAGAAATGCTCAAAATGGAAGGGCAAATGAGCCGCTTCATTCTACAACAAAAAGATATAGAGCTAAACCGCCAAAGTCTCTATATCAGCATCTATACAGTGGCGATTGCCTTCACACTGATTATTGTAGGGGTGCTGTTCTTTATGTTCAGGTTGCGTAATCAGGCCAATCGTACCCTGAAAGACAAGAACAAAGAGATTGCTCAACAGGCCGAAACACTCAAAGAAACCAACAACAACCTCACCCTGCTAGGTAGTATTGGGCGAAGCATCACCACCAACCTCTCCTTGGAACGCATCGCTGAATCGGTCTATGTCAATTTGCGGGATTTGATGGATGTAGATGAAGTCGCTATTGGAGTGTATGATGCCGAAAACAAGGTCCTCAACTACGAACTGTATTTTTATGAGGGGACAAAAGTACCCGGGTTTAAAGTAAAGGTAACTGATAGCCAACGGTTTTCTAATTATTGTGTTCTCAATAAAGCTGAGATTTTTTTGACGGATATCCAAGCGCAGTATTCACGGTTTTTTACAGACCTCGATGCCTACAAACCCGGCGATTTGCTCAATGCCATCATTTGCCTCCCACTCATAGATGGGGAGCAGGTCATTGGACTGATTAGCGTACAGAGCAAACAAACAGGTGCCTATACAGATTATCACCTCAACCTCTTGCGCAATATTGCCATTTATACCACTATCGCACTCAAAAACGCACAGGCCTACAAACAAATTAACCAACAAAAGGCCGAAATAGAGACACAAAAGCTAGAAATAGAACGCAACAACGAACACATCACCGCCAGTATCCGGGCTGCCCAAGTAATCCAACAAGGATTGCTCCCGTTTGAGAGCCGTATGCGGGAGACCTTCCGCGACTATTTCGCCATTTATTTGCCCAAGGATATTGTATCGGGTGATTTTTATTGGGTGAGCCAAATCGGCACACAGCGGTTTGTGGCTGTAATTGACTGTACCGGCCACGGTGTGCCCGGCGCTTTTATGAGTATGATTGCTTACGCACTGCTCAACGAAATTGTCAATACCAACGAAATATTTGACCCGGCAACCGTACTCGAAGAACTAGACCGCCAAGTACAGATGGCACTTTCGCAAGGAGTAGGCCAAACAGGCCACCGCGAAGGGATGGATATCAGTTTCTGTACGCTTAGCCCTGCTGTTGACAACCCTACACACATACACATCCGGTTTGCCGGAGCCAAACAGCCACTGTATTATACCCAAGGAGGCCATCTACACCGGATAGATGGTATACGCCGCTCGATTGGCAGTATCCGTACGGCCGACGAATACCCCTTCGAAAACAACGAGCTTGTCTTGGCTCCTGACGATATGCTGTTTTTGGCTACCGATGGTTATATGGATGCTCCTGACGACAAGCGGCATAGCCTTGGCAAAAGCCAGTTTGAGCTGCTGCTCAAAGTCATCACCCCTATTCCCACAGACGAGCAACGACACTGCCTCTTGCATTTCTTAGAGCAGCACAGCCGTGGACAAGAACAACGCGATGATATCACAGTGCTAGGTATTCGCCTCTAAACCAAATATTTTCAGCGAAATTATCTGCAAAACCTTTGACTTTCACATATCATCACTTATCTTTGCGGTCTTAAAAAGCAACAAGTACCCAATTTTCATACACAGAAGATATTCATTGAGCAATGGCAAATCATAAGTCCGCACTAAAGAGAATTCGTGCCAACGAAAAAAAGCGTTTGCGTAACCGCTTTCAAGTGAAAACCACACGCACTTTTATCAAGAAGTTGCGTAACAGCAAAGACAAAAACGAAGCCCAAGACCTTTTGAAGAAGGTGTCTGCTATGCTTGACCGCTTGGCTCGTAAGAATGTCATCCACAAAAACAAAGCTGCCAACAACAAGTCTAAATTGACTCGCTTGGTAAACAACATTGCCTAAGCCTTAGCAGTACAGCCTGCCTTATATGAGGTATAGTGCCTAAAGTATAAAAGCCACTCTTTTTAGGAAGTGGCTTATTTTTGTTTTTGGCAATAGTGGCTTAGGCTTTGACCTCGGTCTTCTGAGTGGCTTTACGTCCTTTGAAGTTGGTCATTGTTTTGTATACCCCCATTCCTTTGCCGACTATTAAGTCAAACAGGCCGGCACTGAGTAGCCCCTTGACCAAGGGCAAGAGGTAGATAATGCCCGGCATGCGCACAAAGCGTTTGTTGCGCTCAATACCTCGCAAAATCTTGGCTACGGCAAGCTCTGGCGAGATAATTGGAATGATAGGCGAGCGTACCCCGTCAAACATTCCGGTATTGATATAATAAGGGGTAACAGTGCTTACTGTTATGCCGGGATGTTTCTGTTTTAGCTCTAGCCAAAGGGAATCCGACCAGCCAATCACAGCCCATTTGCTGGCGCAATAGACGGCCATTTTGGGGTTAGATACTAACCCTGCCGCCGAGGCAATGTTGATGATGTGCCCCGATCCTTGTGCAATCATCGTAGGCAAAAACGCCAAGCTAATATGCATCAGAGCAGCCGTATTGATGCTCATCGTAAAATCGATATCATGATGGCTATGCTCCACAAACTCTTTTCCGACAACAACACCGGCGTTGTTGATGAGCAAATCTACCGTGCCTACTTCTTTTTCGACGGCGGCGGCAGCTTGTTGGATGGCTTCTACATCTGATACGTCTACGTTGTAAGTATATACTTCCCACTGGCGTGCTCGAAATGCCTCCGCTACCTCTTGCATCATCGCATCGTTGATATCCCAGATGACGAGCTTGGCTGCGCCGCGCTCTAGCATACGTTCACCCATCAAACGCCCAATCCCGGAAGCTCCGCCGGTAATCAAAACGGTTTTGTCCTTAATTTTTGTCATACTTTTCGCAATAAGGTTGGTACAGCTCTTCTTGGGCTGTAAAAATGCTCGGCATACCGAATATTTCAGAGCTAAAACAATATTCAGCCCCTACAAAGTTCCGACTTGGCGCTATTGTTCAATATATATAGCTAATAAGCAGGAATCTGACATTTATCATTGCAAATAAAAAAATTCCAAGATAAATTAGCATCAACACAAATCAATCTACACCGTCAGTGTAATCCACCTAAATCTCAACAATCATGGACAACAACAACCGCCGTATTGCCTTAGTAACCGGATCTACCGGAGGGCTGGGCACTGCCATTTGCCAAAAACTACACGATGAGGGCTTCCGTGTGGCGGCTAATTTTAACAATCCGGACAAGGCCAAAAAATGGTATGAAGCCCAACAGGCTGCCGGATATACTTTTGATATGTTTCAGGGCAATGTTTCAGACTATGAGAGCGTGGGCATGATGGTCAAGGAAATAGAAGAAAAAATAGGCTCTGTGGACGTATTGGTCAATAATGCGGGCATTACCCGCGACCGCCCTTTCCATAAGATGAGTAAAGAAGACTGGGATGCCGTCATTGCGACCAACCTCACGAGCGTGTTCAACTGCTGCCGCCACCTTATCGACGGGATGCGCACCCGTAACTACGGGCGTATTATCAACATCTCGTCTGTCAATGGGCAGCGAGGGCAGTTTGGGCAAGCCAATTACTCAGCAGCGAAGGCCGGGATGCACGGTTTTACCAAAACCTTGGCCGTAGAAACGGCTCGCAAAGGCATTACAGTCAATACTATTTCGCCCGGATATGTGGCGACTGATATGGTGATGGCTGTGGCCGAAGAAGTACGTAACCAAATTATTGAGGGCATTCCTGTGGGGCGTTTGGGAGGCACAGAGGAGATTGCCCACCTAGTATCTTTTCTAGCTTCTGAGAAGGCCGGCTTTATCACTGGTGCCAATTATGCTATCAATGGTGGTCAACATATGTACTAAGCCCGCTCACAGCTTGGCTACCTTGGCAATATCCGTGTATGAAGTAACACATGCATAAAACAAACCACTAGGCACATCAAAAGCCACCCCAACACAACGCCGGGGTGGCTTTTGTTTTAGGTAGTAATTTGAAAAACACTTGGCTTATTTGCCTTTCTTATTGCCCTTCATATTCTCTTGGGCTTTCATGGCAGCTTCGAGTCGCTCCTGGAAGCCCGACTTCTTCTTGTTTTTGTTCTTCTTGCGGTTCTCTTCTAATATCAGCTTGATTTTTTCATCGTCTACAAATCGGCGAATGATAAACTGCTGTCCGATAGAAAACAAGTTAGACACCAAATAGTAGAAGCTCAAACCCGCAGGGAAGGAGTTGAGGATGAACAAGAACATCACTGGCATGACATACTGTACTGACTTCATAGGTCCATCGACAGAAGGACTGTTTTCGGCATTGAAGAGCGTTACGAGTAGGGTCGATACCGTCATCAGGATGGTAAACAAGCTGACGTGATTGCCATAGAAAGGAATAGCAAAGGGCAGTGTAAGTATAGAGTCATATACCGACAAGTCCGATGCCCATAAGAAGCCCTGTTGGCGCAGCTCAATGGCATTAGGAAAGAAAGTAAACATCGCAAAGAGCACCGGAATCTGTAGGAGTACGGGTACACATCCGCTGAGAGGGTTGATGCCTACCTGTTGGTAGAGTTTCATCTGCTCTTGCTGCATTGCCTGCATATCGTCACCTACGCGCTCCTTGAGGGCATCCAGTTCGGGCTTGATTACGCGCATCTTGGCCATAGAGATGTAAGAACGGTACGAAAGCGGCAGGAGCACCAAACGAATCAGAAAGACCAGTACGATGATGATAAGGCCGTAATTGCCAATAACACCTTCTAGGAAAGCAAAAAGCGGCACAATGACAAACCGGCTGATGATATTGATAATCGGCCAGCCAAGGTTAACATTCTTATAAAACCCATCACTCACATCACGGAGGACATAATAGCGGTTGGGGCCGAAAAAGAAGGCATAGCGCCCACCATCTTTGCTCAATGTTTCCCAAGGAAGCTGGATAGATGCGCTTACTGTTTTGAGAATTTCGGTGTTATCTGCATCTCCTACTTGGTTGAGTTTGGCTTGCTGTAGCTCCTTGCGGTAGTCTATCAATGCAGAGGAGAAAAACTTTTGTTTGAAAGCAATCCAGTGTAGGGCTTGCTCAGGCTTCGCTTCCTTGGCATCCATAGCGCTTTCGCTAAGATAATCAAAGCTGCCTGTAGCAGTATAATAGTTTACTGTCGTTTGATTACGTGTTTGGGTAATGTCTGGCTCGGTATTGCGCAGTTGTGCCGCCCATTGTAGTTCGGCAGGTTGTGGCTTGAGCACGTTGTCTAATCCTTTGAAGCGCAGGTGATAGTCTACTGTATAGGCATCAGGCTTGAGCGTATACACTTGCTCTATAGCTTGGCCATTGCCTAGGGGAAGGCTGAACACGACAGTGGCGCTATCTTTGGTAACGACGACCTCGGCGGCGGCGCTGGTCTCAAAGTATAGGCTGTACAAGTCGATGCTTTTACCTGTTTTGGTTTGGACCAAAAGCGCCATTTGGTTATTGCGCGGGTCAAGCAACTGTATGTGCTTTTTGTTTTGGTCGAGGTGGTCTAGCAAGGTTACCTGTGCTATCTTTCCTCCTTTGGAAGAGAGTACCAAGGAGAGGTGCTCGTTGCGCAACAGGATTTGCTTCTCCTTGCCTTCAGCAAAGCGTGCAAAAGCCCCTAAAGCTGATTCAGCCTGTGCTTGTTTGGCAGAGTCTGTGGTCAGCACAAGCGCAGTTGTATCTTTCTGAGAAGTATCTACAGGTTGTTGTGGTTCCTGAGTGGTGGTTTGTTGGGAAGTTTGCTTGTTGTTTGTGTTTTGAGCTGCTTCTGGTGGTGGTACGAAGAATTGGAAGTATACCGTCAACAGCACAAATATCAAAGCCAACCCAATGGCTTGGTTCTTATCCATTGATGTTAATCAGAATAGTGAAAAGATAGCATCGCTATTAAAGCGTTCGCAAAATTCCGAAAAACTAAGCTGTTTCACAAGTTTTCATCCACTTTGTTTAGGAATGGACGATGTACGATAGACGATTTCAGATTGACGATGGACAATCTAAAATCATCCATCGTAAATCCCCGATTGTCAATCTAATAAATAATTATCGAATCAGCTCTATCCATCCTTTTAATTCCTGTACGGCTTGTTCGGGTCGTAAGGTGATGAAACGTACGACGGCAGAATAAAAGTAAGCCCCTGGTGCTACTGGAGTTCCATTATTGGTTTTGCCATCCCAATTGATTTCGATGTCATTGGTCGTAAATACTACCGAGCCCCAGCGGTTGTAGATGGTTGTCCGCACACTTTCTACAAACCGATAGCCAGGGAATGGCCTGAAGCGTTCGTTGGTTTGGTCATCGTTGGGGGTTACGACATTGGGCAGCTCATACTGGAAGCAATTGTCTTGGCACACCCGGTTGCTCCGTCGACTTTCGTTGCCCGAAAGGTCGGTGGCCGTAACCTCATAGCAACCCGCAAGGGAGCTGATATTGTCGTGGATGAAATTGAGATCCCGTGTACGCACCAACTCTACAAACTCACCCGGCTCTGTTGGGCTGTAGTAGAGGGTGTAGAAATCGATGTCATCGGCACACTGACGGCCACCAACCGTGCCTGTAACGACTTTTTGCCAGCTTAAGCGGTTGCGCAAAGGGGTACGTTCGTTGAAACCTTCACACAAGATAGAGTCTAATGCCAAGATTGGCGGACAAGGCGCGGTAGTATCTACAGCGATGGCGCAAAACTCCTGAGAGAAATTCAGGATAGGATCAACCGGAATAACAGGATTAGAAAAAGTGCCAATTGTTTCTACCCTATAGCAATATTGCTGGCCATTGATGAGTCGCTCATCGCCAAAAGTACCAAAGTCGGCATAAACCTGTTCGTTTCCGGCGCGAGCCTCTACCTCGTCTATCTGCACAAAATTGCCTCCAATGCGCCTGAAAATCCGGTGTCGTGTTCCTACATTAGACCAAGGTACCTCATAGCGCCAAACTAGGCGCAGGCTACTGGGCGCAGGAGCCACTTCTAGCCTCACTGAGGAGGCTGGGTCAGAGGCCTCTTCTACCGTTCCGGCATTACTAAAGAAACGCACCTGATAGTTGTAGGCCAGCGCTTGGGTATTGAGTCCGGTATCTTCAAAATTAAAGTTTGCTTGCGCGCCCGTAGGGTCATTGATTGTTTGGATTAGGGCATAATCCGTTCCTGTCAACCCTTCGGCACGATACAGTTCATAGCGGTATGGGGGGGTAAATGTGCCCTCCGGCGGGCGAATCCATTGGATATTGATACGCCCATCGTTTGTGCCAGTTTGTATTACCGAGGCCTGTGTAATCACGGGAGCTTCGATAGCCACGGCCATACAGGCTTCGTTAGAAGCATAGCTTTCGCCGCCTGCGGGTGCGGGGAAAGTAGCAGACACGCGATAGCTGTAGCGCACCCCCCGTTTGAGGGTAGTCAGGTCTGTAAAGGTAGTCGCATTGGCCGATACACGTCCAATTTCGACATAGCCTCTTTCGGGAGGTACCCCAATCTCACAATCAGCCGGTATCCAATCGGAGCAGCCCTCTCGCCGCCAGATAATCAGCTCAGAAGCATTGGTACAGGAATAACTGTCCCAATTGAGGATCATATTTCTGCCGCTAGGTGTTGCGGTCAGGTTGGTAGGTGCCGGCCCCACTACGGTAATACGCCAAGGCTTGATGTCAGCCAAGCGGCGTGATTGGGGTGGTGGTGGCTCGTCTTCGGCCTTAAAGACAATTTGGTATGGCTCTTGGCGAATGTGTACACAGTTGGTTTGCCATACGAAAGTAGCCGATGCGGGTGAATTTTGGGGTTGAGTAGCCCCTGGTGTAAACGTAGCCCTTGTAGGCTGGATGAGGGAGCCATATACTCCCCCTTCAGAAGTCAGTCGGATGCGGTTGCCGTCAGGGTCTACCGCCCTGATAATCTCCTCAATGCGTGTGCCGGCAGGCACACATATATCGTTGGGCACGATAACCTCCGGCCTGCGGTTGCGGCAGTCGGTTACGGTGATTTGCATATCACGTACTACAAAGCCTACACGCACGCCGCCGCGCCATTCTTCTATCACAAAGGCGATGTTGTATTCGCCCGGCACATTGGGTGCGTCCCAAGTGATGGTTCCGGTGATGGGATTGATAGAAAACGAAGGCGCACCACCGGCCTCCGAAGAGCCTCTTGGCGTTACGTCTGCGGGGTCTAAATATCCCACGACAGTCTCTGTGCCACTGCGCTTGGGGATAGTCAGCCGGTAAGAGAGGCTGTCCCCATCAGGGTCAAAAGCAGCAGGGTTGTGCGTATAACGTTGTCCGATGCAGGCCAAATCGATGGGCTGCGCTAGTAAGATAGGGGAATTGTTGATACCCAGAAAAGGGTCTATCACCACCTGTGATTCTACCGAAAACGGTGTATTTACGGATTGGGACATATTCAAGACCCCCGCGTTGCGGTTTTCTTCTACAAAGAATACCCGATAAACCCCTGGGCCGGCATAGGTGTGGCAAACTTGATACACATTGACTGTGGTCAGGTTTCCCAGCCTTACTTGGCTGATGCGGGAGGCTGTGCCGGTAGTCCCGTCGCCAAAATTGAGCACCAGCTCAAAGCTTTCTACCGGCGAAGTATCGTCGGTATAGAGGGTAACTGTAAAGCAATAGGAAAGCGCCGTACCCGAGGTACGCCTAGAGGTGATTTCGCCGGCGCGGATGTGGGTAGCATAGAGGCTCTGAGCCAAGCCTGCCCAACATATCAATAATAGCCAAAATAAGCGTAGGATAGGCGCTTGCCGCCTTGTGTTCACAAGAGACATAGAGGTATCTGTTTTGAAAAAGAGGCCAACAAGGAACTAATCACCTCATAGCCAAGAGTTGGATGATAAGGGAATCGTACAAATATAAGACATTTCGACAAAAAGCCTATAAAACCATCTACTCAGCCCTATTATCCCCCATCAAAATTAGTTAGAGAGATTGGGACTTGTCCGTCATAAAAGTCATTCCCCGGGCTTAATGTCTCGTTAAATTCGTTTTTATGCCCATACTGGGCGAAAAACGCATAAAAGAGATTTAGCCCACGATGGCACGCATTCTATACCCAATCAGAATTGGGATAAACCAGCACTAAAACCCAACCGGCGTACTACCTTGGCCTTGCAAAAACTCTTGGCGGCAAAGCTCACTAAGGATTTCGTAGGTGGGTGGGGCATCGTTGAGGAGGTTTTCGAGTAGGTAGCGGCGGGCGATATTCTGAATCTGCCCGCCAGTCAGCTGAAACTGCTGGGCAAGCTGCTGGGCAAGCGTTTGGTCGATTTCGGGCATTTTATCGAGCCATATTTTAGCACGAACCCCCTCATCAGGCTTTTGAAAGGGTATTTTGTACAAAAACCGGCGCTCAAAAGCTGCGTCCAGATTCAGGCTGAGGTTAGAAGTCGCAATCAGGATTCCTTCAAAATCTTCTAACTCTTGCAACAAGATATTCTGCATGGCATTGTTCATTTGGTCGGCGCTAGAGCTGACTTCATACCGTTTGCTGATGAGCGCATCAGACTCATTGAAGAGCAAGATAGGGCATTTGGGATAATGTTCTTTGGCCTGTTGGTAGGTTTTGAATACTTGTTTGATACGCTTTTCCGATTCGCCTAGGTATTTATCACGAATAGAAGAAATATCGACCATCAAGACGTGCCGGCCGGTTTCGTGCCCTAAGTTATACACCCATTGGGTTTTGCCTGTACCCGGCGCACCGTGTAGCAGCATCGTAATGCTAGGGCGCATCCGCATTTGGCTGAGCTTGGCCGTAGCGCGTTGAAAGTTCTCTTCTTCTAATAGCTTGGCGACTAAGTCTATCGACTTTTGCTCTTGGCTGTTGAAATAAAGCGGCAGCAAGGTAGTTTTATCGGGCGCAATGACCACACAGTGTTTGGGTACAAAGCTTTTGCGGGCAGCCATATTGCCAAGATCTTCATTGAAGAAATACTCAATAGCACGGTCAGTGAGCGATATCTCTCTTCCCCCATAAAAACTATCGTCCACAAAGCAGACCCAGCCGTCTTCTATGAGGTGATACCCTCCTGAATACAGATTTTTTTTGACCCGTATCTTGCTGCCCATCGAATCATAGACATAGTAAATATAACGCTCTAAATCGGCCTCGTTAGACTCATTGGCAAAAGCATAAAAAAGGTAGAGCAATAGCAAATTGTCTTCGTAAGGCAGGCTGAGTGCCAGCAGTTTTTTGAATGCGGGGAAGCGCTCCTGTTCTGCTTCGACCAAGGCCATCACCTCCTCAATCAAGTCTTTGGTCAATTGACTGTTGCGCTCACGCTCACAAATCAGCTCATTGATGCGTTCAATGACCTCATACACATCTACGAATACTTCGTGGGCTGTTACGGGCTTGTTGAACGATACGGCATTGAACACATAGCTCGACACCTGGTAGCGCGTCGTAACGACCTTGGTATCATAGCCAGAGCTTTTGACCAGCAGGCGCTTCTGTACCATCCGCTCCAATACAGGCACAAACTGCACCGTCATAAAGGGGCTACAGCCGAGGTAGTCAGTCAGGCTTTCGAGGTCGGTTTCGCGGCTGCTGATACTGAGGGCAAATAAAATGGAAAACAGCCACACCTCGTCCTCCTGCTCACAGTGCAAAAAGTTGCCTACGACCTCTAAGTGAGGCTGAAGCGGCTTGAGCAGCTTTTTCTTGTTGCTTTCTGTCAGTCCTACGCCTTTGAGCGTTTGGGCTATTTGTTCTATATGAGGGAGAATAGAGGCTTGAAGGGACGTAGTACTTGGGTTTTCCATGCAGGGATTTCGAAAATCTTCAGGGGTGAATAATAGGCCTGTATTTGTCGGGCTTGTATGTGAAGCAATACCAAAGGCAGGTCAATGTATTTGGCTATCAGGACACAAAATTACAAAATCGCAATGGTTAGCACAGCGTTTGGCAAAAGTATTAAGACGTAAATTTTCTTTTTTCTACAAAAAACGCTAATTAGCACAATTAATTCAAACATCTCAATTCGATAAACTCCAAACACATTATGAGCAAAATTTGGCTACACTGGCTTCTAGCCTTTGTTCTGCTTTGCCCGAATATCTTCGCGCAAAACAACCAAGCGCTATTTGACCCAGTTTCTCAAATACAACGCAGCCCTTACCGTACAGCTTCGGGCTACCCTGGCGAGGCTTATTGGCAAAACCGTGTGGATTACAACATCCAGATTGCCTTGGATGAGGCCGCCAATACCCTCAAAGGGAACGTAACCATCACTTATACTAATAACAGCCCCCACGAGTTGCCTTACCTATGGCTACAACTGGATCAAAACCGCTTTAAAGCAGACTCTCGCGGCGAGCTTACACTGTCTACCGATGGTGGGCGCTTTGAAGGTGGCGAAACTGGAGGCGGCTACAACATCAGCTCTGTAAAGGTAGACAACCAACCTGCCGAAAACATCATTGATGATACCCGTATGCAGATTCGCCTAGCCAAGCCGCTCAAGCCTGGCGCAAAGACCACCATCAGCATCGATTACGGATTCTACATCCCCAACTATGGCGCTGACCGTATGGGTCGTCAGGATACCAAGAACGGTATCATCTACGAAATTGCCCAATGGTATCCCCGCATGGCTGTATACGATGATGTGCGTGGCTGGAACAATGAGCCTTACCTAGGAGCAGGCGAGTTTTATTGCGATTATGGCGATTTTGACTACAGAATCACCGTTCCCTACGACCATATCGTAGTAGGCTCGGGCGCTTTGCAAAACCCACAAGAAGTCCTCACTGCCGACCAAATCAAGCGCCTAGAGCAAGCCGCTAACAGCGACAAAACCGTGATGATTATCGATGCCAAAGAAGTAGGCAACGCTTCCAAAACCCGTCCTACCAAGAGCGGAACGCTCACTTGGCATTTCAAGATGGAAAACAGCCGCGATGTCGCCTTTGCTACTTCTAAGGCATTTATCTGGGATGCTGCCCGTATCAACCTGCCTAGCGGCAAGCCTTGTATGGCACACTCGGTATACCCAATAGAAAGCGAGGGCAACAAAGCCTGGGGGCGCTCTACTGAGTACACCAAAGCGTCTATCGAACACTACTCGCAGATGTGGTTTGAATACCCCTACCCTGCTGCCGTAAACGTAGCTGGTCGTGCTGCCGGAATGGAATACCCCGGCGTATCATTCTGTAGCTACAAGTCAAAAGGTGAAGGCCTTTGGGGTGTTACCGACCACGAGTTTGGCCACAACTGGTTCCCGATGATTGTAGGGACTAACGAGCGCCTATACCCTTGGCTTGACGAAGGGTTCAATACTTTCATCAACATCCACAGCACCCGCGCCTTCAACAAAGGTGAGTATGGTGCCGGATTTCCCCCAATGCGCCAACTAGGCGGCATAGCCGGGTATCTCAAAGAGCCTATCAGCACTTATCCCGACATCGTGTCAGAGCAATCCCTCGGCCTAACGGCCTACTACAAGCCTGCGCTTGGCTTGGTGTTGTTGCGCGAAGTCATCCTTGGCCCTGAGCGTTTTGATTATGCCTTCCGTGAGTATATCCGTCAGTGGGCATTCAAACACCCCACCCCCGAAGACTTCTTCCGTGCTATGGAAAGCGGCTCTGGTGAATCACTCTCTTGGTTCTGGAAAACTTGGTTCTATGGCCTTGGCGGTATCGACCAAGCCGTAGAAGGCTTTGAGTATAAAGAAGCCAATGATCCTGCTCAAGGGGCTTTTATCACCATTAGCAACAAGGGCGAAGTACCTATGCCTGCTGTAGTGGAAGTAATTGAAGAAGGCGGCAACAAAACCCGCATCAACCTCCCTGTAGAGATTTGGCAACGTGGCAACACTTGGAAGTTTTTTGTAAAAACCACCAAAAAAATCCAAAGTGTAGAGCTTGACCCCGACCAGCAACTGCCAGACTACAACCCTGCCAACAACAAAAAATAAGCAGATTTGGCTTCCCCAACAGCCCCACCCTAGTGGGGCTTTTTTGTTCTCCCCAATGCCTCCTGAAGCCTATACCGTTTATCGAAAAAAGCTGGCAAACTATGGCAAAAGCCAAGATATAATGTATATTTGGCATAGTTTTTACGATAAGTAGTAAGCATCGTTCACAGATGTTGGTAACGTAGCGGCGCTATGGCAAAGAAAAGGTTTGGTATAAGGAAAAAGCTGTTTTTGGCCTTCTCTACCCTGATAGCACTTTCAGGGACAATAGGGCTATTGGCAGTCGTGTTCCTCAACCATATCGCCACCCACCAACGCCTCCAAAACAGCGCCGACGAGCTATTGGTCAAAACACTAGAGCTGCGCCAAGCCGAACAGGCCTATCTCCTCAACGACTCCAAAAGCCAAAAATACCTCCAAACAGGCCAAAGCACCCAACTTGCCGCCTTTGAAGACCTTTACCAAGAGGCTGTTTACCGTACCCAAGAGTTAGAACGCTCTGAAATCTCTGCCCGCCTAGGGTTACAAGGCCAAATCCAACACATTCAACAATCACTCAAAAAATACAATGAGCTTTTCATCCGCCTCAGCGACAAGCTGTTCCAACGAGGCTTCAAAGATGAAGGCATCGAAGGGCAGCTCCGCGCCCTAGCCCACGAATTAGAAGCACTCGATACGCTCCCCCAACGATATATCCTAGCCATACGCCGCCACGAGAAAGATTTTTTGATGCGCAAAAACCCTGAAGACATCCGAAGGCTGTATGCGCAAGTAGAGCTTATGACCAATGCCTATGCAGGCGACCCTGTTATCCGGCGGACTATCGAAGAGTATCGAAAAAAGCTGGTACAACTCTACCAAATCGAAGAAGAAATAGGGCTTGACAGCCAAAGCGGGCTCTCAGGCCAGATGGCTACCCTTGTAGGCCAACTAGAAGACGATCTCAGCCAACTACACTACCGCATCATCCAAGAAACCAATTTTATCATCTGGCGCTCCCTGTTTGTTTTGTTGGGGGTTGGCTTGTTGATGTTATTGGCAGCAGTGGGCTTTGTCTTATATTTCACCCATGCGTTCTCACGCCCTTTGATCATCCTCGACAAGGTCGCACAGTCCGTTACGCAAGGGCTCAAAAACCAAGACCAAGTGTTGGAAAGCATTCGTGCTAATGACGAAATAGGCAGCCTAGCCACTAGCCTGCGCCAGATGCTCATTACGCTCAAAGAAAAAATCCGCCAGGCCAACGAACGTAGCGAAAAACTGGAAGAATTTGCCAAAGGCGAAGCACAACGCAACTGGCACAATGAGGGGCTGGCTATCTTCAACGAGATTTTCCGTAAAAATCACCTCGACCTCCACGGGCAGGCTTTTGAAATTATTGCCCAACTGGTAAAGTACACCCAAAGTGTTCAGGGTGGTATTCTTATTGTCAAAAATCCTCAAAACACAGACGAAGAACCAGTGCTGGAGCTAACGGCCTGCTATGCCTACGAAAGACGCAAATATCTTCAAAAACATATCCGTATGGGCGAAGGCCTCATCGGCAGCGTATGGCGCGAAGGTGACACAGCCCTCATCACCGATATCCCACAAGACTACGCCCAAATCACCTCTGGCTTGGGCAAAGCACGCCCCAACAGCTTGCTCATTGTCCCCCTACGCCACGAAGACAAGGTGGAGGGTGTTATTGAGTTGATTTCTTTCAGAGAGTTTGGCCAACACGAAATACATTTTGTAGAAACACTCTCAGACAAGATAGCAAGTGTATTTACCTCTATCCAAGCACAAGAGCGTACCCGCCGCCTACTGGCCGCTACCGAAGCCATGGCACACAAAGCACAAGAGCGCGAAGAAAAGCTCAAAAAACAAATCGAAAACTACGAACACTGGGTTCGCCAGTTTGAGCCCAAGCTCCAAGCAGCCTCCGAAGAAGCGCTGCTCTATCAGGCCATTATCAACAAGGTTTTTGACGGCCTCATCATCACCGATGAGAAGTTTAGCATCACCAAGGTCAATCATTATATCCTCAAACGCTTTGGCTATAGCCGTGAAGAGCTGGTGGGTCAATCTGTCGATGTGTTGATAGAAACAGACTACAACAACATCATCGACCTTCGTGAAAAACGCTTCAAACTCAGCTACCGCTCTTTCCGCCGCAGTGTAGCTGGTAAGGTCATCGACCGCAATGGCCTGTCATTAGATGTGGAGATGATGTCGGGCAAGATGGAAATCGAAAATAAACTGATGTATGTCTTTGTCTTCAATGAGTTTACACTCGAAGAGATGGATGATGCCGAAACTATGCCCGAACCGGAAGTAATCCGGAAGTATCATTCTATATTTGAATAGGCGCTTTTTACGCAATATCCCCCCGATAGTGCTGTGTGGCGCTCTCTAAACGTTTAGCGATGCGCTCTCGTAGGCGCTCAGGAGCCAATACCCTAACCCCATCAGCAAAGCCCAAAATTTCGCGCTCCAACTCTAGGTTAAGAATGACCTCAATGCGGACAATGATGCTGCCGTTGTCATACTGTTTTTGCAGTGTTTGGCTAGCATGTAGGGGCTTGGTCAATACATAAGGAGCCTGCGCAGCATCAAACCACAAATCTACTGTTCTTGCCCGCTCATTTTGCGCCTTGGTTACGCCTATGGTGTCGGCAAAATATGTTGCAAATGCGACCCCCTCATAGGGCTCATACACGCTTTCGGGCAAGATACTTAGGTGGATAATCCGGTCAAGCGCCCGTGTGTCTACCCCTCGTTGTCCTTTGCGCCTGCCCAATAAAAACCAACGATTCCGGTATTCTTTCAACAAATAAGGGGAGTACTCATAGCTAGCTGATTGTTGTGCCGAAAAAGACTGGTACTCCAACAAAATTGGTTGTTTATGTGCGATGGCCTGATAGAGTGGCGCTATCCATTGTAAGCCCTTGAGCAACGGATTTTCTTCAAACTGTACAAGGGTTGATTTTTGTTGCCCTACCAAGGGCAATTCGTGCTCTAGTTTAAGTACTATCTCTTGAAGAGAATCAAAGTACCTAAACCCACTAAACTGCTTGAGTAAATCAAGCACTTCCCGCAGTGTATCCATATCTGCCCTATTGATGGGGGCTTTGGTAATGCTATACTCTGGGTCGGCATAGGTGTAGTACTTGCGCTCATAAACGACTATAGGGGCTTCATAGCCAAGCTTATCGCTACGCATCAGCTGAATATCCGCTTGTATTGTACGCCTACTCACACCAGAGTCGAGTCCTTCGTATTCATATACTGCGTCCGAAACCTTTGCTATCAGGTCTTCTAATGTCCAGCGGCGCTGCCTGTTGCAAAGACAGGCATCGATGGTTTTGTAACGAATAAGTGCTAATTTGTTGAGTGGCATAGCCCTGCTTTTTTGCCAATATAGCCACAAATAAACAAACCAGACACAACACTAGACATTTTCCAAATCCTACTGTATGCTAAGTATTATTTTATCCTCCAATAAGGCCTCAGCTTGTCTCAGAGCTGGAGTTCGGAGCTACTTTTCCAAAAATGTGGCGTACAAACCAGGCGTATATCGAAGTCCACTCTGCGCAACATTTTCCAGCCAATAGCCCTCTGCGCCAATAAAAATACCTGTAGGTGTTTATCAATGACCTACAGGTACTGTATTTTGCCAAAGGCGCTAATAAGCAATCGTGTTTATTGTGGGTACAAAAACAAGGCTGCTTGCTGATGAAATAGACTATATCATCAAAAAGCTTAGGGCTGTGGCGCTACTTTGGGCTGCGCTGTCTGGTGTGTATCTTGTGCGTATGTGGGACAGGTGTAGCGCTTTTTGCAAGCACTAAGACCAAGAACAGCGACAACGGCCAGTATCAAGACTTTTTTCATCACAGGCGGGGGTTTTATGGAAAATAACTTTATGATGCAGGGTTTTATTGTGTATGCTTCAAAAACAATACCCAAACCTGTTCCATAGGACGAAATCAGCGGCTATAAGTTGCCTACTTTGGGTATGTAAGGTGGTGGCGGTGCAAATTTATCAAAAACCCTTGGGCTACCAAACGATTGCTTATACCCAATCAAAATTGGTTTGGGAAATATGTCGCTGAAAATCCTTGAGAATCGAGAAAATCAGATTCTGTGAATCCTCCACTCTTGTGATGAACCTTGGTATAATTTCTAGTGCGCAATCATGCCGGCGATGGTGGCCGTCATAAAACAAGCTAAGCTGGCAGCCACCAAGGCACGAATCCCCAGTTGGGAAAGTGTGGCCTGTAAGTCGGGGCGCTCAGGAGCCATCCCACCGATGCCGCCAATCTGAATCGCAATGGAGCTGAAATTGGAAAAGCCACAGAGCGCATAGGTTGCGATGAGAATAGACTTTTCGCTCAACAATCCTTCGGCTTTTAGGCGGCCTAGGTCGAGGTAAGCGACAAACTCGTTAATGGCCGTTTTTTGGCCGATGAGGCTTCCTACCAGCAGGGTTTCGTTCCAGTCGATACCCATCAAGTAGGCCAATGGGCGGCCTATTTGCCCTAGGATATACTCCAAAGAAAGCCCCTTAAACACGCCTTGTGTGTAGGCTTCAATGAGCGGGTTGATGCCAACCACACCGCCTATCCAGCTCAAAATCGCATTGAGCAAGGCAATGACCGCAATAAAGGCTAGGAGCATCCCTCCTACATTGAGTGCAAGGCGGAGCCCGTCGGCAGCCCCTGTAGACATTGCGTCGAGCAGGTTTACGCCTAAGTTCTCCTTGCTGACTGTCAGGTCGTTGCGTACTAACTCAGGCTCTGACTCCGGAATAATGATTTTGGCCATCACAATAGCCGCCGGGGCGCTCATAATCGAGGCGCTGAGTAAGTGTGCGGCAAAGCGGCTTTGCTCGGCAAAGTCTGCCCCTCCTAAGAAAGAAACATAGGCAGCCAACACCCCTCCGGCAATCGTCGCCATCCCGCCTGTCATCAATGACATCAGCTCTGAGCGTGTCATCGTTCCGATGAAAGGCTTTACCAAAAGCGGGGCTTCAGTCTGCCCCATAAAGATATTGCCTGCGGCAGAAAGGCTCTCCGCGCCAGAAAGGCGCATTGTTTTGGACATTACCCAAGCTATGCCATACACAATGCGTTGTAAGATACCGAAGTAATACAACGCCGCCGAGACGGTAGAGAAAAAGATAATGGTTGGCAATACCTGAAAGGCGACAATAAGCCCCAGAGAGTGGTTGACACCTGTTTGGGCATTGCTATTGCGCGCCAAGTCGCCAAAGAGAAACTCTGCCCCAATCAGGGAGAAGTTGAGGAAAGAAACAAAGACCTCGCTTGCTTGCTTGAAGCCTGCCGCTACCCAATCTACACGTAGAATTAAGAAGCCAAAGAGCACTTGTAGTAGGATTCCGACGATGACCAAACGCCAGTTGATGGCTCGCTTGTTGTTAGACAAGAGGTAGGCAATGCCAATCATCACAAAAATACCTGCAACACTGCGGAGTAGGGTTAGGGTATGCATGAGAAAGGGTAAGAAAGGGGGCTAGAGCAAATGAACACACAAAAAACAGCAGCCGATAACAGCTACTGCCGTTGGGGAAGAGGGTATTTTTACAAAAGGCACAAAAAAATAGAGACACCGCAAGGCATCTCCATTTCTACAAAAAACGGGTTATTGGTTTTTCTTTTCTGCCTGCTTCTCGTCGTCGCGCATGCTCTCTTCGAGCGTATTTTGAACTTCGCGGGTAGCGTCTTTGAACTCGCGTATGCCACGACCCAGGCCTCGTGCTAATTCGGGGATTTTCTTCGCACCGAATAGCAACAAGATAACCAATAAAATCAGGAATATTTCGTAACCTCCCATATTAAAGAACAGGAGTATGCTGTGTAGTTCCATGGCGGGTGGGTATTTGGTGGGGGTGATTAATCGTATAGAATAAGGCAAAGATACGAAAAATTACCCACAACCTAGAGGGCGGGTGCTATTTTCGGGTTTGCCCAATACAAAAAAGCACAAACTGCTGCCGAGCTTGTGCGGTCTTTTGTTGAGCGGCGATACCGCCGTCGCTATGACTACTCCTGAGTAGAAATAGGCTCTACGTATACGTAAGAGCGATTTGCGCTACCTTTTTTGAACTGTACCACGCCATCGGCTAGGGCAAAGAGGGTATGATCTTTACCGATGCCTACATTAGCTCCGGGGTGGTGTTTGGTTCCGCGTTGGCGAACGATGATGTTTCCGGCTTTGGCGTTTTGGCCACCGAAGATTTTCACGCCCAATCGCTTGCTTTCTGATTCGCGTCCGTTGCGCGAACTACCGGCTCCTTTTTTGTGTGCCATAGTTTCTTAATTCAATTTTGGGGTTATTGGATAATGTCTTCAATCAAAACCTTAGTCAAATATTGACGGTGGCCTTGGCTTTTCTTATAGCCTTTGCGGCGTTTTTTCTTGAAAACCAGTACCTTGTCACCTTTGACGTGGCTCAATACTTTAGCGCTTACTTTAGCGCCGCTTACGGTAGGAGCACCTACGGTTACTTGGCCGTTGTTGTCTACCAACAGTACTTGGTCAAACTCCAGCGCCTCGCCTTCTGCCTGTGGCAAACGGTGCGCATATACGTATTTGCCTTTCTCAACTTTGAATTGTTGTCCGGCGATGTCTACAATTGCGTACATGATGGATTGGGAAAATATGATTCTTAAAATCGTCGTCTTACAAAAGGGATTGCAAAGATAAAACATTTGCCAAACATGCCCAAACCTTGTGAAAAATTATATGACTATTTCTAGGTAAAGGATGTTAATATACTGTCTTACAGGGATTTGCATAACTTATAGGTGGCGCAAATGTGTGTTTCAAGGCCAAACGCAGGGCTAAACCTGCGTTTGAAACAAGCATCACGCCACTGGACATTTTCCAAATCCCACAGCTAACACTATGGGCTAAGTCTCATTTTACCCCCAAAATGAAGCCTCAGCTTGTCTTGGAGCTGGAGCTTCGAGCTACTTTTCCAAAAAATATCCAGCGGCACACGAACAAACATTGTGACCTATTGTCTGCTGTACTAGGTCAGCATTCCACCGTCAACCTGCAGCACTTGCCCAGTAATATAGGCCGACATATCGGAGCCTAAAAACACTGCTGCATCGGCTACTTCTTGGGCACTTCCACCGCGTTTGAGGGGGATATTGGCTAGCCAGTCGGCCTTGTTTTCCAGTTCGGCGGTCATTTCTGTTTCGATAAAGCCTGGAGCAATGGCATTGGAGCGGACATTGCGTGAGCCAAGCTCTAAGGCTACCGACTTAGTAAAGCCGATAATGCCCGACTTGGAAGCAGCATAGTTGGCCTGTCCTGCATTTCCCCTAATGCCTACTACAGAGGTCATATTGATGATAGAGCCGCTGCGTTGCTTCATCATTGTTTTGAGGCAGGCTTTAGTGAGGTTAAACACCGACTTGAGATTGATATTGATTACACGATCCCACTGCTCTTCGCTCATCCGCATCAACAGACCGTCTTGGGTAATGCCTGCGTTATTAATAAGCACATCGATACGGCCAAAATCAGCCACCACTTGGTTGGCTAGGTCTTCGGCAGCAGCATAATCAGAGGCATCGGAGCGGTATCCTTTGGCCTGAACTCCGAGGGCTTTTAGCTCTTCTTCTAGGGCTTGGCCTTTTTCTACGCTAGAGAGGTAAGTAAAAGCGATAGAAGCTCCTTGTTCGGCATATCGTTGGGCAATGGCGCGGCCAATGCCTTTGGAGGCCCCTGTAATGAGGGCTACTTTTCCGGCTAATAGTTGCATAAGTGTTCGTGTTTTGAGTAAAATCAGGTATAAAAAACATCAGGCGAGGCGCTTACCAGCCGCTCGCCAAGACATCGGCGATGTGAATCGTCTGAATATTTTTGCGGTGCTTTTGGATATAGCCATCGAGGTGCATCAAGCACGAAGCATCTGTCGAGATAAGGTATTGGGCTTGGGTATGGGTGGCGTGATCGATTTTTTGCTCGGCCATTCCGGCAGAAATAGCCTGAAACTTGACCGAAAATGTCCCCCCAAATCCACAACAGATTTCTGTTCCTTCCATTTCGACCAATGTCAAGCCTTCTACTTTGGAGAGCAAGCGGCGCGGCGCTTCTCGAATGCCACATTCACGCAAGGCGCTACACGCGTCGTGGTAAGTAGCTACGGCCTCAAATCGCGCGCCGGGTATGTGGTCTACTTCTAAGACATCTGTCAAGAACTCCGTAAACTCAAAGGCGTTTTTTTGTATAGGGTAATAAGTTTTGCGTTTGGCCGGGTCTGTGATGATGTCATTGTAGGCATTGCGAATCATCCCGATACAAGAGGCGGAGGGTGCCACAATGTAGCGGTCGGGGTGGGCAAAATCAGCCAAAAACTTGTGTACCACCGTTTGTGCTTCTTTTACAAAGCCGGCGTTGTAGGCCGGTTGCCCGCAGCAGGTTTGGTTGGGGTTGTAATGTACTTCACACCCCAATTTCTCCAACACCTTGACCATATTGAATCCCGTTTCGGGGTAGACTTGGTCTATAAAACAAGGAATAAATATATCAACTACCATAGCAAAATATCAACGGGAGTATTAGGTGGGAGCACTGGCCGCCGCCCTGCGTGGGAGGGGGTTAGCGCCCGTATTGTTCGAGATAGCGCCCCATTTCTTGTTTGAGAGCGAGGGCTTCCCGTCGGGCGGCGATAGCGAAGTCCGTGCCATCGGCAGCATACAAGATACTGCGTGAGGCATTGACCAAGAGGCCTCCTTGGGCGTTGAGTCCGTAGCGCGATACCTGCTCTAGGCTTCCGCCCTGCACGCCCACTCCGGGCACGAGCAGGAAGTGTTCGGGGGCGAGTTGCCTGATTTGCCCCAGCATTTCTGCTTGGGTAGCTCCTACCACAAACATCAGTTGTTCATTATTGGGCCAAGTAAGCGCTGTTTCTATTACTTGCTCAAAGAGCATCCGTCCGTTGCGTAACTCCAAGAGCTGAAAATCAGCACTGCCGGGGTTAGAAGTCAGGGCCAATAAGATGGCCCAGCGGTTAGGTTGGTTGGTAAATGGGCTGACACTGTCGTAGCCCATATAGGGCGAAAGCGTAACAGCATCGACCTTATGGTGTTCAAAGAAGGCTGCTGCATACTTATGGGCGGTATTGCCTATATCCCCGCGTTTGGCATCAGCAATCACAAACATCTCATCGGGGATGTATTCGAGTGTTTTCTGGAGGCTGTCCCAGCCTTGGCTGCCCAGCGCCTCATAAAAAGCCCAGTTGGGCTTGTAGGCTACGCAAAAGTCAGCTGTTGCATCGATGATTTGCTTGTTGAACTCAAATATAGGGTCTGGACTTTGGCGCAAGTGTGCCGGTATCTTGGTAGGGTCTGTATCCAGCCCTACACAGAGGTAGCTTTTCTTTCGCCAGATGTGCTGCGTCAGCGCTTGTGAGGTCATGAGTGAATATGGGTAAATGCAAGCGGGGATACTAGCGTAGATCTTCTACACGTACACCCGGATAATTGGCTTTATTAAATTCGAAATAGCTGTCGCCTACGGTTACTTTGGCAAATTTTGTTACACTGTATGTATAGCGGTTGGCGTTGCGCTCAAAAAGCTCCCACTGCATAATGATGCGGGTGTCTTTGGTCGCTTTGAGGCGGATTTTGGTGTATTGCGCATTGATATTTTCGGGTATCAACTCAATCACGTGATAAATCTTGCCCCCGATGTTCTCCTCTCCTACTAGGCTATATTTGAAGCCTTTTTGGTAGATCGTATAGATATTGCTAGGGGTAATTTCGTCGGGTTCAGGCTCATAGTTAGAGATATTGACCTCATTATCGTCCTTGAGGTAAGTCCAAACAGTAGCGCCATTATTGATGATTTCTTGGCCGGGCAGTGCCAATCTGAATCGCTTGGCTTTGATGACAATATTGCCTTGCAACGACTCATTGATGCCTTCTCCTTTGAGGGTATAGGTAAAATCAATTTTGAAGGCTTGCATAGCCTGATAATTTTGGCTGATAGCATCGAGCACTTCTTTGGCCTTAGGGTCGTATTGAGCGCGGACTATGGGGCTATGCATCACAAAAAACAAACACGCAAGGGTCAGTACAATCCAGTTTTTTCTCATAATACACTGTGTTATTAAGCCTCTCATTGTGGGGGAAATAGTGGTTGCCACAGAGGCTGTTTTGATAAGGAAATGGGTGGTTGGTCAGTAAATTATTTCAAACTATTGAGTAATCGTTCGAGGGTATATTCATCAGGGATAAGCACCTCACGGGCTTTGCTGCCTTCATAAGGGCCTACGATACCGGCCTTTTCGAGTTGGTCTATCAAGCGTCCGGCGCGGTTGTAGCCTAGTTTGAGACGGCGCTGTAATAGCGACGTACTGCCCTGCTGGTGCATAACAATAACACGGGCTGCGTCTTCAAACAAGGCATCGCGTTCGTAATCTCCCTCATCTGCGCCGTCTGCGCCGTTATCATCAGAGGCGACTTCGGGCAGCTCATAGGCGCTGGGGTAGCCCTGTTGTTGGCCTATAAACTCACAGACACGCTCTACTTCAGGAGTATCGAGGAATGCCCCTTGGAGGCGGGTCATTTCGGAGCCTAGGGTAAAGAGCATATCTCCCATCCCGACAAGCTGCTCTGCGCCGCCGGTATCGAGAATGGTGCGAGAGTCTATTTTAGAAGTAACTTTGAATGACAATCGGGCGGGGAAGTTGGCCTTGATAATCCCCGTAATCACATTGACCGAAGGTCGCTGTGTGGCTACTATCAAGTGGATACCAACTGCACGAGCGAGCTGTGCCAGTCGGGCGATGGGTTGTTCGACTTCTTTGCCGGCGGTCATCATCAAGTCGGCCAGCTCGTCTATTATCAAGACTATATACGGCAGGTACTTGTGGCCTTTTCGGGGGTTGAGTTTGCGTTGGGTAAACTTGCGGTTGTACTCGCGTAGGTTGCGGCATTGTGCATTTTTGAGCAAATCATATCGGTTATCCATCTCTATACAAAGCGAAGTAAGCGTATCGACCACCTTCTTGTTGTCAGTAATGATGGCTTCGGCTTCGTTGGGCAGCTTGGCCAAGAAGTGCTTTTCGATGATATTGAAAAGCGAAAGCTCTACCTTCTTGGGGTCTACTAGTACAAATTTCAGCTCTGAAGGGTGCTTTTTATAAAGCAGCGAAATCATAAACGTATTCAGCCCTACTGATTTACCTTGGCCGGTAGCTCCGGCCATAAGTAAGTGAGGCATCTTGGCTAAGTCGGCTACATATACCTCGTTGGCGATGGTTTTGCCCAATACTATTGGTAGTTCCTTGCTGCTGTTGAGGAAGGCCTCATCTCCCAAGATAGAACGCATTCCGACTATTTCTCGGCGTTTATTGGGCACTTCAATGCCGATAGTTCCCTTACCCGGAATAGGCGCAATGATACGGATGCCCAAGGCGGCAAGGCTAAGAGCAATATCGTTTTCGAGGTTCTTGATTTTGGATATACGCACCCCTGCTTCGGGGATGATTTCGTAGAGCGTAACAGTGGGCCCGATAGTTGCCTTGATTTGCGAAATACCGATACCATAGTTGCTCAGCGTCTCTACAATCCGGTCTTTGTTGGCCGAAAGCTCTTCGTTGGTTACCTGTCGTTTGCCCGAAGAGTGTTCTTCGAGCAGCTCTAGAGTAGGGAACTGATAGTTGCCTAGGTCGAGCCTTGGGTCATAAGGTTCGGTATTTTCGATGGCGCTCTTCTCTTCCCAAGATTTGTCTTCATCGTCTCCGGCTGGATCTACGATAGCTTGTTGGCGACGTGGAGAATCTTCCAAGATGATGGTTTTAGACAAATCCTTGGGCGGCTCGGTATGGGTGGGCGGCTCGTCATCGTCAAGGTTATTGACTTCAAAGACCGGTACTTTTTCAAATGGTATTTTGGCTTGCTTTTGTTCGGGTGGTTGACTGTCGGGGTTTATTTCCAGCTCCACATCTATCTTGCGGGTTTTGCGTGTGGGCGCTGCTTTTTCTTCTGCCACAGGCTCTATCTCGATGGTATGAGGGTCGGAGGGCGTGAAGGTTTTGGGTGTTTTAGGCATTCGTTTGTATGCCTGCTCATCGAGCACCTCTTCGGCGGGTTCGAGTCCGTCGGTGTGGGTGGTAGCTTGTTTAGCTTGTGTATCTGCTTGTTGGCGTTGCGATTGTTGCTGGGCGGCCTGTTCGCGTATTTGCTCCAAATAGTCTTTAAACTGCTCAGAACGCTGATTGAACTGTGCACTCAACTCATTGATATTGAAGAAATTAATCACAAAGAGTACCAAGACCAAAAGGATGAAGAGTATCGTTCCGACACCCAATAACGATTCGACTAGGCTGGCTACTTCATAGCCCAGCCCTCCACTCCAGAAGGTAACCCGTTCGCTTTCGGCATAAAGATAGCCTAGCAACAGGCTAGTCCAGAACATCACAAAGAGTGTCAGCAAGAGTGTCCGACGGATAGGGAAGACTTCGGTTTTGAAAGCCAGTTTCCATCCGGCCAGAAAACATACCGGCACTAGCAAGAAGGCCGCAACCCCAAACCAACGGAAGATGAGCAAATGCGCCACTACAGCCCCAGAGACACCGAGCCAGTTTTCGACTTCGGCTCCCGAGGATTTGATTTTGCGGCTCAACACTGCTTCCACCACGCTTTGGTCTTGGGGGCCGGTGCTAAAATATGAGCTAAGCGCTACCAACAGCCCAAAGGCTGTCATCAGAAAGCAAAGACCCAAGGCCAGCCGTATACGCTCATTGACCAAAAATGCCGTAAAGAGTTGCCCAAAGTCTTGCCCTAATTCACGTGGGCGGGTTCGGTAAGTATTTTGACGAGGAGTATTTTTTGCCATAATTTCAGATACGCTAATTCAAACGTAGAGAACCCTTGCTTATTGCGCAGGGGCGGCCTGTATCGGTTTAGTATGTGCCAATGCTTTGTGGATTTGTTTAATCAGCATCGGCCCTTCATAAACAAACCCGGTGTATACTTGCACCAAGTCTGCTCCGGCTTCAAGTTTTTCGAGCGCGTCTTGGGGGCTGTGAATGCCTCCAACCCCAATCAGGGCTACCTCTGCGCCAAGTGCTTGGCGTAGATAGCGGATAACCTCAGTCGCACGCTGCCTCAAAGGGTGTCCGCTCAACCCTCCGGCTCCTATCTGGGTGAGCGTGGTGGGGGAGGTTTGTAGCCCTTCGCGGCTGATGGTCGTATTGGTCGCAATCACCCCGGCGATGCCCGTTTGCTGTACAACTTCCACAATATCAGACAGTTGTGTATCACTCAAATCCGGCGCTATTTTCAAAAAAATAGGCTTGGGGCTTGGTTGTTGTAAATTTACATTTTGTAGCGTATGTAACAAATGTTTGAGTGGTTCTTTTTCTTGCAAATCACGCAGGTTGGGCGTATTGGGCGAGCTGACATTGACCACAAAGTAGTCTACCCAAGGTTGAAGTGCCTCATAACAAGCCAGGTAATCATCGATGGCCTGCTCGTTGGGGGTGATTTTATTTTTACCAATATTCCCTCCTATCACGAGCTGCCCCTTGTGGCGTTTTAGCCGCTGTACAACCGCCTCCATCCCCTCGTTGTTGAAGCCCATCCGGTTGATGATGGCGCGGTCGGGCTTGAGGCGAAACAGGCGCGGTCGGTCGTTGCCGGCCTGCGGGCGGGGGGTAACGGTTCCAATTTCGACAAACCCAACACCTATGGCTCCCAGCGGGCGGATAATCTCAGCATTTTTGTCTAAGCCTGCAGCAATCCCAACCCGGCTCGGAAACCGGATCCCGGCGACCTCGCAAGCCAGCGCCTCCGGGCGATAATAGTACAGCTGCTTGAGCAACCAACGCGCAGGGGGCAAGGCATACGCCAGCTTAAGCATGGCAAAAGTAATCCGGTGCGCTCGTTCGGCATCTAGCGCAAAAAGCAGGGGTTGTAGCAGTTGTTTGTACAAGTTCCGATGGGTTGTTGGTGATACAGCAGCTACAAAAGTACGAATTTTTCTGAAAGTCGGCCTAGCTATCTCTAGGCAAAAATAAGAGATACGGCGCAATGTAACTGTGGCCTTTTGGCGAAATACAGCTCGAAATCACAGCCTTTGCCCCAATACGAATCCCAAAATACCCTGAGGCTTGCCAAATAAATACCTCAAGTAAATGCCAACATTTTAGCCTTCACAAATCGTTTTTACAAAAAATACTTGGTAGTGCCCGTAATAACCCTACACAGGTTTTGAATTTTCTCCGTAATTTTGCAGTCTATGGGACAGAAGCACATCAGAAATTTTTGCATTATCGCGCATATTGACCACGGCAAAAGTACCCTAGCAGACCGCCTGCTAGAGCATACTCAAACCGTTACCGAGCGCCAAATGCAGCAGCAGGTTCTTGACGATATGGACCTGGAGCGCGAGCGTGGCATTACTATCAAGAGCCACGCCATCCAAATGAATTACCACTACAAGGGCGAAGAATACACCATCAACTTGATTGATACGCCCGGCCACGTAGACTTTTCCTACGAGGTCTCCCGCTCTATTATGGCCTGCGAAGGCGCGCTACTCGTTGTAGATGCTTCTCAAGGGATTGAGGCTCAGACCATCTCTAACCTCTACTTGGCTATCGGCAATGACTTGACCATCATCCCAGTGATGAACAAAATCGACCTGCCACACGCCCAGCCCGAAGTAGTAGCCGACGAAATTGTAGACCTTATAGGCTGCGACCACGAAGACATTATTCCGGCCAGCGCCAAAGAAGGTATCGGTATTGCCGATATTCTGGCTGCTGTGATAGAGCGCATCCCTCCTCCGGCAGGCGACCCCGAAGAGGCGCTGCAAGCCCTTATCTTCGACTCGGAGTTCAACTCCTTCAGGGGGGTAGAGGTTATCTTCCGAGTTTTCAATGGGCGTATCCGCAAAGGCGACAAGGTAAAGTTTGTGGCCACAGGCAAAGAATATGAGGCCGACGAAATCGGTATCCTCGGCATTGAGCAGAAGCCCTGCCAAGTCATCGAAGCCGGTAATGTGGGCTACCTTATCTCGGGCATCAAACAAGCCCGCGAGGTAAAGGTAGGGGATACGATTACGCATGTCAGCCGCCCCTCACAGGTTATCAAAGGATTTGAGGATGTCAAACCAATGGTTTTTGCTGGTATCTATCCGGTCGAGACCAGCGAGTTTGAAGATCTGCGCGAAGCGCTCGAAAAACTGCAACTCAATGATGCTTCGCTGGTTTGGGAGCCCGAAACATCTGCGGCACTGGGCTTTGGCTTCCGATGCGGGTTCCTCGGAATGCTGCATATGGAGATTGTACAGGAGCGCCTAGAGCGCGAGTTTGATATGACTGTCATCACGACTGTCCCCTCTGTGCAGTTCAAAGCCTTCCTTACCAAAGACAACAAGGAGGTTACGGTACAGTCGCCCGCCGAAATGCCTGACCCCAACTACCTCAGCCACATCGAAGAGCCTTACGTCAAAACACAAATCATTACGAAGGCAGATTATGTGGGCGCAATTATGACGCTCTGTATGGATAAGCGCGGTATCTTGAGCAACCAAAGCTACCTTACCACTGACCGTGTGGAGATGATTTTTGAAATCCCGCTGGCTGAGATTGTTTTTGACTTCTTTGACCGCCTCAAGACCATCTCTCGTGGCTACGCCTCTCTCGATTATGAGCTGATAGGCTTCCGTGAATCTAAACTTGTAAAGCTCGATATTCTGCTCAACGGCGACAAAGTAGATGCGCTTTCGGCCATCGTACACCGCGACAAAGCCTATGACTGGGGCAAGAAGCTCTGCGAAAAGCTTCGTGAGTTGCTCCCACGCCAACAGTTCGAGATTGCGATTCAGGCGGCTATTGGCCAAAAAATTATCGCCCGTGAAACCGTCAAAGCCTTGCGCAAAAACGTAACCGCCAAGTGTTATGGGGGGGATATCTCGCGTAAGCGTAAGCTCCTCGAAAAACAGAAAAAAGGGAAAAAACGTATGCGCCAAGTCGGTAGCGTCGAAATCCCACAGGAGGCGTTTATGGCCGTACTCAAGCTCGAAGGTTAATCATTGGTACTACCCAAAAGCTGCCCCCAAGTTATTGTTGGGCAGCTTTTGTCTTTTATATGCCTTATGAAAAATGTCAAATATATCCTGATTGTGTTCGGGTTGGTCAACCTTATTCAATGGGGGTTGTTCCATTATTTTGGTTGGAAACAAGGCATACAGTTTTTGTATGCCGGCTTGGCCTGCCTTGGAGCCGGTATTGTGTGGGTGTGGATTAGCTTGGGAAAAAAACCATGAGACCGGGCTATATATCCACGCACCTATGAAGACAGGATAAGCATTGTCCTTCGTGCCCAACTGGTTTGGAAAAGGAAATATGTCCCTGTGAATTTTGGTCTAAAAACATACCCCTGACAAGCGCTCAAAGCTTGTCAGGGGTATATTGTATGCTGACGATGTGTGTTTGTCTATTTCAAGACGGGCTGCTTTTCGAGGTCAAAAAGCTCGCTCAATACATCGATAAGAGTATCGGCTTCGCCACGTTTGCAGGCAGCCTTGAGATGTAAGACAGGGTACTTGATAATTTTTTGCATCATACTCTTGGTGATTTTATCCACCTTTTCGCGCTCCTCATCGTTCAACTCTTTGAAGTAGCGGTCTAGCTCTTCCATCCGGATTTGTTCAAGCGCGTTTTTGAGCTTTTGGATGGTCGGCGACACATTCATTTCTTTTGTCCACTCTTCAAAATCAGCCAACGACTCTTCGATGATACGCTCTACGGCGGGAATGGCCTGTAGGCGGCGCTCTAGGGCTTGCGAGGCTTTGTTTTTGATGTCGTCGATATTGTAGGCCAATACTCCGTTGACTTGCTCTACATCGGGAGCCACACTACGAGGCATCGAAAGATCGATGAAGTATTTGAAGCTCAAGATATTGAGGGCTTCGAGCCTATCCTTGGTAACGAAGGGGTGCGCAGTGGCTACTGAAGAAATGATGATATCGGCTTCGGCGATGGCCTGCCAAGCTTTTTCAAAAGGAACTACTTCAGCGCGGGTGTTTTCGGCATACTTGGCTGTTTTGGCCAGTGTGCGGTTGCAGAGCATAATATGCTCAATATTGCTGTTTTGCAGATTCAGGAATACATCGGCACCAATCTCGCCCAAGCCCAAGACCAACACTTTGGGGCTGATAAGGTCAGCGGCGATTTCTTCTACCCATTCTACAGCGGCATATGAAGTAGAGGCGGCTCCGGTACGGAAGGCGGTCTCCTGAACGACGCGCTTATTGGTAAAAAATATGGTGTGCATCAATCGATGCAAGAAGGGGCCGGCAGTTCCCATATCGGCAGCCCATTGGTAGGCATTTTTGATTTGGTTGGAGATCTGCAAATCGCCGACCACCTGTGACTCCAAGCCCATCGCTACGTGAAACAGATGCCGCACGGCGACGATAGGTTCGTCAATGTTTACAAAATACTCCTGATAGTCCGCGATATTGGCGATTTGTTTTACTTCTGCAAAAGCAGCCAAGATATTGTCTCGGTAGTTTTGGGGAGAAGCATAGTATACTTCGGTGCGGTTGCAGGTCGAAATAACCAACAAATCGCTTATTTCTGGCTCTTGTCGTAAGAGGTTGAGCAGGAGTTTGCTCTGCTCTTCGTTCAGGGATACGCTTTCGCGGATGGCCACCGGGGCACTTTTATAGGATAAACTGATTGCTCTAAAGTGGTTATTCATCGATTCTACCCAGGTTTTCTCTAATCACAAATTTACAACAGAACTAGGCTTGATTGAAGCTTAGGCCTCAATAAAGCTTTAATTTAGAAAGATTATAAACTATACCACAATGCTTTTTGTATTTTACAAATATGTTCCAAATGAGTTCAAGCTGTTATGACTTTGGTCATATTTGTCTTCTTAGGGCAAAAACTTTTGTGTAGCTTTGGATTTTACCACAGACGTTTGGGTATGAAATTGTATTATTAGGGGTAAACACGTTGTACCATCGAATTGTTCCTCCATCTTTACACTTCATTTAGAGCTTCAAAACCAGCGGTTATTATGAGCTTTTTACAAAAAATAGGGCTTGGCATTTGGGGCGCAATTGCCCTAGGTGTTTTGGGTTATTATGTATATGCGCCGGAGTTTTTTGCGCCTGCCAACCTAGCGCAGCTTCTCCGTCAGGCAGGGGCTTATGCCTTGTTGAGTTATGGGTTGGTCAGCGCTTTTCGGATTTTTACGCTTGTACCGGCTACACCCCTAGTTATTGCGGGCGGGTTGTTGTTTGCCGATAGTTTTTGGTTGGCCTATGTGCTGAGTGTGTCGGGGGCTTTGGTATCGGCCACCTTGGTATATTACTTTGCCGAATTTCTGGGCATTGCGGCGTGGGTACGGGAGCGCAACCATCCGCTGACGCGGCGCTTGCAGAGGCAGCTCAGCCAGCCTTCGGGCTTTTGGTGGATGCTCTTGTGGTCAGTATTGCCAATAGCCCCTACCGACCTAATGTGTTATGTGGCCGGAGCGGTACGTGTTTCGTATTTCCGGTTTTTCTTGGCAGCATTGTTGGGGCAGTTGGTCATCAACTGGGTATATTTACAGGCAGGCGCTGCGTTGCGCTGAGTACAATAAAAAACACTCTCCGGTTGGGGAGAGTGTTGTTAGAGGTTGCGGGCGGAATCGAACCGCCGTAGAGGGTTTTGCAGACCCTTGCCTAGCCGCTCGGCCACGCAACCCTTAATCTTAATTGGGAATGCAAAAGTAGCCGATGAAGACTACTTTTGCAAGCATTCCGCTTAATTTATTTTAGAGAATTATCCTGACAGCTTATTCGTTGTCTTTTTTCTCCATCTGCTCTTTCAAAGAAGACAAGGCCTCGATGTCGCCGAGCGTGGTAGTGCTCTCTTCAGACGCAGGGATATTGCCTGTAGCTTCACCTTCTTTCTTAGCAGGAGCTTTCTTCTTGCGCTTAGCGCCTTCTTTCTTGTCTTCTGCGCTTTCTTCTTCAAAAGTGCGGGTATGAGAAAGAATGATTTTCTTCTCGTCTTTAGAGAACTCGATGATGACAAAGTCGATGCTATCTCCTACTTCTACTGTAGTGCTGTCTTCTTTGGTCAAGCCTTTGTTTGGTGCAAAGCCTTCGATACCATAAGGCAGCTCAAGGATGGCTCCTTTGTCATTCTTAGAGATTACTGTACAACGGTGTGTTGAGCCTTCTACGAAGATTGTCTCAAAAGTATCCCAAGGGTTCTCTTCGAGTTGTTTGTGTCCGAGGGCAAGGCGCTTGTTTTCTACGTCAAGCTCCAACACCACTACGTCGAGGTTTTCGGCTACTTTGATAAACTCAGAAGGAAGTTTGATTTTCTTCGTCCAAGAGAGGTCAGACACGTGTACGAGGCCATCGATACCTTCTTCAAGCTCAAGGAAGAGACCGAAGTTGGTCAAGTTGCGAACGATACCGGTGTGTTTGGTACCGATAGCATATTTTTCGATGATTTCGGCCTTAGTCCAAGGGTCTTCGGTAAGTTGTTTGATACCGAGCGACATTTTGCGGTCTTCGCGGTCAAGCGTCAAGACTACGGCTTCGATTTGGTCTCCTACTTTGAGGAAGTCTTGCGGGTTGCGCAAGTGCTGTGACCAAGACATTTCAGATACGTGGATAAGCCCTTCTACCCCTGGAATCACTTCTAAGAAAGCGCCATAATCAGCCACGTTCACGATACGTCCTTTTACTTTAGAGCCAACTTGGATGTCTTCGCCCAATGATTCCCAAGGATGAGGCGTGAGCTGCTTCATACCCAAGGAGATACGCTTCTTGTCGTCGTCGAAGTCGAGTACTACTACTTTGAGCTTTTGGTCTAGCTCCAACACTTCTTCTGGGTGGTTGATACGTCCCCAAGAGATGTCTGTGATGTGCAAGAGGCCATCTACGCCACCGAGGTCGATAAATACCCCGAAGTTGGTCATATTCTTGATAACACCCTCAAGGATTTGTCCTTTTTCGAGGTTGTTGAGGATTTCAGCTTTTTGTTTTTCGAGGTCTTTCTCGATGAGGATTTTGTGTGAGACAACAACGTTGTCGTTGGCGTGGTTGATTTTGACCACTTTCACTTCCATTTTCTTGCCTACATAGATGTCAAAGTCACGAATAGGCTTCACATCAATTTGAGAGCCTGGCAAGAAGGCTTCGATACCGAAGATATCGGCAATCAGACCACCTTTGGTGCGGCGTTTTACCACACACTCGATAACGAGGTCATCGCTAAAAGCAGTTTCAATTTTTTTCCAAGCTGTAAGAATCTTGGCTTTTTTTCTCGAAAGAATCAGCTCACCGTTGGTGTCTTCCTGATTTTCGACGTACACTTCTACTACATCGCCTGTTTTGAGGTCGGGCATATCTCTGAATTCAGAGAGCGGCACGAGTCCGTCAGACTTAAAGCCGATGTTCAACAACACATCGCGGCCCAATACGCCTACTACGGTGGCTTCCACCACTTCACGCTCGCTTACCGGAGTGATGGTTTGGTCATACATTGCTTCGAGTTCGGCGCGCTCTGCATCACTATAACCAGAGCCAAACTCTTTGGTATTAGTTACTTTGTCCCAATTAAATTCTTTCGAGTTACTCATATAATTTTGAAAAGCCTATGAAGTGAATACGTTGGTAAGTATAGGCATCCAGACCAACTTTTGGGGTGAAACAATAAAGTTTTAGGGGGTAAAATAAAAGCAGCCCGCACAGGTGTTTTTTCACACTGAAACGGACTGCAAATTTATGAAAAAACCAGTAACAAAACTATCTTTTAGTAAAATTTTGCTTTCTTACCAAGGTAGGGTTTCCAGTCTTCAGAAATTTGGCCTGAGAAGTCGCGTAAAAACATCACAAAAGAAGGTTTGAAGGGCTTTTTGCGCAGGGGCATATTGGCCTCTTCGGGGGTGAGGTCTCCTTTGCGGGAGTTGCAGCGTTTGCAGGCCGTTACGAGGTTCTCCCAAGAGGAGCGACCGCCACGCGAACGTGGCAGCACGTGGTCGAGGGTCAAATCTTTGACCGCTCCACAATATTGGCACTGGTGGTGGTCGCGCCGGAAGATATTGTGGCGATTGAGCATCACGCCTCGATAGGGCAGGTGTACATATTTCATCAAGCGAATGATGGATGGCAAGGGGTATGCAACCGAAATGGTATGCAGCTCATAGTCGTCGGCAGCCGAGACTAGTTCTGCCTTATCGAGGTATACCAAGATAAACGCTTTCTGAACGCTACAAACCGTCAGGGCGCTGTAATCTTGATTGAGGATTAAAACCTTTCTACTTCGGGTATCCATTGAGTTGTGGTTTACAATAGGCAAAGAAGTAAACTGTTTGTATTCGTTTTAGTTTAGCATTTCGTCAAACAAAGGGAGAAGTGCTTTTTAAAGAAGCAAACGAATTGTCAAATATAAGATATAAATCCTTGCTGGCAAACATCAGTCCAAAAGATACTATGGTCAAGGCTTGTTTTTTAACAAATATTTAAGCCTGAGATATTGTTGGGTTAACTCCTAGGTATTTTGGCACTATTTCGGGGCTAGCGGTCTACTTCTCCCATAACGACATCGATAGATCCCATAATGGCGATGAGGTCGGCCAACATCACCCCTCGGCTCAGTTCGGGCAAAACAGACAGGTTGACAAAGGAGCAAGCCCGCGCCTTGCAGCGCACAGGGGTATCGCTACGCCCATCTGTACGGAAAAAGAAGCCTAGCTCTCCTTTGGGGTTTTCGGCGCGCACGTAATAGTCCATTGCTGCCGGGCGGATTTTCTTGGGCACCAAGGCCTGTGGGTCAAAGCTGGGTGTGCGTTTGAGGTCGGTGGTCAGGCGCGCTAAGCACTGCTCTATGATGCGTACTGACTCAAAGCATTCGGCCAACCGCACCCAAGTTCTGTCCCAACAATCACCCAGTGTACCCATTTCGCCTTGGCCTATGGGGACATCAAACTCCAGCTCAGGGTATACCGAATAGCCGTCGATGCGGCGCAGGTCATATTTCAGGCCGGAGCCACGCAACATAGGGCCTGATATTCCATAATTGATGGCCAGCGGCAGGGGCAACACGCCCACATTGGCGGTACGTTGTACGAAGATTTTGTTTTCAATCAAAATCTGTTGCGTCTCGATAAGCTTAGGCTTGAGGTATCGGGCAAACTCAAGGGCGCGTTCCTCGAAGCCTACCGGCAAGTCATAGAAAAGGCCGCCTATCCACACATAGTTATACAACATCCGCGCCCCACAAGTCCACTCCAACATACGGAGGATATGCTCCCTGTCGCGCATCATCCACAAAAACGGCGTAAAAGCTCCAATATCCAGCCCATAAGTACCCAAGGCGATAAAATGTGAAGCAATGCGATTCATCTCTGCTACCAACACCCGGATATACTCTACTCGCGGCGGAATATCATCCGAGATGCCCAACATCCGCTCCACCCCCATCGCAAAGGCGTGTTCGGAATTCATCGCCGCCAGATAGTCCATCCGGTCTACATAGGGGATAATTTGGTTGAAGGGTAAGGACTCGGCGTGTTTCTCAAAGCAGCGGTGTAAGTAGCCCAAGTGTGGTACCACATCCTTGACCAGCTCCCCGTCCGTGATTACCTCTAGCCGCAGTACTCCGTGGGTTGAGGGGTGCTGTGGGCCTATGCTCAAAATCATCTCGTCTTCGCCCAAGGCCGAAAGGCGGTATTTGTTGGGCGCAGAGCGCAAATGATTGTCTTCTTGGAAGATATATTGGATGCGTTTCTCCTCGTGTCGGGCGGTAGGGTCGGGCTGCCGAATGGTTTGGGGCTCTTGGGCTTGCATAAGTCAAAAGGGCTATTGGTGTTGAAATATCGCATACAGAAGGATGATAACACCCTTATAGGTACTAAAAATGGGCTTTTTTTCTTCAAAAACCAAACAACTGCACTCCATACTCAGGGTAGGCGCATTTAGGCGCACCCCAAATAGTACATTGATTGTGAGTGATTTATATGATAAGTCTAGGCTTTCAAAAAGCCCGAGAGCACTTCTGTGAAGGTATCAGGCTGCTCGGCGTGTACCCAATGTCCAGCCTGTGCAATCACACTCACCTGCATTTGTGGGAAAAGCTGCGCCATCAGGGCATAATCCCCCTCCTGAATATAGTCCGAATTGGCTCCGGCAATAAACAATGTGGGAACCTGCACGGGGGCAAAGCCTTGATTGTCCATCCCCTGCCCTACATTTTCGAGCTTCTGACTGATGATGGGCAGGTTGATTTTCCAACGAAACTGCTGCCCATCGCGCTCAAGATTTTTGAGCAAAAACTGTCGTAACATCGGCTGGGGTAGGCGCTGGGCTAGGGCTTGGTCAAGGGCGCTGCGGCTGGTATGGGCATTGAGGTCGAGGCTGTTGAGCGCCTCGATAATCTCATCGTGGTGGATGGGATAGCTGCGTGGGGCAATATCTACCACAACCAACTTTCGTAATGCTACCTCTGGATGACTGGCAGCAAACCACATCACCGTTTTACCGCCCATAGAATGCCCAATGAGGTAGGGATTGTGAATCTGTTGTGTCTCCAAAAAAGCATACAAATCTCGACTCATCGCACTGTAATCCCACTCATCGCTCCAAGGAGACTGGCCATGGTTGCGCTGGTCAAGCAGATACACTGTGTAGTTTTCGGACAAGGTCTTGGCGATGCTCATCCAATTGTCAGAGGCGCCAAAAAGGCCATGCAAAATAACAACTGGGTCGCCCTGACCTAAAACGCGATAAAAGAGTTCCATATTTACTAAATTGACAAAGTACGATTTCAGATTGACGATTGACGAAGTAATGCCTGAAATCGTCAATCTACTCAAGTTCAAAAGATAACCGTTCGTAGGCGCTTTGAAGTTCACGCAAGGCCAAAACTTCGTTTTGTTCACGAGCTTTATCGATGCCGATGCGGTAAATTTCGAGCGCCTTTTCTGGTTGATTTTGGTCTGCAAACCATTGCGCGGCTTGGTAATATGTCGGGATATAGTTTGGATGAGCTTCTAACAATGTTTGAAAATATGTAGTAGCCTCTGGAGCTTGTATTTTAGCATATTCTAGCGCAATGGCATAGCGCGTAAAAGCATCCGAAGGGTCTTCGGAAAGCATTTTTAGCAAGATGTCTAGTCGAGAGGGTGGCATATTTTTTTCTATTTAAGGGAATATTCCATAACTTCACGGCAATTTAAGTTGTTTAACTCAATAGTTAGGCAATAGAATGCTGGAAATCCAAAATTAAACTAAGTTCAGTTACTCCCATGAAAATACTCGTTTGTATTACTTGTGTACCCGATACCACTTCTAAAATTAGCTTTACCAATGGCGGTAAAGAATTAGATAAAAACGGGATTCAGTTTGTCATCGGCCCTTATGATGACTACGCCCTCTCTCGTGGTGTGGAGCTGCGCGATGAACTAGGCGGCACACTGACCGTGCTCAATGTAGGCACTGCCGAAACAGAGCAGGTAATCCGCAAAGCCTTGGCTATTGGTGCTGATGATGCTATCCGCATCGACGCAGAGCCTACCGATGCTTATTTTGTGGCCCAGCAAATTGCGGCCATCGCCAAGAAAGAGAACTATGACCTCATCCTGATGGGTCGTGAGTCTAGCGACTACAACGGCGGCCAAGTACACGGTATCGTGGGTGAGATGTTGGGGATTCCTTCGCTTTCTCCTGTGATGAAACTTGACATTTCGGGAACCACTGCCAAGATGGCTCGCGAAATCGAAGGCGGTAAGGAAACCCTAGAAGCCTCTCTGCCCCTCGTATTGGGCGTACAAGAGCCTATTGCTGACTGGAAAATTCCGAACATGAAGGGCATCATGAGCGCCCGCAAAAAGCCGCTCAATGTAGTAGCTCCCGAAAACCCCGAAACCCTCACCCAACCCGAAGTACACGAGCTGCCTCCTGCCAAAGGCACTTGCCGTATGCTTTCTATCGATGAGGTAGGCACACTGGTAGACTTGCTCAAGTCTGAAGCAAAAGTGCTCTAAGTTCCAAACAAAAACATTTATCAACTGATTAAATTCAAAAAACTAACGATATGTCTGTTTTAGTATTTGTAGAAACTGCCGAGGGCGAAGTACGTGGCTCATCTTGTGAAGCTGTTGCCTACGGCGCCAAACTAGCCGAACAACTAGGCACCAGCGCCACTGCCATTGTGTTGGGTAATGCTGTTTCGGCTGACGAACTTGCCAAACTTGGCAACTATGGCGCTGCCAAAGTATTGCACGCCAACGACGACAAACTCAACGTCGGCAACATCCAAGCCTACGCAAGTGTGATAGCCCAAGCTTACGAAAAAGAAGGTAGCAAGGTGCTTATCGTAGCCAAATCTTCTTTGGCCGACGCTGTAGCTGCCCGTGTAGCGGCCAAGCTCAAGGCCGGCCTCGCCTCTAACGTAGTAGAACTACCCGATACCAACGGTGGCTTCAAAGTAAAACGCAGTGTTTACACCGGCAAAGCATTCCAAGTAACTACCCTTACTGCCGAAAACAAGATTTTGGCCGTTAAGAAAAACATCATCCCCATAACAACTACGGAGGCTACGGCTACCGTAGAGGCTTTTGCCGCTACACTCAACGACGCAGACTTTGGGGTAAAAGTATTGGGTACTGATAAAGTAACCGGCGAAAAACTATTGCCCGAAGCTGATATCGTCGTTTCTGGTGGCCGTGGCTTGAAAGGCCCCGAAAACTGGAATATCGTCGAAGAGCTGGCCAAAACCCTCGATGCCGCTACCGGCTGCTCTAAGCCTGTATCTGATGTAGGCTGGAGACCACACCACGAACACGTAGGCCAAACCGGCGTAAAAGTAAGCCCCAACCTCTACATCGCTGTAGGTATTTCGGGCGCTATCCAACACTTGGCCGGCGTAAGCTCTTCGAAGTGTATCGTCGTAATCAACAAAGACCCCGAAGCACCTTTCTTCAAAGCTGCTGACTACGGTATCGTAGGCGACGCTTTTGAGGTATTGCCCAAATTCACAGAGGCGCTTAAAGCCAAACTTTAAGCTCCTAGCCTTTTTGAATTGAGAGGCAGATAATGTATCTTTGGAAAATGTATGACTGCTTTGTGCTTTCATACATTTTTCATTTTTTTGTGTTTTCAAAAAAAGCAACGAAGACGACCGTGAGCAGAATTAAACTCAAGATATTAGGACTTTCCTCAAGTCAATCACAAACAGGCTCTTTTGCACTCGTGTTGGGTGAGGCCAATGGCAACCGCCGCTTACCCATCATCATCGGAATGTTTGAAGCGCAGGCCATTGCCATCGAAATCGAAAAGATTGTCCCCAATCGCCCAATGACCCACGACCTCTTCAAAGCCTTTGCCGAAGCCTTTCATTTTACCATCGAGGAAATCGTGATTTCTGATTTGAAAGAGGGGGTGTTTTTTGCCAAAATTATGTGCTCTGATGGTGCGCGTACACTCGAAATCGACTCCCGCCCCTCTGATGCCATCGCTATCGGGCTTCGCTTTGGCGTACCCATATATACCAACGAAATGATTATGTCTGAGGCCGGCATTGTACTCAATGAGGGCGAAGAAGACGAAGAAGAAACAACCGAGATCTCGACCGAAGACAGCAGCGCCAGCGGCGAACCGGTATCTTTCCAAGAACAACTCAAACGCCTGCCCTTCGACCGCCTACAAACCATGCTCGACGAGGCACTCGAAAACGAAGACTATGAGCGCGCCGCCAAGGTGCGCGACGAGATGAACCGCCGCAACTAAAGTCTCCAACCTTGGGTCAACTGGCTCAAGGTTTTCTATTTTTGTGCCCAATCAACAGAAAGCATTCGACTTAAAACTCCTATGATGTACCTTGTCCGTGTGTCGGGATATATCCCCGATGCAGTTGTGCCCAATGCACATTTTAGCCAGCTCAATGGCATGACCGAAGAATGGATACTGGAACGCACCGGTATCGAAGAGCGGCGCAAAGCCCAAGCCCACGAAAACACCAACTCTATGGCCGTGGAGGCTGTCCGCAAGGGGTTGGTCGACTTGCCTTTTGACCCAGCCGAAATCGGCCTCATCGTAGGTGGTACTTACACGCCCTACGACACCATCCATACCCTGGCTCACGCCGCCCAACACTTCCTCAATATCAGCGATATCCCAGTGCTTTCGGTCTCGTCGGCTTGTTCTTCTTTTGCCAACACGCTCGAAGTCGTACAAGGGTATTTTGCCATGGGCAAGGCCGAAAAGGCGCTCGTAGTCCTCTCCGACAACAACACCCGCTATAGCGATGAACGCGACAAAATAGGCGGCCACCTCTGGGGTGATGGCGCAACGGCGCTCTTCGTGAGCAAAACCCGCGTAACACCCAACGACCTCGAAATCATCGACATCCTCACCGGAGGTGCGGGCAATGTAGGCAAAGCCCCCGAAGGGGTATTTTTACGCCCTGCCCACGAAGGTTTTGTGATGCAATATGGCAAAGATGTATTCCTCAATGCCTGCCAATATATGGCCAAGGTTACACAAGATATTCTGGCACGCAACGGCTATACTACCAAGCAACTGAGCTACTTTGTCCCCCACCAAGCCAACCTACGCATCACCAAAAATGTAGCCCGAACCCTCGAACTACCCGACGAAAAAGCGCTTTCCAACATTCAATATCTTGGTAACACCGGCTGTGCTGGTTGTGCCATTGCTTTGTATGAGCATTGGGAGCGCTTCCAGACCAACGACCTCATTGCCGTAACAGTATTTGGAGGTGGATACTCCTATGGTTCTGTGCTGATGCGCAAGGTATAGCCCATTTTGAGGCCTCCCACTGCTGAGATTTTCGTAGAAAGTTAGCCCTACCCCGAGGCCGAAGATTCCCTTCGATACTGCTTCGCGGTCGGGCTGCTTGCTTATTGTGCCCAATGGTGTGTGGGCTATACCAAGCCATCCAAGTCTTGTATACTTGGATGGCTTTTGGAAGAGTTACTCATCGTTCTCGCCATCGTCGTCTTGGTCGCCTTTGGGTTTATCTTCCTCTTTAGGGGCTTCCTGTTTCTTCGCCGGATTTTGGAACTCAGGGTTGAGAATACGGAAGTCGATGCGGCGGTTTTTGATACGACCAAACTCCGTATCATTGCTGGCAATTGGCTGATTTGCGCCATAAGAAGCCGTTTCGATGCGGTTTGGAGCTACCCCTCGTTTCACAAGGTACTCTTTTCCGGCCTTGGCACGTCGGAGTGAAAGCTGCGCATTTTCGCGTTCATCCTTGGTAAGGCTACAACTGTGCCCCGAAATTTCGATACGCAAAGTGGGATATTTGCGCATAATCTCGGCAATCTCATCCAACAGTTCGGCAGTTGTTGTGTTGACGGTATCGGTCAGGTATGAGAAATAGCCACGGTAGTTGAAAAGCTCCAAGTCTTTGTCTGACAACAGCTCTCGGATACTGTTATTGTCTCCTTTGCCATCATTGCCATCATTACCCCCTGTAGTATCGGGTTTGATAGCGGCAAGTCGGTCTTCATCTGTGGGTGGTTTGATTTCGATAGGTTTGTCAAGAATGATTTTGCGTCGGCCAAACTTCAGACCTACCGTAATCTCCCATCGGTTGCCATTGGGAATGCGCAGCCCTTGGTCAAACGAGGGCAGATCATAGGCCAAGGCAATGAACATATCTCCACCGGAATTGTCTTTCCGCTTATCGTTCCACATAGGCATATGTACCTCTGTCGACACAGAAGCGTTGGCCGTAAGGGTATTGTACCAAGCCCCTAGGTTGAACTTCTTGTCCAATAGTTTGCCGCTTTGTGGTTGTATTCTGAAGAGCGACCCTGCGCTGATTTGATTCGCACCTCCTTGGCTTATCCATCGGGCATTAGGCATAACAGATACCAAGCCTGTTTTGAAAAAGCTGACTCCGGCAGTAGCCGAGAGCATCATCGGCAGGCGATCTACGCCCAGTTCGTTTTGTTGGCCAAAGCCAATAATGGCTACTTGTGGTTGGTTGATATTGCTGACCGAAAACCCGATGAAGGTTGTCATCTGCTCTTGGAAGCGGTCTTGGGTATACCAGAAGACCCCGGCATTGAAGAGGGGAAACATCGCTCGCTCATTGTCAAACTGCTCACCTGTAGGGAGTGTAGGGTCTACACGGCCAAACTGAAACTGCCTTCCGGTAGTAATGGCAGCAGTATTGATACCCCTCATAAAATAACTGGCTTGAGCACCTATACTCAGGTAGCTGTCTTCTACTACGGCCAAGCCATCGGGTAGCGGGATGGGGAAGTTGATTGCCAGCGCTCCGGTGATGCCATTGGTCTGTAAAATACCATTTTGGCCTGTTTGATCACTGATTACCCCAAACCCTACGCCCCCCCAGCGGTAGCTGGCTTTTTTGGCTTCATTATATCGAATCAGGGGCAACAATATGGAGGCAGTCGGCGACACAAAGGCCGCCCCTGTCCCTACGTTATATTGTTGGTAATTGAGGATAAATTGCTTTTGGTTCTCGGCACCTACCATAGCAGGGTTGGTTTGCAGCGGCGAGAGGTGATATTGCATATAGCGAATATCCTGCGCTTGCAAGGTACTTGCCTCCTGCCCAAAGAGCAGGAGCGCAAGTAAGATGAATAAAAAGAAGCTACGTTGTGTCATTAGGGTCAAGGTGTTTTGGAGTCATTGGAAGCTATCGCATCAATACAACACTACCGGATTGTGGCTTCATCGTACGTTCGTTGGCAAACTGTCCGGTAACTTTCCAGATATAAGTTCCAGAAGGCAGCGGCTCTCGGCTGCCCCCTACGGTGCTGGCCGTACCATCCCAACCTCCGACTGATTTTTGAATTTTTCCGATATCGTCTATGTCCTGCAATGTGCCACTGTTGCGGTCAAAGCGCTGTTCATAAACGAGTTTGCCCAGTCGGTCATATATCTGTACATTCACCCTTACAAGATTGTTGCCATATATCTCCAAGAGGTCATTTTCTCCATCGTTATTGGGCGAGAATGTGTTCGGAATAAATATATCATACACATTTACCTCTATCGTGAGGCTGTCGAAGCCGATACACCCTGCGCTATTGGTTACTTCTACCACATAGGTAGTGGTGGTATCGGGAGAGGCTTGCGGGTTGCGGGCGGTGGGGTCAGAGAGGCCTCGCGCCGGAGTCCAGAGGAAGGCCACCGCATCAGGAGCATCTGCGTTGAGGGTAACAGTTTCGCCACGAGTAATGACCAAATCCGGCCCTACATTGACTGGTAAGGTATTGAACTCTTCAAACAACTCGTAAGTACGCTCCGTAGTACAGCCGCCATCGTCTGTAATCAGCACACTATATACGCCGGCGGTAAGGCCGCTGAGGTTTTGTGTGGTAGCGCCATTCGACCATTGGAACACATAAGGCTCCTGCCCGCCGCTAAGGGTCAGCGTGATGGCTCCTGTAGGTGCACGCCCACAGATGTTGGTCAGCTGTGCGTCTACATTGGCTTCTATATTTTGGTCGCTGAGGGTCGCCGTTACTTGTACTCTAGGGCTGATACACTGTGGCATTGTAACAGCTTCTACGAAGTAGGTTGTCGTTGCGCTAATGTCTTGCGTGAAGAGCGTATCGGTTACTTGTGCGATAAAGTTATTACCCGCATCATACCAGTTGTAGGCAATGGCATTGGGTAAGCTGGCAAACATCCGTGCTCTGCCTGGGGTACAACGCAGGGCATTGCGAATATTGGGCGCGCCTGGTGTTGGCTCTATGGTGATGCGCAAGGTATCAGAGAATCCGCAACCGTTGCCGCCCACTTCGCTTACAATAATTGCGGCATTGCCTGCTCCTCCCCAGTTGACGGTGATTTCGTTGGTGCCTTGGCCTGCAGCAATCGTTCCATTGCCGTTGATAGTCCAAACAAAGGTGCCGCCGGTATTGGGGGTTTGATAACGGAACCCACCGGTATTCTCACAGACAAAACCTGGAAAAGCGCTATTGGCTTCGTTCAGTGCGGTAATATCAGGCGAAGGACTAGGCAGGATATTGGCCGTATATAACGCGCTCGTAACCGCACAGTCTGTCCCTGTTACTTGCTGGGTTACCTGTACATCTCCAGCCAAGCCTGTACCCCAAGTAACTGAGATTTGGTTAGTACCTTGGCCTGCGATGATAGTACCGCCATTGACCTCCCACTGGTACGAAGTGCCGGCTTGAGCCGGTGTGGAGAATTGGTAGGTGTTTTTGGCGCAGAAATCATTGCCTGGAATGGCATCTACCCTAGTTACTGCTGGTGTGGGCACATCGGCCAGCGTTACGTTGTAAGCCGCAGTAGTGGTAATACAAGTTCCGTTGGCAGAAGTTTCTTCTACCGTCAAGCTGCCGGTATTGTCTACATTGCTCCAAGTAACGGTTACTTGGTTAGTACCTTGGCCGCTGTTGATGGTTCCACTGCTTATTACCCAGTTGAATGTGTTGCCCGTGGCAGCAGTTTGGTAAGTTTGGGTAGCACCCTTACAGACCACTGTCGGGCCAGAAATATCTGGCACGGGGGTATTGTCTACATTGACATTGAAGCTAGTGGCTGTTTCGCAACCGGGGCCGCTGCGTTCGGTGAGCGATACTGTTTTGGCTCCGGCAGTCTGCCACATTACGGTGATACTGTTTGTGCCATCTCCGGCGGTGATCATTCCTCCTTCGGAAAGCGTCCAGGCATACGTGTTGCCTCCGACGGCAGGCGTACTATATACTTCTGCCACATTGGTACAGGCGTTGGCATCTCCCGTAATGACTGGTGTAGGTGTAGGCCTGATTTCTATTGGCAGCGGTGTAGTAGCCGTTACACATCCTCCACCTGCGGGGTTGGTCTCTTCTACGCTCAATGTGCCAGCAGGGCCTGCTCCCCACTGTACGGTTACTTGGTGCGTGTTTTGGCCACCAGTGATAGTACCTCCGGTGATGCTCCAGTTGTAGGTGTGTCCGGCTACATCAGGGGTACTGAAAGTACCGGTGCTATTCTCACATACGACTACATCTCCACTAATCACAGGTGCTGGCTTGAGTGTAACCTCTACGCTAATGCTGACGGTATCGGTACAGGTAGCTGCGCTGGCCTCTACCAGTCGGATGCTGCGTGTGCCGGTTTCTGTCCAACGCACGGTTACTTGGTTAGTGCCATCACCGGCGATGATAGTGCCTCCATCTACTACCCAAGTATAGGTATTGCCTCCGACGTTGGGCGTGGTGTAGACCAGCTCGTCAAGTTGACATGCCGCTGTAGGCCATGTAGCCGTACTAGGTGTTGGGCGTGGCGCAGCAGTTACGTTCAGCTGTGCGGCTATTGTCGTACAGCCACCACCAGGAACGCTTTCGGTCAGGTCCAAAGAACCGGTAGCGTTCGTCCATTCTACAGTGATTTGGTGTGTACCTGCGCCATCTACGATATTGCCACCCACTATTGTCCAGTCATAAATATTGCCGGGGTTGTTAGTGGTGCTATATATGGTGGGTGTATTGGTACAAGCAACAGTAGGGCCTGCAATGACCGGAGCAGGTACACCGTTGATACGAACCGTAAGGGTATCGCGCCCGATACAGTTGGTGATGGGGTTGGTTTGCTCTATCATCAAGCGGATTTCGTTGACAGCGCCCCAATCGATGGTCAGCGAGTTGGTACTTTGCCCAGCGACGATTGTTCCGCCTCCGTCCAGAAGCACCCAATTGTAAGTATCGCCGCCCACATTGGGTACAGTGTACACTTGTCCGGGAGTATTTTCACAAACGACATCCGGCCCTGTAATGGTGGGCAGTGGGGTATCGCCAAGGGTTACGTTGAAGTTGGCCGTACCTATACAAGTAGTACTTCCGTTGGCGCCTTCCACCACTGAAACCTCTCCAGTGCCGGCAGCAGTCCATTGTACAGAAACTTGGTTTGTTCCTTGGCCTGCTACGATATTGCCGCCCACTACTGTCCAGTCATAACTATTGCCTGCCACAGCCGGGGTGGTATATACCAAAATATTCTGCACACAGCCAGTATTGTCGCCAGTGATATTGGGTGTAGGTAGGGTGTTGGTAGCCACGGTAATTTCGGGGCTGGTCGCATCACAGTTGGTGGCATCAATAATTTCCCTAACAGTTACTGTGCCGCCTGTAGGCCCCCAGTCTACCGTAATCTGGTTTGTTCCTTGGCCGGAGGCAATCGTTCCCCCTACTACTGTCCACTCAAAAGTACGTCCGGCAGCATTTGGGGTGCTATAGACAATACCGGTAGCACTGGTACAGATTTGGTTGTCGCCAGTAATGACTGGCGCGGGCACTTCTTCGATGGTAGCGGGAGCTGTTGCAATGACGCCATTACATCCAGCAACCGCCTCATTGATAATGCGGACATAGAAGTTGGTGCTGCTGCTGATTTCGGGGCTTACAAAGGTATTGTCTGCGGCATCGGTAGAGGTTTTGAGAATAATCGTTCCGGCAGCATCTTCGTACCACACATATTTTTCTTGCCCTGTTGCGCCGGTGGCAGTCAAGGTAACTGCGCCAGGGCCACAGCGTAGGCCGGAGGCGGTAGGCGTAGCCGGCGTAGGGATGACCGTAACCTCTATTGGGATGCGCTCACTCTCACAGACTCCTTGTAAGGAGACAAAGAAGGTCGTGTTTTCGGTTACGCTGACGGTAATGGTGTTGCTGGTTTCTCCAACGATGAGGGTAGGCGTTCCGGCCACATCTCGGTACCAGCGGTAGGTGCCATTGGCACCCCCAGAGGCCGTCAGGGTTACATTACCCCCGCCACAGCTAGGGTCTGGCGCGAGTCCGGCAACGGGAGGGTCAGGTTTGGAAATGACAATAGCCGCAAAGTTAGAGGGTTGTTGACACAAACCCGCCTGTACGATAGCCCTAAACATCGTATTTTCGGTGATGTTGAGTGTACCATCGTTGTAGTTGAGGGTAGCGCTGGTTTGGTTGATGTCTATCCACGTTTGGGCAAGGCTGAAATCGGTAGTGCGCTGCCACTTGAGCACTGAGGGCTGCATGGTTCCATCAACGCGGCGTGCTGTCAGCGTTCCCGGTGTATTCAAGCAAATGACTCCTGCACCGTCTACATATCCCGCCGCAGCATTTGCCACCAACAGGCGCTTGAGCTTTTGGTTACGCCCATCAGCTACAAAGACATTTTGGGACAAATCTGCATATATCCCATTAGGCATATTAAAACGCGCCGCAAAAGCAAACCCACCAGCGGCATCACCAGCCCCTGCCGCACAAGTACTAGCAGCCAAGGTAACTTGATTACCTTGGATACGGCGGATGACGTGGTTACTGCGATCAGCAACAAAAATAACCCCTCTAGGGCCTACGGATACACTGGTAGGGCGGTTAAAGCTTGCCGCACTACCGACTCCATTAGCACAGCCCTGTACTTGTCCGGCGATGGTTGTAACCACCCCTGCCGGAGTAATGCGTCGGATACGGTTGTTGAAGCGGTCGGCTACGACTAGGTTGCCGTCGAACCCTACGGCGATGCCTGTAGGAAACCAAAAGCGGGCATCGGCTCCGGTACCGTCAGCAAAGTCTGTTGCCCCGCTACCGGCTAGGAGGGTTGTATTGCCATCTGGTGCTATGCGTTTGACTTTGTGGTTAGACATATCGGCCACATAAATGTTGCCACTGGCATCTACTGCCACATCCGAAGGGCGGCGGAAGCGTGCTGTGGCAGGGTCACCCAACACATCACCTTCACTACCAGGCTGGCCATAGGTTAGAATAGGGGTTGCACCACCGGCGGCAGAAAATACTCTGATGACGTGGTTACCCGACTCGGCTACGTAGATGTTGCCAGCAATGTCTACATCGATCCCTCCGGGACGGTTGAGGCCAGTGATAAAGTTAGCGTTATTTACTGCGCCTGTGGCCTTGTTGAGGCGCTGGATACGCCCATTGACAATATCGGCAATATACAAAAACTGTTGGTTGGGCGAAGCCGCTATCCCTACCGGAATGTCTGTAGCTTGACCGGGGTCTGAAGGTGGGTTTTCAAAAATACCCGGGGCAAAGGTCGTATGATTGGCTACTTCATCCACACTGCTAGATCCCCCCGGTAAAATTGTTACTTCGAACGAAGCTCGGATAATACATCCATTAAAGCCTCCCGGGAGATTATAATTAATCAAGTATGTGCCCGGGGGGGTAATACCCACATTGATTTCCCCAGTCAGGGAGTTGGTGTTGTTGCCTGTGTCTACAAAACGTAAATTGGCATCGGTGCTACTATATACTCCGCCGTTCAGTCCCGGGTCCGTTACGGTGAGGTTGGGTAGCGCATTGCCCGCTCCTTGACACAGTACATCAGAAGCATAGGTCAGGGTGGCGCGAGGGCAAGGTACTGAGTACCAAAGCTCTTTTCCTACATTGGCATCAAGAAAGCCATTGAAGTAAAACCCTTGGGTGAGCATACTGACAATCTCTGTAATCTCACCGCCCACATTGGGTGTTGGGTTTACATCCTTAAAAAGCCGCGTACCGGCCTCTGTACCATCACTAGTCCATAGTTCGGCTCCGACAGTCCCATTGTTGGCCACAAAGTATAAAGTGCCATCTACATTGGTCAAATTACTGGGGTTAGACGAAAAACCTCCTGGAGCAATATCCCTTACCAAGAAAGTACCGCTGGCCGTACCATCACTGACCCACAGCTCCCGACCCAAGGGGTTACTTGTAGGGCCTACCGCGTCTGCTGCAAAGAACAAGCGTCCACCTACAGCGGCAAAGTTACTGGGGGCTGAACTGGCCGTTCCCGGAATCAAGTCTCGAACCATCACCGTACCGGTAGGTGTGCCATCGCTACGCCAAAGCTCTGCACCTGCGGCGGGGGTGCTGGCGCTAAAATACAGGATATTGCCCACGTTGATAATGCCACTGGCGGTATTGAACTCAATGGGGCTGACCTTTATTGTACCGGCAGACGTGCCATCGCTGCGCCAAAGCGCCTGTCCTGTGCCATCATTGGCTACAAAATAACAAAGCCCATCTTTTTCTATCAGGATGCTACTTTCGGGATCTTCGGTAAAAGCGCTTTGGGGTCCCGGGCGAATGTCCCTGACCATCATTGTACCGGCAGCCGTACCATCGCTAACCCACAGCTCGCGCCCATTGGTTGCGTTACCATTATTGGCCGTAAAAAACACCCTGTTGCCTACACGAGTCAGCCCAAAAGGGTCTGCGTTTTGTGTACGGGGCGCGGGAGTAGTAGGATTGGTATTGATATTGACAATCGGGACTGTTCCCCCTACAGTGCCATCCCCTCTAAATAATGTTGTACCTGTAATACCATCATCTGCCACAAATATCAACAAGCCATTGACTACCATCATATCCCTCGATTGGGCACTAGGTATGGTAGATGTAGGCTGAACAAGGTCTTTCAATAAAACTGTGCCTGCGGGTGTTCCATTGCTGCGCCACATAGCCCCTGCTTTGGTCGTGCCATTATTAGCAAAAAAATAGCATTGTCCTCCATAAAAAGTAAAAAACCTTGAGCCGGAATTATCACCACCGGGGCGTATATCCCTCAAAAAAGTGGAAGTAGTTTGTATGGCGGTATGCGGCTCAGTACCAAACTGCCCAACTGACCCTGCCAATGCATTGAAGTACAACACTCCATTGACATTGGTTAGCTGTGAAGGGCCGCTGCTCACACCGGGGAGGTCGTTCACGTTGATGAGCTGTGGTTCTTGGTGTTGGGCTTGTAATAACTGAACAAGCCCCGCCGGCCATAACAGGCCGAAACAAAGAATCATTTGGAAAAACCACTGGGGAAGTATGAAGCAATGCTTTTTCATCTGAGTAATTGCAATAAAATAATCTAAGTATAGGTACAGTGGGTAGGTATTGTAAGGTATTTGCGATAAGCTCAATAAAAGTACCATTTTGTGTTTTGGCGGCAGCCATCGAATTTCTTTTGTCCTACGGGCAGTTTTCTGGCTGTTTTCGACGGGCAAATACTTGATGCCTTGGTTTGAGGTACTTTGCTTTTATACGCTAGGTCGAACAAAGGTAATTGCTTGTGATGAAAAATCATTCATGAGTTGTGTCAGGTATTTTATCGACTGGTATTTTTTTCTTATCGATAAACGTCCGAACATATCAGCTCAATGTATTTTTGTGCGTCTAAAACTTGGGCTTTGGCAGCCCTCATCATATCATTACAAACCGAGGTATCGGCATATCCTAGGGCATACTGGCTTCGGGCGCGGTAGTAGTAAGCCTCTGCATTGTGGGGTTGTAGGACAATCAACTGGTTCAGGTATTGGTGCGCTTCGGTGTATTGGCGGGTATGGTAGGCCGAGAGCGCGGCTTTGAACAAAAGCTGCGGGCTGGGCTGGTCGGTATACTCAATCGCCTTTGTGTAGGCTTTCAGCGCATATCGGTAGATTTGGTAGTTTTCATAATAAATATCCCCCTCTAGTTCGTGTGCGGCGGCATATTCAGGATAAAAATTTTTGGCGCTATTTAAGTAGCCCAAGGCCTCATCATAGTTGCCGCCGGCACGTGCCTCTTGCGCATCTGACACATTGAGCCGAGCACTGTAGCGGTTCATCCAACCATGAAAATATATGGCAAATACGATAAAGAACAACCCAAAAACAACTGTCAGCTGATACCATCGCTTTCTTGCACGCTTGGTCAAAGGTTGTGTCTCATTATTGGCGGAGGGCGGAGTATATGTTGGCGGGGGCGGAGTATATTCGGGATAGACAGGGCCTGGTGAGGTTGCGGCAGCCGGAGCAGTGCCCAGTAGGTCATAGATCCACTTCTTGTGCTCATCAGAAAGAGTCTGATATGCCTCATTGATTCGTTTGAATTGCTCCTCGGCGTGCGGGCTATCAGGATTGCGATCAGGGTGATATTGAAGCGCCAAACGCTTGAAGGCTCTCTTGATGTCTTCTGCTGAAGCTTGGCGGTCAAGTCCTAATATTTGGTAATAATCTTCTGCCACGACACTGGGTATTATGAATGGTGGAATTGGGTTTTGCCATTTGATGAGCGAAACTCTGCCCAAGCAGTATTAGTTTGGGTAAAATATAAGCCTATGGCCAAGGAGACTTTTAATGGCCTTAGCCTCTAGATTACAAAAAGGCTGAATTTTGGTATGAATATATACACTAAACATCATTACGCATCAATAAAATCAAATCCAGTGCATCCTTAAATCAATCTTGGTATATGTTTTTGAACAACTAGCGTTTATTGCCCAAGCCCACAGTATTAGAAAGAAGGAAAAGCCACCCGTCCTTTTTTGCGTTTTCGGGGGTTGTAGCTCATACTGCTGCCGTGGGGGTAGTTGAGGTCGAGGCGTAGGGTAAGTTCGTGTGCGCCGCCGGTAGCGCGTGCCAGCCTCCCCACAGGGAAGTCATAGCTATACAAAAAAGCGAAGTCTTGGTATCGGAACCCCCCAGTGATGACGGCGGCGCTCCAGCCCTGCCCCCCTATGGGTACTCCCCTGTAGCCTAAGCCCATCAATACGGGCGACAAGCTTAGGTTGGCGGCCAAGTCAAGCTGCTGCATATCGCCTTGCCGGGCATAATAAATCATCGGATGTAGGCTGAAGGCTTGGTCATCGGGGCCATAGCTATCAAAATAGATTTTGTAGCCCATCTGTGCCGAGATGCGCATCGGTAGAAAATCAGCCCTTGTACCTAGGCCATAGCGCGGTTGGTTCAGGTGGGCGGCTGAAACCCCAAACCAAAACTGTGGGGTGTAGAATACCGCCCCTGCCGAGAGGTCAAAATAATGGAGCGACAGATCGGCAAAGTTTTCTTGTGAATCTTGGTTGATAACGCCCAAAGCACTCAGTTGGTCGCCAAAAACTAGCTGTAGGTAGTTGAGCGTGCGGTTGCCATAAGCAGCTTGCATTCCGACATTGACGGCGGCTTGGTCTCCGACCTTGAGCGTGTAGGCATATAACAAACCTAGGTTTATAGAGCGCACCCCGGCGCTGCCGGCCTTGTCGAAGCTGGCCAATACGCCAAGATTGCTGCCTGAGTGATGAAAATTATGGTCATAAGAAACAGTATAGCTGGCAAACTCTCCGGGTAGGCTGACCCACTGTGCACGATAGTTGAAAAGCATCCGCCCTTCGTCGGCTGTACCCGTAAGCGCAGGGTTGAGATAGAGTGGAGAAGCATAAAATTGAGAAAAATGCGGGTCTTGTGCTTGTATGGGGGCTTGATAACTTGCCGATATATACAAACACCAACATAGGCAGCAGAAGGTATATGCTTTTTTCATAGGTAAATTGGGCAGCTTCGTTTGTGCGATAACGCGCCAAAGGTTTGTTTTGAGGTATAAGCGCTTGCCTAAAATTGTCTTCGCGCCCTCCCAGCCGGTTATTTTTGGCCTATACTGCGTTGAAAATACCTGCTTCTCACCTCGTTTAAGCACAAAAGTTACTCGCTTGGAGAGCCTGGTCAACAGTTTGGACAAGTTCTAAGCGCTCGTAAAAGTACAAAATTCGTGCTACCTATGTTAGGCTCTAACTCTTGAAGACGAGGTATTTTTTGGAGAAGAAGTTCCAAATCACCACCAAGCCTATGGCCAACACCTTAGAGAGTTTATAGTCAAGGCTGAGCACGTCCACACAGCCCCACATAATGAGCTGATTCAACCCCAGGCCTACCACGGCCATCAGGGCAAAGGCCGTAAATTCGTAGCGTTTTTTGGAGTACTTGTTAGATTCGAACACCCAGCCCCTACTCATCACATAGTTGAGCACGACAGCAGCCGTAAAGGCAATGGTGTTGGCTAGGTACATATCCAACCCAACCCATTCTACCAAACCTATCAGGGTGGTAAATTCCAGCGCCGCACACGTAACTCCTGCGATGACAAAGCGCATCACTTGTTTGGTAGTTTGGCGGCTGAAGTCGAGTGTTAAGATGTCTGAGATGACTTGTAACATGATGGACGATGGTATTGTGCGGAATAAGGCGACAAAACTACTAAAAATCAGCAAATAACCATTTGTAATCAAGATTACCATTGTAAAGTTTGTGTGCTTGGCTTGCCGGCCTTGAACACATAGGTTTTGGTGCTGCCTTGGCGGGTTTTGACATTGGCCATATTGACTTGGTCGTCAAAGAGCTCAAACATCACCTTATAAGTCAGCGATAAGTCTTTGAAGTTGCCCTTGTAGGGCAGCTCTACATACAACCATACCACCTCTGCGGTAACCTCCTTGCCTACCCACTGCCAAAGGCCTAATTTTTCCTTATTGGAAGAGAGATAGCAGTTTTTTTGTACATAGGCCAAAAGTGCCGCATCATGTACCGTGCTTTTGTTGCTAAGGGTAATTCGGCTATTGGCGGCTTTGGGGCGGATTGCGTCCTCCATATCGTCCGTAAACACCCGAAGGCTCATCTGAAAAGCCTTAGACTCTGGGCTGTAGGCTATCTCGGCCATACTGGCGTGAAAATCGTGTGGTGGAACAGCCCCCTCTGAGGGGGTTCCATTCCACCACCATGCTGACAACAGCAAATAACTATACCAGAGTGTGGTCATAGGCATGTCTAGCGGAAGATTTTGGCGATGTCTACATAAAAAGCAAAGACCATCAGCGACAAGAGCAAAATCATCCCTACTTGTTGAGCAGTGCCCATAAACTTGTCAGAGGGTTTGCGACCCGACACCATCTCGAAGAGGATAAACATCACGTGGCCTCCATCGAGCGCGGGGATAGGCAAAAAATTCATAAAAGCCAACACCATCGACAGCGCTCCGGTAATACGCCAGAAGCGCACCCAGTCCCAAGTAGCGCCAAACATCTGCGCCATCAAGATAGGCCCTCCGAGGGAGTCTTCGGCACGCAGTTCGCGTTTAAAGATTTTGCCAAAGGCCCTGATTTGGTCAGCAATGATGCCAAAGGCAGCCGTAGCGCCGTGGGGTACAGATTCCCAAAAGCCAAAGTGGGCTGTTTCGACCGGGCGGTCTAGGTCGGCGGCAAATCCGATACGACCTTGCTCTGTAACTGTAATTTGAAGCGTATCGATAGTATTTTTGCGGCTAATGGCCACATTGACTGTTTTGCCGGCCTTGTCGCTCAGCGCTTGTTGGACATCCTGAAAATAGACAATGGGCATCTGATCGATGGCCGTGATTTTGTCTCCGGCCTGCATACCGGCGGCGGCGGCAGGGCCTTTGGGGTCTACTTGACCTACACTAAACAAGAATCGCGGCTCTACAAAGGGTCCACCTAGTTTTTTGCGGCTAAGTTGGCCAATGAGGTCATTGGGGATATCAATGCGCAATTGCTCTCCCCCACGCTCCACGGTATAATAAGCGCCGGAGCCAAGCAAGACATCGCGGCTGGTGATATCATCGAAGCGTGTCAGGGCTTTCCCGTTGACAGCTACGATTTTGTCGCCTGTTTTGAGGCCTATTTCTTGTGCCAATGAGGAGGCCACAATGCCGTTGTCCATCAAGCGGGCGGGGTAATACTGCTCGCCTAGCCAGTAGGTAAGGCCTACAAAAATGATGATGCCTGTGATGACATTGACGATGATGCCCCCCATAATGACTATCAGGCGCTGCCAAGCAGGCTTGGAGCGGTACTCATAGGGCTGTGGCTCTTTGTCGGCAAACTCCTTGTCCATCGACTCATCTATCATCCCCGAAATTTTCACAAATCCGCCCAAGGGTACTGCGCCGACGGAGTATTCGGTCTCTCCCCATTTAAAACCGGCAATTTTTGGGGGGAACCCAATCGAAAACTTTTCGACACGCATACCGAAAGCCTTGGCTGCCAACAGGTGGCCGAGTTCGTGTACGCCTACTAAAATGGACAAGCCCAATAGGAGCTGTCCCACCATAATCAATATATCCATACGTGATTGCTTACAAACTTTTGTGGGTACTTGGGCAAAACTTGCCAGTAAGTGGATGATGTTGAAAGAACTGTTCAGAAAACGATATAGCCTAACCGGATGTTTGACTAAATCCCAAAGGTACGGCAATTATCGTTTTTGCAAAAATGAATGGGTAAAAAAAGCGTAGATACTCCCTATGTTGGGGGGGCTGCTACAAGAGTAAGGAAGGTCTCGGGCTTTTTTTGTTACCTTTGTGCTTGATTTTAGCCCACCTCCCTCATGACAACCCTGCCCAACTTTGCCGAAGGCGCTTGCTTGCTCATCGACAAGCCGCTTACTTGGACATCCTTCGATGTGGTCAACAAAATACGTTATGCCCTCCGCGCGCACACCAACCAAAAACACAAGGTAGGCCACGCCGGCACGCTTGACCCACTGGCCAGCGGCCTGCTCATTATCTGTACGGGCAAAATGACCAAGAATATTGAAAGCTACCAAGCGCTCGAAAAGGAGTACACCGGTACGATTGTATTGGGCAAAACAACGCCTTCTTATGACCTAGAAACCGAGGTAGACCAAGAGCTACCCATCGACCACCTCACAGAAGCACAGGTGCGGGCGGTGATTCCACAGTTTCTGGGCGAGCAAAGTCAGCTGCCCCCTATGTTTTCGGCTGTCAAAGTAGATGGTAAACGCCTCTACCAACACGCCCGTAAGGGGCAAGAAGTACAACGAGACCCCCGCCCTATCCATATCTATAGTTTGGAATTTACGCGCATTGCCCTGCCCGAGGTCGACTTTAGGGTATGCTGTTCTAAGGGGACTTATGTCCGCACCCTCGCCCATGATATTGGGGCTGCGCTAGGTGTGGGGGGGCATTTATCGGCGCTGAGGCGTACGGCCATCGGCGAGTTTCGGATTGAGCAAGCCCAAGCCCTAAACGAATTTCTGGAAGCTATCGGCAGCCGCCCATCACAACCCAAAAACCCAACGCTTTGATACAACTAGGCAAATACAACCATCTCGTTATCAGGAGATTTACTGATTTTGGCGCATACCTTTCCTTGCCCGCCCATACCCAAGACCCTCTCCAAGAAGAGGTCCTGATTCCTAAGCGCTACCTCTCTCCTGAGGCGGCCATCGGCCAAGAACTGAGGGTGTTTGTCTACACTGATTCAGAAGACCGCCCTGTAGCCACTACCGAAACCCCTACCGCCCAAGTAGGAGAGCTGGCCTACTTGCCTGTAGTAAGTACTTCTAGGCTAGGCGCTTTTGTGGATTGGAACCTAAGCAAAGACCTTTTTGTGCCCTTTAGCGAGCAAAAGCGCAAGTTTGTCAAGGGAGAATACTATCTGGTGGCCATCTATCTCGACACCCAGAGCAACCGCCCCGTAGCCACAACACACCTCAACAAACATCTCCAGCCTTGTACTTTGGACGAGGGGGATGAGGTCTCTATCCAAATTACGGATACTACTCCTTTGGGTTGGCAGGTGATTATCGAGCGCCAATGGCTGGGGCTTGTTTATGAAAATGAGGTTTTTCAGCCGCTGCGACCCGGACAACATACCACAGGCTTTATCAAAAAACTACGTGAAGACGGCAAAATCGATGTGGCTCTTCGCCCACAAGGTTATGGCGCTATAGAAGGCGCAGCCAAACAGCTCTACCAAGCAATCGTAGCCAATGGTGGGGTTTTGTATCTGACAGACAAGAGCGCCCCCGAAGAGATTTATCAGGTATTGCAGATGAGCAAAAAGGTGTTCAAACAAGCTGTTGGGGCTTTGTATAAACAGGGCGCTATCCGGCTGAAAAACGATAGAATAGAGCTATAGTACCCCATTTATCGTGTCCGCACATTGACCACAGCCACTACCTCTGCGTCAATCAATAGTTTGACCTCATAGCGAGGCAGGGTATATTCTGAGGCATCAAAGGCAAACTGTAGGCGGTGTTCGCCACGTTTGCTTTCGGGGTTGTGGTAGATTTCGCGCACCAGCCGCCCCTCTTCATCAAACATAACGAGCTGTACCACGGAAGTCGCCCCCAACTGATAGCGCAGCTGACCGCTGATTTTACGCTGGGGTGGTTGGCTAAAGCTAATTTGTGTTTGCTCATTGAGCGCTACCTCAAACGGGCGGTGGCTGCCCGGAGCGGTTTGTGGGAGGGGTTGCCCTGTCAGTTCGGCAGTGCGTATGCGCAACTGTTGGGCAATGTCGCCGCCATTGGCCAAGCCATCAATGCTTTCTAGGGTGTGGGCATCGCTTACAGCCCAGAGGGCGTGTTGCGCCTCGCTGTGCTTGTGATAGCCCTGCTCATCGATATAGTGTGCCAAAGCCGCTAGGGCTTCGTGATTGTTTTGTGGGGGGGCTTCGTCTTGGTAGGGCTGATAAAAATCCTTATCCGAAGGCGCGCTCTTGCTGGCTTGAATACACATCGCATAGGCCAGCACCTGCACACTTGCCTTGCCCGAAATCAGCACTTCTTGGTGGCGGGTGATGATAAGGTCTTGCACGCCGGGGTCTTGAGAAACAAACTGCATACCGGGCGTAATTTGAATTTTGAGCGGCTTTTTGCCCGTATTTTTCAAGTATAAGCGCAAGGGGCGCAGGTAATGTGTACTGGCAGCATTGCCTTGTGCGCGGAGCTCCACATACTTTTGCGCCAAGGCTTCGCCCAAGGGCATAGCCTGTTGGGCTTGGGCGATACTCCAACCGCAAAAGCTCAGGAGCAGGCTCAATAAAAATCGTAGTTTCATAGGTTTTACAGACTTAAGCAAGACGCTTTTGGGCTTAAACGATTTTGCCAAATAAAAATTATGCGTCCCAAGCTTTTTATACAAAAAAAAATGTTTTTGTCTTATTCTAGCAAACGTTCACTTGATAAAATAGTACTTTCACCTCACAGAATAGCACGTTCACCATAAAACCACAGCATCACACCCGAAAAATCCATAACATTGTTTGAATTGTAACAAACAACCTCAAAACCCTGATGCTCATGAAAACGGTATGGATGCTTGTATTGATGCTGTGTAGTATGCCTTTATGGACTTATGCACAATTGGTTACGGTCAATAATTTTGGCTCTAACCCCGGCAATTTGACTATGTTTCGGTATTCACCCGCCGGGGTACCTGCGAATGCCCCGCTCGTGGTGGTGTTGCACGGATGTACGCAGACAGCAGCGGCTTTTGCCAACGAAACCGAATGGAACAAGCTAGCTGACACATATGGCTTTCACCTAGTTTATCCAGAACAAAAAACGGCCAATAACTCTTCCCGTTGTTTTAATTGGTTTGAGAATGGCGACATCTCACGGGGGCAGGGCGAGGCACTGTCTATCAAGCAGATGGTAGATTTTATGAAAAACAACTTTTCTATCGATGCTTCCCGCGTATTTGTTACGGGCTTGTCTGCCGGCGGAGCGATGACTACCGCAATGTGTGCCGCCTACCCAGAAATATTTGCTGCTGGCGCACCAATGGCTGGCCTTCCTTATCGTGCAGGAGTAGGCACTACGGCAGCCTTTCAGGCGATGTCGCCAGGGGTAGACAGAACGCCGCAACAATGGGGCGACTTGGTACGCCAACAATTTCCCTCTTTTTCGGGAAACTACCCCAAAATGGTCGTTTTTCACGGAAGCCAAGACTTTACCGTCCGCCCGATGAATATGATAGAAATTGCCGAGCAGTGGACTAATGTCGCCGGAGCCAATGCAACTGTAAACATCACCAATACCAATTTTGACGGGGTGCAGAATGTTACACGGCGTGTATACCTAGGCACCGACGGCCAACCTGTGGTCATTACCTATGAGTTGATAGGTATGGGACATGCCATCAGCGTCAACCCAGGCAATAGCAACCCCAAACAGGGAGGACAAACAGGGGGCTATTCCGTCAACAGGGGCTTTTGGTCGAGCTACTGGGCGGCTGATTTTTTTGGACTGCTAGGAGCTACTCCAACCCCTACTGCGCCTGCTACCCCTAGCAACCTAGCGGCGGCAGCGGTTTCGGCTTCGCAAATCAACCTTACTTGGGCAGACAACAGCAACAATGAAGATAATTTCGTGTTAGAGCGCTCCACCTCTGCCACCACAGGATTCGCCGCCATCGCTACCCTGCCTGCCAATACAACCAGCTTCAGCAACACCGGTCTGAACGCCAACACTACTTACTACTACCGCGTGCGAGCGGCCAATGCTGGCGGAAGCTCGGCCTTTAGCAACACTGCCAGTGCTACTACCCAACAAGCACAAGTACCCCCAAGTACCTATACCATTGCCCAACCAAACGGCAATTTCTACCTCAGCACGCTCAACAACGTAAACACCGGACAATCTATCACTACCTTAGGTGCCGGGCAGGTTACACAAGTCAAATTCCGATTGTACAGCGCCATCAACAATTCCACACTCCATATTTATGTAGGCAATACCGTGTCCGGTTCGCCTGCTTACAGCCAGAGTGTCAGTACAAGTGCTGGCGATTGGCAGACTTTTACCCTCAGTACGCCCTTCGAGGTCAGTGCCAATACCCAATATACCATTATCCTGACCAATGCTTCTGTGGCCTACACCAATAGTAACGCATACTCAGGAGGGCACCTATGGTACAATACCATTGCCTACACGGTGTTTGATGCTGCTTTTGAGATTGTCATCGCCGGAAATACTCCGGGAGGTGAAGCTGCGATGATGGCAGCCATCCCCCTAGCCGATGCGCTAGACAACCCCTTGGCCGATTGGCAGATTTACCCCAACCCTTGTAGTGAGTTTTTGCGCATCCGCCTGCCTGAGCACGAAACAGAGCGCTTTGGGGTACAAATCTACGATAGCCGGGGGCGGCAAGTACGGCAACTTCAGGCCTCTACCGATGCCCCTATTGACCTGCGGCAATTGCCCTCAGGAGCATATCAGGTCATTATCCAAACGCCTTATCAAACGCTTCGCCGTTCTCTTATGATTCAACGATAAGTGATTTGACTTTTTGCTGTAGTATCATCAACAGGTATTTACCCCACTTTCAGACAATGGAGGTGGGGAAATAAAAAAACCACCCTCGAAGTAGAAAGCGGTTTTTCAACGGTATTGATTCCCTTGCGAGAGGAATGGGTTGTGGTTGAGGAATAATAACTGCTTGAAAGGATTTGGTAGAACAAACAGTATACAACGCTCATGTTGTAGTACAAAGGTAGGCCAACATACACAAACCCGAAATAGAGTAACTACCTACACACCTGAGTAATATTACTCAAGCAAACATACAACACAATGATTATCAATATTTTATATAGCGAAAAAAGTCGATATTTTGCCCAATTATTTTGCCCAATTTCCTGTGTTGAAGTTTCGGAAACAGAAATTTAGTACTATCTATAAAATATGCTTTATGATTTGCATAACAAATCTACAAAAGGCACTTTCGTAATTTTGGTGTAAATACTAAAACCTGACAATAAGGATGAAATCAATGCGCTGACAATCAAAAAAGCACCAAACAAAAAGAAGATAATACGTGCCTTTTTGATATGTTCGACAGCATCTTGTACCTTGTTCTTTTGGATGATTTTTTTGGCAATAAAAGCGCCTTGTTCTTCTTTTGTGCCTTAGATAGGATACTGACACACAGGGCAAATCAATCTTGATTCGGCAAATGTGTTTTTACAATTGTTACACTGTATAGTGATGGTATGGGGAGTGGGTAAAAATCCGTTGATGAACACATACTGCCAAGGCTAGAAGTCATAACCAAAGGTTACATAAAACTTTGGTCTCTCGGCAGGAACGAAGTCTTCTACCCCCCAAGCCACATCTAGCTTTAGGTAATAGCCTAGCAAGATGGTGCGTGCTCCAAAGCCATAGCCAATCAAGAAAGGGCTTTTGAAGTTATTGACCGTAGCGAAGAAGGGTGTACCGGGAGCACCTATGTTTCGGGTGCTGACATTGTTCTCAGGCGTAAAGGGGTTGCCCTCAGTCCAAGCTGTTCCGGCATCGGTAAAGCCTACGAGCTGGAGGTTGCTCAAGATTTTGGAGGTGATGCGTTTGCCGAACAGATATCGGATAATCGGGAATCGTAGCTCGACATTGGTCAGCAAGACATTCGTGCCCGAGAATTTATTGTAGTTGAAGCCCCTCATATTGGTGATAAACTCTACAAAGAGTAGGTTGGGGTTGTTCAGCCCGGGTTCGGTTTGGAGCGCATCATCATTGCCAGTGTTATCTGTTTGTTGGCCAAACCAGTTGTCCATACCGCCAAGGAGGTAGCGCTTGGGGCTATTGCCACCAAAATGCCCGTAGACAACTCTCGTGGCCAGCATCAAGTCACGGTGTACACGGGTATAATTCCGAATATCTGCACTGAAGCGGTAGAAGCTCTCCGGCGCATCGCCTAGGGCGTTGAAGCTATAGAAGTTGGCCTTGGCGCGTGTGCCATAGATCATATTCATCCCATTGATGATGGTGTTGTCATAGACATACTCAGCCTTGTATCCAGCAAAATTGAGGACACTGTTGGGGACTGCCAGCAGGTTGGGGTTCAACTCTGTAAAAGTTGTATTGACAAAAAACGGCCCCACTTCGATGCGGCTGAGGTTGGTAAAAGGGTATGAAATACCGAAGGAGAAGGTATTTTTGGCATAACGCTGCAAAAGCGGAGGGCTATTGAGGAAGATGACATCGCGGTCGAAGCGGGCAATGTAATCGAAGCGCCGCCCCAAGCGCAAATAATCCACATAAAAGCTGCTGCTGCGCAAATCGCTAATCATCAGCAAGCCTGCACGGATGCGGTGGTTTTCGAGAATATCGGCAGTCGAAAAATTGAGCAAAGCCCCAAAGCCGCGCAGCGGGTCAAATAAGAAAGATGTTGTCAGGCCTTCGGTACGGAATCGGGGCTCGTATTCATAGGCTCCTATCACACGTATGTCGCCGCTACGGGCTTTTTTGGCTCGGTTCAGGATAGTACTTTGCGCTGTTTTGCCCTTGAGGTCTTTGTCGCGCCCGTCTTTTTCGATATTAAAAACATAGTTGTCCGTATCTACCTCATCCGGCTCATAAGGGTCTTCTTCGGGAGCTTTGTCCCTTTCGGTGAGGCCGTCGATGATGGTTTTTTGTCCTTTATCAGTATTGTTTTTGGAGAATCTGCTGGCCAACATATCCGCTCGTGGGGTTTTGAAAGGCGCTAGGTTGGCACTCAAATCCAGTACTTGTTTGACTACAGGGATGGGCTGCCCTTTAAAAAGCAAGGTATAGACCAATGACTGCGTGTTGAGGTCAAAGTCATAGCTCATAATACTTTGCTTGTAATTGGTCAGCAGTTGTACATCGCCAGAGTTGAAATTGTAGAGATATAACTGTGTGATACCTGTTTCATCACTGATATAGAGCATCCGCTCTTGGTCTACTGGCAAGGCCATCCGCTTGCTGCCTGTGCCATCAGTAAGGCGGTTGACTACACCTGTTTTCTTGGTGATATTATAGAGAAACAGGTCATACTGGTCGTCGAAGCGGTCAAAAGGCCCTCTATCATTGAAGAGATTAGTACGGAGCGTATCTTCGCGGCGATTGGAGCTAAACACAATCCAATCGTTACTGCCTTTGAGAAACCGTGGGTACAGGTCATCCTCCCAGTCTGAGGTAAGCTGGTCTACATAATCCAGCTCAAAATCATAGATAAAGATATCTGTTTCGGCTGTTTTATAATTGCTTTGCCCTTGTCGGTCGGCGCTCATTACTAGGAAATTTCCATCATCCGAAAAGCTATAACTATGTACCTGCCCTAAGGAGGCCCAGGAGCGGTCAAAAGTAGTTTTTTTGCGCATATTGAGTACTGTGAGCTTGGGCTTACCCTTGTCGAAGTGCATTACGCCTAGCTCTTGGTTGCTTTTCCAGCTTAGTTGCGGCACATTCTCGTCAAATCGCTGGTATACGGCATAGTATCCCGTTCGGAAAAGCTTCTTCTTCTTGGCTGGTTTTTGTGCGAGGTTACGCACAAATATTTTGTATCGCCCCTGTTTGTTTTCGGAGTAGGCCAGCTTATCGCCTTCAGGACTGATAGCCAGTGTATTGTATTTCAGCACCTTCCGGTTTCTATTGCGCACCTTGTAGTCGTATTCGGGGTCTTCGGTTTGCTCGTTGGTCAATCGGGTTACTTCTTCATAATACTTCTCCCAATCCCTAATAAAGCCCCGATAAGAGCCGCCAAAAGTGCTGGCGATGCTTTTTTTCTCATTCCGCAAAATACGGGCAAGGTTGAGGACATTGCTGAGGTTGTTTTTGCCATATTTTTCGGCGATAAAATTCCAGATAGACTGGCCTGCAATCACTGCATCTTCTCCGGTAAGCAGGTTGGGGCGTTTGAGTTTTTTAGAAATAACTAAGCTGCGGATTTTGTCATCCATTTCTTCATTCCAGCCAAAAGCAACATAGGCAGCAGCGCCTCCAATAAACCAATCAGAGAACTCTCCTCCATAAGTATTTTGGAGCAGGTCTTTGATATTGCCTCCATACAGCATTTCGGTAACAAACATATAAGAGACACCATAGAGCAGCTCTTTTTTGAAACTGATTTCACTGCCGGTATAGGGAATTTCGGCTTGGGCATTGATAAAGTTGGTCTGCCCACCTACTTGGAGTGCCTCCCTTCCGAGTCCTATATTGCTTTGTTGGAGCTCGTCTACCGAGTTGTAAATAAATATTTTGGCTTTTCGGCTGGGCAAATAACCAAGGGCATTGGTCAGGCGGTCAAACTCCGTTTCGAGATATCTTGCGGCAAGATTGGCCATACGCGCTCCACCGTCATAAAAATAGATATCGAAGTTGTCTGTTTTGTAATAACTCCAGTAGAAACGTTTGTGCTGCACCCGATTCTTACCAAAAGTAGCATCGGCGGCTTGGGCATATCCTTGGGTATAGTTGGCACAAATAAGGAGTATGAAGAGGGCGAAAAACCGGCAGAATCTGTTCATAGTGAGCAATGTTTGAAAATGTCCAAGCAAGGGTTTTCAGGAGGTGGGCTAAATTGTAGGAGCAGTAAAGTACTTGTTTGCATAACGCTGCAAATCCGCAGCGGGTTCTATGGCTTTCTGATGTATGAGCAAGTCAGCCAGCTGGGCGGCAAAATAGGGGGCTAATGATAGCCCCTTGGTACCAAGTCCATTGAGCAATGCTAAGTGGGGATGTTGGGGATGTACCCCCACCAGCGGCCTTCTGTCGGGAGTAGTAGGGCGAAGTCCTGCGGCTTGCGCTACCACAGTATAAGGAGGTTTGAAGGTTTGAGCCAACTTGGCTTCCAGCTCTTGTCGGGCGTGGTTGGTAGTTTGGGGAGAGTCATCTTGATTGTCATAAGTAGCACCTATACGCCAACGATGCCCTCCTAAAGGTAACATAAAAAACCCCTTATTGATGACCTCTTCGGGCTGTATGTGTGGCCAATCAGCGGGGAGAGTTATTTCGAGCCATTCGCCCTTGTTGGGGCGGATGGGCAGCCAGCTAAAAAATGGATTGTGTACCAAGGCGGCTCCTTCACAAAAAATCAGGGCTTTGGCCTGATGACCTTGCCATTGGGGACGGCCTGCGTGCCATTGAAGCGCTGCATAATCAAAGGTTTGGGCTTGATAGATGCCTTGTTGTTGAAAATATTGACGGAAAGCCTCCAACATTCTCCCCACCTCTACATATGCTCCTTGGCGAGTTTGCCAACCACCCAGCGGATTGGCTATATAAGGACTGTAGCGGCTGTCGTCCGTTTGGGAGTCTACAAATGCTGCCCAGCCGCGCTCAGCGCTTTGACCATACCAAGAGTTTTGGGCCTCTACACTGTCAAAAGTCCGGTATACTTCTTTGGGCATATAGAAATCGGCCTGGAGGAGGTTGCCCCATCGCGCATAAAAGTCGTGCAATACAGGGAATAGCCTATCCGCCATCCAAGTTCTGACCAAACGCCTGCCTGTGATGGGGTTACAGATGCCGGCGGCGGCCAGCGAGGCTGTAGGCTGCTCGGGTGCGTCCAAGAGCAGTACCTGCGCCCCGCGTTCGAGGAGCGTGGCCGTCATCACCGTACCGGCAATACCTTGGCCAACAATGATATAGTCGACTGAAGTATGTGTCATAAATGAGGTGTGTGCCCCCATAAATGGGGTAGCGGTTTAGTCCGTATAGTAAAACCCCAAAGATAGGTATAGAGTTTGGTTTTGGGGCAATTAGGCTCAGCAGCGAAGCAAGATAAAAAAGTATGGCTAATTTGGCAAAAATAACACACAAAGAGGTAGGAAAGCACCCCATAACGGCCAAAAACAGGTACAACTCATCCTTTGGCCCAACACACGACATCCTTTTCCCCTGATAATAAAGCCATTAGGATTCGCTTGACACAAAAAAAGCCACCCCAAAAATCTGGGATGGCTCAGTTTTCGAACTTCATATCGAAAGCCCTAAAAGGCAATCATTACTCTTCCATCAGCTCCAGGCCGGTGTTCAGCGATTTTTCGATTGCCGGAATGCCTTTCTCCAGCCACACTGGTGCAGGTGCATCTTTGAGATAATGGTCAAAGAATTGGTAAAGCCGCTTAGTAAAGTCTTTGCGGTTGTGGCGTTTCATTACTCCGTGGGCTTCGCCATTGTAATTGAGCATCCAAACAGGCTTGTCTAGTCGGCGTAAGGCCACATACAGCTCTATGCCTTGGTACCAAGGCACAGCCCCGTCTTCGTCGTTGTGGAGTAACAGTAGAGGCGTATTGATTTTGTCGGCAAAGAAGATGGGAGAATTTTCGATATACAAATCTTGCCGCTCCCACAAAGTAGCTCCTATACGGCTCTGGCTGTGCTCATACTGGAACATACGGCTCAGACCCGACTCCCAGCGAATGCCACCATAGGCACTGGTCATATTTGACACGGGCGCTCCGGCTTCGGCAGCACGAAACATATTCGTGCGTGTAACGAGATAGGCCGTCTGATAACCGCCCCAGCTATGCCCTTGGATACCTACGCGCTCAGGGTTGAGATAAGGGTGCGCCTTGAGCATTGCCTCTGTACCTGAGATAATACAGTTGTAGGCGCTTTCGCCAGGGTAGCCGTCTTTGTAGACAATATCCGGCACAAACACAAAGTAGCCGTTGCTAGTAAAATAGCTAAAATTGATGATAGAGCGGATAGGAGCCGGCGCCCAGTGGCGGTGGATATTTTCGGCATTGCGCTCATAGAAATACACCATCAGTGGGTATTTCTTGTTGGGGTCGAAGTTTTCTGGACGATAGAGCATCCCCTCCAGCGGTGTGCCATCGTAGGCTGTCCAAGAAACCGGCACTACACTACCCCATAGGTATTGGTCTTGTTGGGGGTTGGCGCGGCTGATACGCTGTTGTTTTTTGAAACCCAAGTCGCTGAGCTGAACATCTGGAAACTGGGTAAAGCTTTGCTTGGTAAAGAGTACATCCGGCGTGTTTTTGGCCTTGATGACATTATTGCTAAAAGCAAAATCTTCCTTGAGCAACACCTTAGGCTTGGCAGCCTTGGGCAAGGTAAGTTGGGCATAACCTTCGGCCTTCGATTTTTCCTCAAACAAATGCAAGAGCATTTGCGCATTAGGTCGGATAAAACGCTCCTCGGGGTCAAGGCGTATGTAGCGGTAAGTCGTTTGATTTTCGCGCCCGTTGGTGGTCAGGCGGATGGGTGCTTGCCGACCTTGCGGATCCAACTGCCATAGGTCGTAGCGATCATAGGCAATGAGCGCAGCATCATTTTCGAGCCAACCGGCAATCCCATACGCCGAAGGATAGTCGGGGTGGTCGTCGCGCTCATCATAAAATACCGTAGCAGCGGCTTGACTGATATTGCTCAGCTGTTCGCGCTCAAAATCATAGGCAAACCACGCAGAGTCCTGTACATTGTACCAATAGGCATAGCGGCCCTGTGGGGAGATTTGCGGGTATGCCTTTATTTTGGTGGCCAATAACTTGGCTGCACCGGTTTGTACATCCACACGGTAGATGTCGTGATAGGGTGGAAAACCCTCCCAAGTCGACAAACGGCGGTAAGGCACATCGGTGGCAGCTAGGGCATAGCGGGCATTGCCCTCGTTGCCAAGGCTGAGGTTAGGACGCTCTTCGGTAGCCAGAGCCAGAAGCTTGTTGTCTACGATGTGGTATACGGCCATATAGGCGCGTTTTTTCTCTCGCTCAGCATTGGCTTTTTGCTGGGTGTGGAGGTAGCCGTCTTGCCAGTGCCAAACTTCAACATTCACAATTTCTTCGGGCAATAGTGTTGTATCAGCTACGAGGGGTTTGGGGTGAATGCCAAAAAAGAGGCGGCGGCCATCTTGCGAAAACATCGGTTGTTGGTGCTCACTGACCATCCACTCCTGTGGGAATGCTGGCTGCCCTGCTTGGGCAATGCGTTGGGCTTCGGCTTGGCCATCGCGCCAGTAGTAGAGGTCATAGTACTTGAGCAAGGCTTTTTTGTGGTTGGCCGAGGTATCCGTATCTCCTACAAAGGCCAATTGTGTGCCGGCCTTGTCCCACTGTAGGTTTTTGTAGTCGCCCTTAGCGGCCTGGATGTGGGCGCGGCGCTGTTGTGTTAATAATTGGGCATATACTCCTTCGGGGAAGGTGCTGTCTTTGCCCTTGGTAACGAAGGCAAACGCAGGTGCTTCTTCTGCAAAAGCAAATTGGGTAGCATACCATACCGTGTCGCGAGCACTGGTTTGGAGGTTGAGCAAGACCAGTTTGCTGCCGTTTTCGGCGTTTTCTTTTTTGGCCTTTTCGGCTTTGGATTTTTGGGTCGAATCAGGCGTTGCGTCCTTCTCGGCTTTCTCTTTTTTGGAAGAAGGCTTTTCAGGCTCTAGCCAATAGGCCATCCATCCGGCATATTTTTCAGGCATTTCAAACCGTTTGACATCGGCTATTTTCTGAAGTTGGCCGTTGCGCAGGTCATAGATACCGAGCGAGTCCTTGGGTAAGTCTTCTTTTTTGACCTTGCGGCGGCGCATGGCTTTGAGTGTATCGGCCTGAGGGCTGATTTTAAACACCAACCAGCGGCTGTCAAAGCTGATTTTAGGGTTTTCACCCCGCTCAAAGCGGGTATATTTGCCCGTTTTTTGGTTGAAAAGCTCTAGGGTTGCATCCCCATCTTGAGGGTTGAGCACGTAGGCAATCCATTGTCCATCGGGGCTGATTTGGTGGGCTTGTATTTCGCGCCAACCATCATATACATCGTGTGTAAGCGCTTGTTTCTGTGCCCAAACTGAAAACGGCAGGCAGCAGGCCAACAAGAGCAGTAGGTAGCATTGTCGCATAGACGAGGGGTTTTATGTTCACAATCTGAGCTAAAAATACACAAAAAGCCCCAAGTCTCCTATCCCTATGCCTAGACAACACCTCTGGCGCGGCAATGGAAGCTTTTGGCCAGACAAACGCAGCCGCCAAAGAATCTACAACAAAAGCAGAAGAATCGCTTCGGGTAAGGCGTATATCTCAGAAAAGTTGTTTAATTTTACTACCCTGTAGTAATGTACTTACTTTTACCCCCCTCCCACTGTTTTATGAAATTCTTTATCGATACGGCCAACCTTAGTGAAATTCAGGAAGCACAAGACCTCGGCGTGCTTGACGGCGTAACCACCAACCCCTCTCTGATGGCCAAAGAAGGGATTAAAGGTACAGATGCCGTAATGGCTCATTACAAAGCCATTTGTGCTATTGTAGACGGCGACGTGAGCGCCGAAGTCATCGCCACAGACTATGCAGGGATGATTCGCGAGGGTGAGGCATTGGCCGCGCTCGACGACAAAATCGTGGTCAAAATACCCATGATTCGCGATGGAGTCAAAGCCATCAAGTATTTCAGCGACCAAGGTATCCGTACCAACTGCACCCTAGTGTTTTCGGCTGGGCAGGCCATCTTGGCAGCCAAGGCGGGGGCTTCTTATGTGTCGCCGTTTGTAGGTCGTCTCGACGATGTCAGCCAAGACGGCTTGGCGCTTATCGCGCAGATTACGGAAATTTATGGCAACTTTGGGTTTCATACCGAAGTACTGGCAGCCTCTGTACGCCACGTGATGCACTTGGTGGAGTGTGCCGAAATTGGAGCCGATGTGGTTACCTGCCCGCTTAGTGTCATCACTGGCTTGCTCAATCACCCCCTGACAGACATTGGCCTGGCCAAGTTCCTCAGCGATTACCAAAAAAATAACGGCTAACCAATGCCCCCCGCGCCAAGGTCAAAACTTTTGGCCTTGGGCGCTTGTTTTGCGCTTATCAGGTGTTTCTCTTATCTACTCTGTCGTTATGCATATTATCAAAGTAAAAGGCAAGGCCAAAATCCCCGATTATATCCAACTAAGGGATAGTAATTTTGTATTGGTGGCTTATTTTCGCGCCGACCGACCGCTCAAAAATCTGGACAAATATGGCCTCGAAGGAAAAGAAGAGCCATTGCGCCAACTCATTGACACGATGCCCTATGGCAAGCTGCAAAAGTTAGAGTTGTAGCCCAAGGAGGAATTGCTGCTCAACCATTGTTGTTGTGCGAAGTTTGGCGCTGACCAATCTTTCAACAGCTATTACGATGATTCTGAATATTACTACCACACACCAACCAGCCACAGCGCTGGGGTATTTGCTGTATAAACACCCCGATAAGGTTCAATCTGTAACACTGTCTATGGGGTAGGCACATATTTTTTATCCTCAAAAAAGCGAGCAAAAAACTACCGTCAGCCTTTTGTTTGTTAGAGATAGACCCCATCAAAATGGTGCGACAGGCGCGCAACCTAAGCGGAGAAAATTTTGCCCTTGGGCAGTATGTAAACGATGAAGCCTATGTCGCCTCTTCGTTGATGAGTGTAGCCATCGCACAGGATGCGTTTTTGTCGGAAAACTAACATCCCTACGTTATCCTGAATAAGAGCTAGTGGCCGTAGAGGCTCGCCAAGTATACCGTACTCCTGTAAAACCAATCAACTTTGATACATCACAAGAAAAACGTAGCGTTCAACAAGTAGATTTTGCACTAGGCATCGAAGCCCTAGAGCGCTTTGTCAATAAAGAACCTCTAAGACGCATCTACGAAAGCGTTTTTGGGATATTGGCGCTCGAAAGCGAAGAAGTTGACCCTCGACTCTGAGCTACACTGGAGCGCCAATGAGTCTCCCCCACAAAACACAATAAGAAGCAGGCTGTACCTTGGCCTACCCAAAATTATGTGTATCTTTGGCTTTATCATTTTTTAGTATACTTCTACACTATTTATGCCCCTATTAGCTTCTCAAAAAGCACCTATACCGCTACAGACCTATTGGCAAATCATTGTTTTTTTGCTCGTTTGTTGGATACCTTTTGGCATGTTGGGGGGAGATAGCAAACTAGGCCTTATTAAACACCTAGGGCAAATCCAATGGGGAAGCTTATGGATAGCCTGTCTGGCATTACTCTGGCTGATGGGGCTATTGTATCACAAACCTACACGCCCGACCATCTCCCTCGATTGGCTGCTTATTATCAGTATCTTTTATCTGCTACACCTCCTGGCCTACAAACCCAGCCAATCCACACAAGCCATACACGAAATTACCACACGCCTGCCGTTGGTCTTGCTGCCGTGGTTTTTTGCGACAGGTCGCTTTTCCTTGCCTATGCAAAAGCTTCTCAGTGCCTTTGTCATTGCAGTCTGGGTAGCCACCTTGCTGACTTTCAGGGAGGGCTTCGCCTTTATCCTCGACCTCAACTCCGGCCTACCCAAACTGCAACGCCTGATAGTCATGCATCGTCCATACTTGGGACTTTACGTAGGGTTTTCGATGCTGATTTTGTTGAGCCGCCTACTGACCTATACCAATCCGCGACAAGAAAAGTGGATTATTGGCCTCTTGGGGTATTTTGGTTTATTTCTGCTCTTGATTCAGGCCAAGATGACGCTCTTAGGCATCGCCGCTACGCTGATTATCCTGCTGACGGTCTATTGGATACAGACTAGCCGCTATGTCTTAGCAGGCCTATTTTGGGTACTCCTGCTGAGCATCAGCATAGGCCTGTACCATACCCACAACGGACAGGCTTTTGTTCAAAACCTCACCCGTATCGACTGGATAGAAGCGCATATCCGCAACCCTGACACCGCCGTCCAACAATATACCCGTCAGAACATCTTGGTTTGTGGGCTACAGATTCTCAGCCAAAACCAGCAGTGGCTCTACGGCCTAGGCACAGGAGGCGTACAAGCTCAGCTCCAAGCTTGTTATGCAGGCAAAGGATTTGTATATGAAAAATCATTACAGCTCAACGCACACAATGAGTATCTCCAGACGACTCTCCGCCATGGCATCATCGGCTTGTTACTGCTCATCGGTGTTTTGATTTTGCCCCTCTACCGAAGCCTCGCCCAAAGACAGTACCTCTATGCAGCCTTCTTGTTGCTCTGTGCTTTTGCGTTCCTGACCGAGTCTATGTTGAGTCGCCAAGCAGGGGTGATATTCTTCGCATTTTTCAACTCACTCTTCGCATTCCACTATTTATCAAACCGAATAGAGGTTTCATAAACTAAGTACAAACAATTCTCCTTCACATCACAACACGAGTCTCTAACTTTGCGTATATCTACTCAATTGGATAAACCCAACAGAGTAAACCCATCAACCACAACACCATAAAACAACAACTTTATGCTCAAGGATTACGCAAAACTCATGCGACTGTTTTATTTGACAGGAGACCTACTCCTGCTGAATATGGCTTTTATCCTAAGCTATTGGCTTAAGTTTGACGGTCTCCAAAACTTTGTGTCCAGTTCATACGGGCTCTTGCTGGTCTATTTCAATATCCTTTGGATAGGCATCACTTTCTTGCGCAACAACAATGTGTATGCCCGCCTCGACCGCTACCGCACTGTCTTCCAAAAAGCTATCATCGCAGCCATACTACACCTAGTAGTAGTGGTCGTGGCTTTTTGGGCACTCAAAAACAACTACTTTTCCCGCCTACACTTGGGCTATACCTATGCTTTTTTTATAGGGGGAATGATTGCATTCCGTACCATATCCGTATACTTCATCCGTACATACCGCTCCTTGGGCTACAACCAAAAACGCGTAGTGATTGTAGGGTATAATGAAGCCGGAAAAGCCCTAGAAAAATTCTTTGCCGAACGCCCCGACTTGGGCTTTCAGTTTGCTGGGTATTTTGACCCCACCCTCACACCCAACAACGACGCAGATGCGTTTTTGCAAAAACTAGATGATTTTCTGGCCAATAACGAGACAGACGAAGTTCTCTTTACGCTCTCTATAGACGCTCACGAAACCCTAAACGCCGTACGTAAAATAGCCGATAAACACCTGCTCAGAGTCAAAACCGTAACTACACAACCTGATTTTGACAGCTTCCGCGTCGAAAGCTACGGAACAGTGCCTTTGGTTCCCTTGCGCCACGAACCCCTGACCCAACTGGGCAACCGGATAATCAAGCGCTCCTTCGACATTGTCTTTGCTTCTTTGGTACTTGTCTTTATCCTCTCTTGGCTTATTCCCTTGATTGGCCTCATTATCAAGCTCGATTCCAAAGGCCCGGTCTTTTTTCGACAAAAACGCTCTGGCAGAGACGGCAAGCACTTTTTGTGCTACAAGTTTCGTACGATGACCTACCAAAAAAACGCCACCTTTGTGCAAGCTACTAAGAATGATAGCCGGGTAACACGAGTGGGGAAGTTTTTGCGCAAAACCAACCTAGACGAGCTGCCTCAGTTTATCAATGTGTTTTTGGGAGATATGACCGTAGTTGGTCCGCGCCCACACCCTATCCCTTTAGATGAGCAGTTCAAAGTCTATATTGACAAGTATGTCGTGCGCCATCTTGTAAAACCTGGGGTTACCGGCTTGGCTCAAGCCAAGGGGCTTCGTGGAGAAACAAGAGATGTACAGTCGATGCACCACCGCATCAGAATGGATATCTTTTATGTAGAAAATTGGTCTTTTTGGTTTGACCTCAAGATCATTGTGATGACTGTGGTGAATATGCTGGTGGGAGATAAAAACGCTTACTAAACCTTGTTGTAGAAATAGTACGCTTTTTGTACCGTAGCGTGTTGTAGCGCTACTTCACTTTACAAGGTTTTTATGATGATGATACTGGCACTTTTAAGTGCATTTGTGATAAGCTATGTGATGATACCTGCCCTCATCCGAATAGCCGAAGAAAAGCAACTCTATGATACGCCCGATAATGAGCGTAAGCGCCATTTGGTGCATATACCAAACTTAGGCGGGGTTGCTATCTTTGCTGGTGCCTTGGCTACAATCACCTTGCTGGCAGACCAAAGCACGGCTGCCTTTTTACATCTCTTGGCAGCCTTGCTCATCTTGTTTTTTGCGGGTATCAAGGATGATATATTTCCCTTATCGCCCAGCAAAAAATTTGCAGCCCAACTTATTGCTGTCATCATCATTGTTTGGCGAGCAGATATTCGCCTCACTGGGTTTTATGGTTTTTTGGGTATTGAAGAATTGCCCTACATGTTGAGCCTGTTGTTTTCGGGCTTTGTGGTCTTGGTCATCATCAATGCGTTCAACCTTTTGGACGGCATCAACGGTTTGGCCGCCGGCATCGCTTTCTGGGTGTTGGCAGTATTGGGGGCTATTTTTTATCTATGGAATCTGACCCCTTGGCTCACCCTGATGGCAGCTACTGCCGGAGCCTGTGTGGCCTTTCTGGTGTTCAATTTCCAAAACCGTATTTTTATGGGCGATACTGGCTCGATGTTCATCGGAGCCATTTGTGCCGTTGGCACCATTGTCTTTATCAACGAAGCCGATGCACGGCAATGGCTGCCGACGGGATATATTCCTGTATTTGCCTTTTTTTTATTGGGCTTGCCACTTTTTGATACCCTCAGGGTATTTGCTTGGCGGCTGTTTGTGTTGAAACGCTCTCCATTTCGTGGCGACCGCAACCACCTGCATCACTTGCTCATCGACACAGGCCATACCCACATCCAAGCCTCTTTCATACTTTATGGCCTACACTTACTGTGGTTGGGGCTTGCCTACTGCGCCAAAGACTATGCCCCGGGCTGGGTATTGCTCTTGCTGCTAGGGGTAGCGCTTATGGCTACAGGGCTGGGAGTATATATTGGCAAAGCAAAAAAAAACAATCAACTCCATAGCCCAGAACCCTACAAAGCCTAAGAAAGTAGAGAATTATTTTGGCGTAAACAAGCTAAAGTCTTCAGGATTAGTTATATTTGCGTCCCATTTCAGTTTTAGCCTGTTTGCAAATCATTAATACAAGCATAAATCAAAGGTTATGAGCGAGTTAATCAAATACATTGAATCTGAATATCAAGAAGCACGCAAGGATATTCCTGAGTTCAAGTCTGGTGATACGATAAACGTACACGTAAAAATCCGTGAGGGTAACAAAGAACGTATCCAGCAGTTCAAAGGCGTGGTGATCCAACGCAAGAACAGCAACACCAACGGTGAAACTTTTACTGTTCGTAAAGTATCAAACGGTGTTGGGGTAGAGCGTATCTTCCCTTTGTTGTCTCCAAACATCGAAAAAATTGAAGTTGTCCGTCGCGGTGTTGTACGTCGTGCGCGTCTGTACTACCTCCGTGGCAAAATGGGCAAAGCTGCACGTATCAAGGAGCGTGTAACAGATAACAACTAAGCACTATTGTTGTCTGCTTTTTCTTTCAAGTTGTCAAGCCGCTGTTTTGGTTGCGCCTCTGCGCATCAGAGCGCTTTTTGACAACTTCTTTTTTTACCCTATGGGGCTTTTTGTAATTGTACATTTATTTTTTAACAACAGGAAATCCCCATAAGGCTTTTTAGCAACGTAGTTGCACAACATAGCTAGCCTTATATCTCCTCTCCTTTAGAGTTTCTTATCTTATGATGACAGCACATATTCCTTTTTTCAAATACCAAGGCACCGGCAACGACTTTGTGATGATAGACAATCGTCAAGGGCATTTCCCTTATAGCAAGGAGTTGGTAGCGGCTATGTGTCATCGACGGCTTGGTATTGGTGCGGATGGGCTTATCTTGATAGAAGAAGCCAATGGCTATGACTTCCGAATGCGTTACTATAATGCCGACGGTGGCGAGGGGAGTATGTGTGGCAATGGGGGGCGTTGTGCGGTACAGTTTGCTCATTTTTTAGGGATATTCGACCAACAGACGCACTTTATCGCCGTAGATGGCCCTCACGAGGCTACTCGTATTGGTACGGCTATTTCGCTCAAGATGCTTGACGTATCGGAGATAGCGCAAGGCGACGGCTATTATTTCCTCAATACTGGCTCCCCACACTATGTGGCTTTTGTAGATGATTTGTCTCAATATCCGGTAGTGGCCGAAGGCAAACGCATTCGTTACGGAGCGCCGTTTGTGTCGGCAGGAGGCACCAATGTCAACTTTATGAGCCTAGACCAAGCCCCCAACAGCCTATGTGTACGTACTTATGAGCGAGGAGTAGAAGACGAAACTTTCTCTTGTGGCACAGGCGTAACGGCTTGTGCATTGGTGGCAGCTGTTCAAGAGGGTGTCCAAAGCCCTGTATCTATTCAAACTACCGGCGGGCTGTTGCAAGTAAAATTTGAAAAAAAATCGGCCAACAGCTTTCAAAACATCTATCTTCAAGGGCCTGCCATTCAAGTCTTTGAGGGACAATGGCCTCTACCAAAACAAGGATAATCCTAAAATAAAGCGTTTTTGGAGGGTAGAAGATTTGACAAAATCAAAAACCTTTGTACCTTTGTATCGGCAGTGCTACTAGCTCCTGTTGAATCCCCCAGGGTCGGAAGACAGCAAGGGTAGATGGTTGAGCAGTGAGACACTGCCTTTTTTATTTTTTTACCTTTTTAGAGGTTTATAAGTCCTTCAGAAACTTTTCGATTTTAGCTACATCCAAAGGCTTGACCACATAGCCCAAAATCTGTGCATAATTTTTAGCCTGTACAATATCTTGCTTGCGGATAGAGGAGGTAAGAATTAGGACTTTGAAATCAGACTTTTGCATTGCCAGTTGTGCCATCAATGCCCAACCATCCAACTCCGGCATATTCAAATCCAATAAAATCAGGGTGTCTTCGAGCGCATCAGTACTCAGGAAATGTAAGGCTTCTGGGGCTTGGGTAAATACTTTTACTTCCCATTGGGGGTTGTATTTGTGTAAACTGCGCTCATTGATAAGGTTGCTTACCTCATCATCATCCACTAAAATAATACACTTGATAGAAGATTGTTGGCTCATAGCATCAAGAGAGTAATCACGGGCCGCCTGCCCTTGAGACGAGCAGACGGATATGGGTTTAGTTGTGTTAGAGGGAGAGGCTCTCCCCAATATGAAGTAGTATGAGTTCTTTTCCTTTGGCAGCAAAAGCCTCCTTAGCGGCTTGTGGGTCTATTTTGATATAGCCAAAGGTATCGTAGTGAATGCCGAGAACCTTGTTGCAGCCGATAAAATCAGCGGCGATGATGGCATCCTCCACCCCCATCGTAAAGTTGTCGCCAATGGGTAGCAAGGCCAAATCGAGTTGGGCAAACCGAGGGATGAGCTGCATATCCAAGGTGAGTGCGGTGTCGCCGGCGTGGTAGATGGTCTTGTCGCCCCATAGGATAAAACCACCGGGGTTGCCGCCGGGGCTGCCGTCGGGCAGGGTGCTGGAATGGACTGCGTGGACATATTTTACCTTGCCGAAGTCAAAATTCCAGCTACCGCCGTGGTTCATCGGATGGTTTTTTTGCACGCCTTGTTTGGCAAACCACTCTACCACCTCAAAATTAGAGACGAGGGTAGCATCGGCTTGGAGCGCGATTTCGGCAGCATCGGCCACATGGTCGGCGTGGCCGTGGGTCAACAACACATAATCAGGGCGTAATTGGGCTACGTCTATGTGTGCCGCTAGGGGGTTATGCTTGATAAATGGGTCAAAGAGGATGGTCTTGCCTTGTGTTTCGACGGCTACACAAGAATGACCATAATAGGTGATTTTCATAAACAGTGATGTGTTTGTGTGTTGGAAATAAGCAGATACTTTATACCCAATCAACATTGGTTTGGGAAATGGATATGCGGACAATCCTTGAGCATCAAGAAAATCAAATCCAGTAAATCTTGGTATAATTTACGGATTTTTGCCTACTACACCAAGACTTCGCCCTAGGCTTTGCGCCCGTGTAGGCGGATGGTTTTATTGAGCAAGAGCAAAGCCCAAAACCCACAAGCCATGGTCTGCGCAGCCCAAGCCCAAGCTACTTGCCCAAGCCCTGCGCGGGAGGCCAAAACATAGGCATATACGGCTTCTGCTAGGTGTACCAACAATAGCAGCCTAAACAAATAACGCGCATAAAAAGCGTATTGGGGTAGCCAATAGCCAAAACCTACAAGCGCGAGGAGGGCGAAGCCCCCTAACACAAATATCCACCACCACAGGGGGGAGTTTTGGTACGATGGTATCGGATTTTGAGACATGATTTTTGGGTGTAACAAGACAATCAAAATAGGGACAATGTGTATCCTGTGCTCAAGTTACAAATCATTTTTGATATTCTGGTGTTTCATGACTAGTACTTCATCGTACTTTTTTGAGCACACAATCCCAATACTTATGGACAAACGCACTTTTCTTAAAACAACCGCCTTGGCCGGTTTGGCCACAATGGTACAACCTCAGTTTTTATGGGCTGGTGCAGCACGCCCCACACAGTTTGAGCTACCACGCCTACCCTATGCGCCCGAAGCGCTTGCCCCTTATATCGACCAAGAGACGATGCATATTCACCACGGCAAGCACCACGCCGCCTATGTCAATAACCTAAACAAAGCCCTCGAAGGCCGCAGCAATCAACGTTATGACCAAAAAGGCTTAGAACAACTGCTACAGCAGCTCAAACCCGAGGAGGCTGCCCTGCGCAACAATGCTGGAGGGCACTATAACCACAGCCTATTTTGGGAAATACTCAGCCCCAAGCCTGCCCTCAGCCCCAGCGCCAAGCTGGCACAAGCCATAGACGCTAGCTTTGGGTCTTTGGCTAAATTCAAAGAAGCCTTTGCCCAACGGGCACTCAACCGATTTGGGTCTGGATGGGCTTGGCTTTCGGTGGATGCTTCGGGCAAATTATTTTTGAGCGATACAGCCAACCAAGACAATCCGCTGATGCATCATATTGTAGCCGAGAAAGGGGTGCCGGTAATGGGGCTCGATGTGTGGGAGCACGCCTATTATTTGCAGTATCAAAACCGCCGCGCAGAGTATGTCTCCGCTTTTTGGAATATTCTTGATTGGCAGAAGGTAAGCACACGGTATGAGCTGCTATTAAAACAGCAAAATTAGGATGCACATCACACCACCGGGCAATTTCAGAAAAGTGGCTCGAAGCTGGAGGTGTTCTTCAATGTTGCTTCGCCATTGAGCTGCCTGTTGCTTATGCCCTGTGGTATGCCTTACCAAAAAAAGGCTTCGCTCTTGATAGAAGAACGAAGCCTTTTTCTTTGGTTGATTTTCTCCGAAACTACAACACGTGCTTTTCGGCATAATAAGAGCTGCGTACCATAGGGCCGCTTTCTACGTGTCGGAAGCCCTTAGCTAGGCCTTGTGCTTTATAAAAAGCAAATACCTCGGGACTGACAAACTCAGACACTTCTAGGTGTTCTTTGGTAGGCTGTAGGTATTGGCCGATAGTGAGGACTTCGCAGCCTACGGCGCGTAGGTCATCCATTGTTTCGAGCACTTCAGCCTGTGTTTCGCCAATACCGACCATAATACCCGATTTGGGGCGGATACCGGCTTCGCTGACGTGCTTCAAGACAGATAGACTGCGGTCATAGTCAGAGTTGCGGCGTACTTGGCGTGTCAGGCGGCGTACAGTCTCCATATTGTGCGAGATAACCTCCGGCTTCTCGGCGGTTACTTGATGAATAAGTTCGGCCTTGCCTTTGAAGTCAGGGATGAGCACCTCGATGGTAGTCTGGGGGTTTTGTGCTTTGATGGCCTTGATAGTGGCAGCCCAAACAGCGGCACCACCATCGGCGAGGTCGTCGCGGTCTACCGACGTAACCACGCAGTGTTTGAGCTTCATCAAGAACACCGACTCGGCCACGCGGGCGGGCTCGTCCCAGTCTACGGCTTCGGGTCGGCCAGTTTTGACAGCACAAAAGCGGCAGGCGCGGGTACAGATATCGCCCAAAATCATAAAAGTAGCCGTTCCTCGGCTCCAACACTCCCCTACATTGGGGCACTTGCCGCTTTCGCAGATAGTGTGTAGTTTATGGGTTTTGACCGTGTCTTTGACATCAAAATATGTGCGCTCGGTAGGCAGCTGTATCTTGAGCCAATCAGGCTTTACGCGTTGATTTTTGGTAGCTTCACTCATAGTTTGTTGTTCTGTTAGACTGGCGCGCTCCTGAGCAAAAGGCTAGAAGCCCACCAGTGTGTACAAAAGCTGTAGGGCAGTGGCCATACATTACCAATAGATAACAAAAAGACAGCCCCAAAGGGTTTGGGGCGATGATTAAGAGCCTCTAAATGAGCTTAAAAACAATCCTAATCCGCCAAAAAGCAAGACAAGAATGCCTATCAGCTCAAAGGAAGTCATATGTCGTATACTAAAATTGACACTAGAGATAACCCCCACAACCAGCAACCCCAAGGAGCCAAACATCAAGACCCAGCCCCAGATGTTACGGTAGTTGAAAAAAGTCAGCCCAATGCCAAATATGAAAGGAATCATCAGAAACCCGGTATTCATCCGCATACCGCCGATGTAAAAAGAATTGTACCAATTGACGTGAATCGCATTGAGCATCAAGTAGCCACCTACGACAAACATAGCCAAGCCTAGTAAGAAGCGCTCTGTGCCGCCAGAAGTTCCGCCTGCACCCATAGTATTGATTGGTTTAGTGAGAGAATGATTGTATAAACAATTATAGTGAATCTATGGGACAAAGATACGTAGGATTGACCAAACACTCAGAACATTGCGGAGGGAAAGTTGATGTATACTATCGATGTTGGCAGTAGTTAATCCATATAATGGAGCCGTTTGCCGAATTTACAACACAAGGTTTGAACTTGACAGGATAGCTATACGTGCAAAGTTTTAATTTATGTCATAATCAAATATATCCATCAATGAACCGACACTACCTATTACTCCCTTTGTTTTTCTGGGGGATAGCCAACACAAGCAGTTATGCGCAGGTGCTTTCTCCGGGGAAAATTCAAACCCTGTACTTTCAGGTTGAATACCGACAACAACAAAGACGCATTGCAGCAGTAGCTGCCGAGAGAGGCCTGCCTTTGCGCGGCAAAACCGAAGATGGTAACATTTTGTGGCTACACCACATCCCTCTGGTTTGACTTGTCAAACCTAGCCGGCGGTCTGTATTTTATCAAAACAGAAAGCGGTGCGCAGGCCCTCAAAGTAGTCAAGCAATAGCCCCTAAGCGCGTGTCCAACAACAGTCTAGCAACAGCCCGATAAGGCTGCCTGCTAGGCTGTTTTTTTGCTTCTGACGAAGAACTGAGAAGCCATCTTTGTCTGCTTAAAAGAACGCGAATTCTCAAAACTTTCCTAACTTTACCGCTATAGACAATCCGATATTGTTTCATTCATACAAAACCACTTGATTCATATGAAAATAACCGTAGTAGGTGCCGGCAACGTAGGTGCAACCTGTGCCGATGTATTGGCTTACCGCGAAGTAGCCAACGAAGTCATTCTCCTCGATATCAAAGAAGGTGTTGCTGAAGGCAAGGCTTTGGATATTTGGCAAAAAGCCCCCATCGACTTGTACGATACCCGCACCGTAGGCGTAACCAACGACTATAGCCGCACAGCCAACTCTGACGTAGTTGTCATCACTTCTGGCCTACCCCGCAAGCCCGGCATGAGCCGCGATGACCTCATCAGCACCAATGCCAACATTGTTACTTCGGTAACCGAAAATGTGATTGCACACTCTCCCAACGCCATCATCATTGTGGTATCGAACCCCCTCGATGTAATGACCTATGCCGCTCACGTTACCTCTAAGCTGCCCCGCACCAAGGTAATGGGGATGGCCGGTATCTTGGACACAGCGCGCTACCGTGCATTTTTGGCAGAGGCACTCAACGTATCTCCCAAAGACATCCAAGCGGTATTGATGGGTGGCCACGGCGACACCATGGTTCCCCTACCACGCTACACCACTGTAGGCGGTATCCCCGTGACGGAGCTGATCGATGCTGCCCGCCTCGACGCTATCGTAGAGCGCACCAAAACCGGTGGTGGCGAACTCGTGAAACTGATGGGTACTTCGGCTTGGTATGCGCCAGGTTCTGCTGCTGCACAAATGGTAGAGGCCATCGTCAAAGACCAGCGCCGCGTGTTCCCGGTATGTATCAGTCTCGAAGGTGAATACGGTATCAACAACTGCTACCTCGGTGTGCCGGTAATCCTAGGTAAAAATGGTATCGAGCAAATCATCGAGCTCCAACTCAATGACAACGAGAAAGAACTGCTAGAAGTATCGCGCCAACGCGTAAGCGAAGTAATGGCCGTTTTTGATAACCTCAAAAAATAAGCCTCCCCCTTCTCTAACACACGCTAACATAAACTCCCTCCGCTAATCATAGATTGGTGGGGGAGTAGGTTTTGGTGGGGAGTATAACAATAGCGCACCTACTAAGGTAAAAAATACAATGCCTTTTTGAGCTTGCAACATGGACTCTGTGGTGCAAGATATCATAAAACTAAGCATAAATAATCCTAGTACCCAGTTGGAACGGAGATAGGCTATGTACATAAAACTAAAAAACATACCTATTAAGTATATTAAACCTACAAACCCTAAAGCTAAGAGCGTCTCTATATATTGATTGTGTGCGTTAAATTGGTACTCCAATGCAAGTACAAAATTTCTAGAAGTATATGCCGATAGTAAAGCGCCTTTTGCATCTCCAGTACCATGTCCAAAGTATAAGTTAGCGCCTTTATAAGCATCCATACTACAACTCCAGATGGCTTGCCTGATAGCAAGGCCACTTGTCCAATCGTACCAATGAGGACTCTCATATTTGATTTCTTGTGGTTGTGAAAATTGCCACATGTACTGTATGCGCTCTCGCTGTAAAAAAAACACACCCAACAACATCATTGAAAGTATGCTTATAAAAGCAAAGGCTTGCTTTTTGGGGAGCTTGAGTAGTAAGTATAGACCTAGAATAATTGGTGTGGAGAGTAATACGGTTCGTGCGGATAGGATAAATAATGATAATAAATAAAAAAATAATATTCCTACAGTTATCGTGATGATGACTATTTTTTTATTTTCTAACAACAGTATCCCGACTTCTTCAAATACAAATATAATAGACAACAAAATATATAAAGACAAATATACGTGATGTATTGCAAATATAGGGGTGTGTGTAAGTAGATTTCTAAAGTGTACGTTGCTGATTTGATTATCAAATTCGAATACCAAAGCATAATTATGTGCCAATAGAATCAGCAGACAGGCTAGTGTAGATACAATCTGTATACGGCGAACCATGCTTAGATTGAGGCTTTGAAGAGACCCTATGAGCAATGGCAAAACCACAAAAGTCATTTTGCGCTCTAAATCAAATCCTGCTTCAGCGAGGTTGTCAGAATAAAACATTCCAAGCACGTGCAACCCATAAAATCCAAAAAAAATCATCCAGTGGGTCAGATTTGTATACAGTCGTTGCAGCTTCTCTTTCCAGTTCCATTCAACGACCCATAGTATCAGCCAGAGCATAATGATGAGGCTATTGAGCGAGATGCTAAAAGGAAGCGAAAGTACACAAGCATAGAGCAGCCAAGCTTGAGCTTGTTGGAATATGGTAGGGGTTGCGCTTGGAGTAGCCAAAGTAGTATCAGATTGATGTTTATTTCCAGAAAAAGGCATGCATACTCAGTTTCTTTTTCCACCCAATAGGCAGATATGCCTCCCAAGCACCTAGCTTAAAAGCGATGAATTTGGCAATGTTTCGTACAAACCATTCGGGTAGATAGTGGTATTTTTTGGTTTCAATCAAATAGCGGCATTGCTTGATTACAAATCGTAAGCCTTCGCCACCAGCCTTACTGAAGGGCTTCATCAGTTCGCGCTCGTGTTGATAAAAAGCACCAATATCAAAGTATCGCTTGAACTCTTGGTTGATACTATAATTATGAGAATGATAAACTTCTGCCTCAGCTACATAGGCAATGCTATAACCATTAATAAGGGCTTTGGCTCCTACATAGGCATCCTCACTGATGATGACATTGGTGGGGAAACCACCTAACTTCAGGAGCAGTTCACGTTTATAGGCGGCAAAAGAGTTGGACAAGAAGCATGCTTTTACACCTAATCGGTCCGCATCTTGTAGCGTTTTGAGTTGGGATGTTTGCGGATAATTAAAAATTCGGGTAAAAGCGCCAAACGGATCAGCATCAGGGTAGGGAAGCTGGCGACCATAGGCAATACCTACATTATCATTTTGTAATAAAGCCTGCGTTAAATACATAAATGCCTCTGAATTAGCTGGTAGCGCATCTTGTGTGAGGTATATTATCAAATCACCAGTTGTATGGTTGAGCGCCTCATTACGTGTCCCCCCGTGATTGAATGTTCCTGCGGCAATGACATGGTGGTTTATTTGATTCTTCGTTAAAAACGCTTGTGTCCCATCTGTAGAAGCAGAATCTATCACAAAAAGCTCATAGTCCAAAGTTTGCGCCTTGAGAGCAGTATACAGCTCAGGTAGGTGCGCCATTGCGTTGTAGGTAGGTATAACCACTGATACTTTAGGAGTTGCTTGCATATTATCTGCTCAATAGTACTCTGATGATGATGTTTTTAAGTAAGAAATAACGTATAACCACTTTTTGTTGCATACTTCTCTGACTTTTAGCTCCTGTGTTTGAGGCTGTCTCGGAGTGCCGAATGTATCGAATCAATTTGTCTGGACAATGATACACCCTTCCTTTTGCTGCGGCAATGAGTCCAATCCACCAATCATGCATCGGAATAGACTTAGGGAAAGGAAGCGATTGCTCTAGTAGATCCCGACGGAAAGCCATACAACAACCTACATATCGATTTTTTAGAAGGTTTTTAAAAAAACCTCCCTGCCCAAGATGTATATAATCAAAGAAGGAACTGTGCAAGACTTTTCCTGAAATATCTACCACCTCACAATCATGTACAACCAGAAGATGTTCTGATAAGAGTTTTGTTACAGTATCTAACTTATGAGGGTACCAATAGTCATCCTGATCACAGAGAAAAAGATATTCGTGTTGTGCCTGTTTTAGAGCAAACTCAAAATTATATATCGGGTTTCTGAACGTATTGTTTGGGAAAACACGAATACGCTCATCTTTAAAGTCTGCAATAATGCTGAGTGTATCGTCGGTAGAAGAATCATCAGAAATAATAATTTCATCCTGGGGTTGGAGTTGGATGAGTATTGATGCTAGCTGCTGCCGGATGTGTTTGGCACCATTGTATGTGGCCATACAAACAGATACGGGCGGTCTATCAGTAACGGGAACTTGTTCAGGCATAGCAAGAGAGGATTAGGCTTGGGATAATTCCCTTGAATGATCTAAGGGGTAGAGGGTTTCTTGGAATGTTTTTAGGCTCAATACGCTCAGGCAAACCCAAGCCAACAACACCAAGCCCATCCCCAGTGGGCTTAGTAAAAAAGGATTGGTTACAGACTCAACATACATAAATACAACAGCCAAAAAAAATGGTAATGCCAATTCCAAATTACCTTTTTGCACTGCTTGAGCAAACTTCCAAGTGATGACCAAGAATATCCCACCCCAAAAAGCCAAACCGATTATTCCTTGTTTATGGAAAATCTCGAGATAGGCAACTTCCATGTGCAAATCTCGAATACCAATACCTACTCCTAACCCGTGCCCAAGAATAACGGAATAAGGCGTAATCATATCTAGCACTTGGTATACTTGTAAAAATCGAACTCCGTCTGAATACATCTTATCACCCAAGAGGCTGTCTGTATATTGCCAAGCAAGTAGCACAAGTATTGGAATGATTAGGCTGAAAATCAAGATGAGTATTTTATTTTTTCCAAACAATGCTAAATATATAATATAAGTAACTCCCCAAGCCACAATAAACCCCCTAGTGAAAGTCAGAAATGTAGCCAAGGCCAGTAACACGGCAAACGCTTTATATTGCCAGTGTTTGCCTCGGAACAAAAAGAAGAAACCAATCACAAGATACACAAACCCTTTGTATAGAAAAGCCATTTGCCCTCTAAAAAAAAATTCTTCGGAGGCATAGGTTGCATGCCAAAATAACGCAAAATTGATAAGCCTTAGATTCAGCAAAACAAATACTATCAGATATATCACAGCCAATAAGAGCGCTGCGATGCGGATTAAATCAACAACCCAAAGTACATCCTCTATTCGTCGGATTTTATAAGAAAAAAACAGAATGATGTAGAAAAAAGATAGTGGCTTAAAATCAAGCAATACCCGCTCCATCGGTACATTATTGGCATAGGCTACCACAAAAGCCATCCCGTGTAAGAGTGTGAATACAGCCAATAAGACAAGAATATCCAGTGAGATATGCTGTCTGATAATGAGATAGAGTAAGCTAAGCCCTGTAGCCGCCATGAAAAAGTACATCCGTACACTGAGTGTTCCAATATCCAACAACCGGCCGCCACCGCCCATAAATAACTCTAGCAGTAATATCATAAAGAAGATATCACTCCAATGAAGCGTGTTGAGTCGTATTTTAGATGAGATTAGCGCCATGAGAGCTATACAGAATAAGTATTATCCAATGAGACTTTCAGCCCTTTGAATAAGGCGCTTCAACTCAACAACTAACACCCAAATAATCCAAACCAAGATACCGGCTAACAAACCTAATGCCAGTGTTTTTTTGAGGTCAAAGCTACTAGGTTTACTATATTGGGTGAATGCTTCTATCACTTGAAGGTCTTGTGAAAGCGCTATATCTTTTTCTAGTTGGAGGGAAAATCTTTTAAGATAAGCCGATTTTTCAAAGATTTCCCCCGGATTTATAAGGTTTACACCCGTTTGAGTTCTAGTAACCGCTTGATTAAGTGCGGTTTTAAGAGTATCCATCGCAGCTATTTCGGCTTCAATACGGTTAATGAGTGCTTGGCGATTTTTATTGTCGATTTCTCTGCGCGTTTTGACATAGGTATTTTGCTCAAAATACTTCAATAGGCCATCTTGTAACTTGGGCAATACTTCATTTTTATGCACTTTTACTTCAACAACAAATGCCTCACGCGGGGCAGCCTCTTCACGATTCTGATAGATGCGCACCCTTTCTAATTCCATGGGGTTTTGTAACAAAGGAGAGGCCTTGATGCGATAAATAAGTGCAGCTTCCTTTGCTGTAAGATTGAGTCTACGGCCTAGTTCCTCATAGTTTTTTTCCCTGATTAGTTCGCGGAGTGTCTCGATGATAGGATTGGCAGTCAAGTAACTCAGTTCCTTAGAGCTGACTACCATTGATGTGGTATATACCGGAGAGAACGCAAAATAGGCGCTTCCAAAACCAACAATAGAAAGAATAATGGCTATGGGAAGCTTCTGTCTGTGTCTTCTCCAAACACGAATGATTTTTATAAATAAGTCTACAAGACTCAATTCCTGATTTGTATTGGTGGTGGGGTTGGTATTCATAGTCAAGGGTGTACTCTTGAGTTAAGCTAAAAAATCAGATTAGGCTCGCAAATGGGTCGTGTAATCTAACTTTGGTGGGTAAAATTAGGGCTTTGTTTGGTAGTTTCAAACTATTCAACAGAAATCATCCTTTGGTCTTTTTGGGTTGCCAAGACCCCATCCGGTTCTGGCGATAGTCTTGGTTGGCTTGCCAAAATAGCCGAAGGCGCTCCCAACGTTGATTTTCCCAAAGGAGGGTCTTGATAAATTCCTTAAACAAAATCTTGCGAACTACTCGACGGAATTGTGGAAACTTTTGGCGATACTTATTAGAAACCCAACGTCCATTGCGCCACATGTAGTACCCTCGTAGCGGGGTATGAGAAATAAAGCTCCCACAAGTAAGCCCTAGCAACCGAATGGATTTTTGAACTCCCAGCCCATGTGCTAATACGACAGATGGGGCTACCCATACCTGCCAGCCATTTTGTTGAAGCCTTAAACAGTATTCATGGTCTACGTGGTCAATAAAAAGTTTATCCTCAAATCGTCCGCAAGCCTGATAGGCTTCTAAAGAAAGTATATTGCCGGAGGTCATGACAAGGAGTGTAGACCTAGGACTAGTGTCAGGTAGTGATGCGTTAGGGGTATGATTAGGAGACAAAATGCCTATTCGTGTAGTTTGTGCCAACTGATTCCATATCTGGCACAGCACGCCAATATCGCCAGAGGCAAACGCGCTATCTTGATCCATGGTTAACACGTGTGTACAGCCCACATCTAACGCAATCTGCACCCCTTCATTGAGCGCGGAGGCTACGCCAAGGTTTTCAGAAAAATGTCGGTAATGAACCTGAGATACAAACGATTCCCAACGCCCTTCAGCATCTTCCAGTGCCTGAGGGCTATTGTCTATTAATATCAGCGCCTCTACTGCCGAAGCATAACTTTTGATATTATGCCATACCTCTGCGGATGGATGATACAAGACCACAATGGCTGCAAGTTTCAAAGAGACCAAAGTTTGATTGAATAAACTAAACCTGATTTTTAACTCATCAAAACTATATTATTGATGTTTTTGAACAATAGTTAAGTACTGCATGCTCAAAAACTGTTCAAATACCCTTCCACTAAGTTTGTTGAACAACCTCCGTCGGCGCGCTTCCGGTTGTAAGTCCAAGTTACTGTGTATTTTGACAAGTTTTAGACTAGGCACACTGGTCATCAGTTCTATAATATTTTTTCTACAGAAAAAACGCATATGTGTTTGATCAAATATACCCGAATCCTCATATGTAAATTCTCCTTTAATAGCGATGCGGTATAACGCGCTAATCTCTCGGATATTAGGGATACTACTAATCAGCAATCCTCCGGGCTTTAAAAAAGGCTCAAGCTTAGCTACTACTTGATGAGGAGTGATAAGATGCTCAAATACATCACCAGCCAATATTACATCAAAATACCCTAGTGGTAAGTTAGGGGTAAACTCTTCTATATTGCCAAAAATGAGTGCATCAATAATAGGATTTGACTGATCAGTATTAGGCATCTGAAGGAGTTCTATCCCAACAACCTCTTGGGCAAGTCCCATTTTTTTGAGTTCTACTAAAGTACTCCCACTACCGGCTCCTAACTCCAAAATTTTATTTTCAGGGTTTTGAGGAACCAAAGATATCAAATCACGTCTCGCATTAGAAAAGTACGAGAGGTCTTTATTTTCGTATGAATTCATGTGATACAAATACAATTGATTTTGATGAGTTATGTCGCTCCAAAGCAATCACCAAAGCGATGCTTATAAAGATTTCTGTTAAGAGAAAAGATAAACTGCTACCAAGGGCGGAGAAGTATGTAAGCAATAGTGCATTTAAACACAAGTTCAGCACAAATCCGGCATTGACTACTCTAACATAACCCTTAGAAAGGTTATAAGCCAACAGTGTTTGATAAAAAGGGATGTTGGTAGCCACCACTAGCGGAATCCAAATTAGAAGGCGCAGATACATCACCATCGATTCCGACGTTTCGCCACTAACTATCCATAATACTTGAGGGGCCAAAAACCAAAGTAGGATTGTACCGCCGGCAATCAGTCCTACAAAAGGCAAATGTAAGCGACGATAAAACACCCTTAGCGTACTATGGCTTTGTTGGGCTAACTGACACACCCGAGGATAGGTAGCCTGAGAAAATGTAACCAAGATTTGTCGTAAGGCTGTCACCACTTTTTCGGCGACACTGTAATACCCTACTACCTGCTTGTCTGTTTCCCAAAGCCCTAATAACAACAAATTAGCAGTGGTATAAGAGGCTACAGACAAGTTGGTAGAAAATACTCCCCAACCTGAGTACAACTCTTCCCAAACCTCCTGCACAGAAGGGCGAACCCACTGTAGCCTAAAGAGCCTAATGGCCAGTATCGTACCAAGCCCTCCCGCTACAACCCATCCTAGCCCTTGGTAAAAAAGCACATACACATAGTCATGTGGAGATTGTACCAAAACAAAAACTAATACTGTAAACAACAGCTTGGCAATCACTGTCAGAATAGTAATATAAAACATTCGTTCCATTCCTTGAAAAAACCACACGGGAGACAATGCTTGTCCTATTACAAAGCTAAAGCCCAAATAGGCAGCCCAGCGCTCTGTTTGTAATGCAGGAATCGTCTGAACACCAACCCACAACAATATCCCTGCAGTCAAACAAAGGATGATGCGGGTAAACAATATTTTGTAGAAAATCTTGGATATCATTGCTAGATTCGAGCGGTGTACAGCCACCTCTCTAGTAGCAGTGATTTGGAAGCCATAATCTGTAAAAATGGCCAAGTATATCATCAATGCATGTAGCCAATTGACGGTCCCATACAGCTCTATCCCAATCACACGGGTGAGGTAGGGAATTACAAGCAAAGGCAACAAGAAGTTGGCCACTTGCATTAGCCCTAAAGCCATAAAATTTTGGAGTACACGCTGGATGCCTTGAGGAGCGTCAGTGCTCATAATGTTTGTGATTTTACTGCTAATCGGATGATTTAGCGCAAAACGAAATCGTGTTTTATGTGGTAAAGTTATTGTGGCGTATGTGCTTTTACAGTAGTACGCTCTTTTTTATAATCCCCACGGGAAAAGAATTTTTCAATCAGGCAGTACATCAGGATGAAGAAATAACGACTGCCCATTTCACGTATTTTTAGCTTCGATTCGCCCGACTTACGGTTCGTCCAACTGTTGGGCAACACTGTGTAGCTATATCCACGTACAATCGCTTTTAGGGGAAGCTCTAGCGTGAGGTTAAAATGAGGGGACAAAAACGGCTTTAGTCCTTCCATTGTCTCGCGTTTATATAACTTAAAGGCGTTGGTGGTATCATTGTAGCGCATCCCTACCGCTACTCGGACAATAAAGTTAGCCAAGCGATTGATGATTTTTTTGAGCTTTGGATAGTCTACAGTCTTGCCTCCTTTGATAAAGCGGCTGCCGAAAACACAGTCATAATCACCCTCCACCATTGTCCGGTAAAATTTTACTAAGTCTTCGGGGTCGTCCGACAAATCGGCCATCATCACCGCCACACAGTCTCCCGTAAAACGCTCTAAACCATAACGTACAGCATACCCAAAGCCATTGGGGCCTTTGTTGGTGTAGTATACCAAGGTGGGGATTTGTTGTTTAAGCTCCTCCAAAATCAAGGCAGTATTGTCTTTAGAGTTATCGTTCGTAACGACTATCTCGTGAGGAATTCCCTCGTGCGATAATGTATCATATAACGTTTGGATAGTCTCTGCGATAGAACCTTCTTCGTTATAGGCCGGGATGACAATAGAGAGTTTCATAACAACAAGCATCAGAGAGGGTAAGTCGGTAAGATTTGAGGCTGCTTCAAAAAAAGAGACGCAGTTTGTTTGCAAATATACATATCAAATTGGCATCTTAAGGGTTACAGCGCAATTCATTGGAAAATAAACGTCATAGAAAGACAAAAGTTGCCTTGATAAGAACGGTATGTTAGAAAATTTAATATCTTTGTGATACAATAATATGACCATTGACCTGCAATGCACACCTCCAAAATAACTAGATTGCTAAATCCAAAAGAACAAATACTATCTCTATTTCTATTATTCCTGATACATTGGATTCGAACAATGCCACTTTTGATAGGGGCTGAATTTTGGATGGAAGACGGTGCTGTTTTTTTTCAAGAAGCTTACAACTTAGGTATACATACTATTTACACACCATATCACGGATACCTGCATACTGCTATTCGTATCGTTGCGTTAAGTGGCTTGATTGTTCCCATAGAGTTAATTCCTGTAACATATACTTTAATAGCGGCCTTATTACAGTTTGTTCCCATAGTGTATTTACTATCAGGCAGATTGGATATGTATTTTCCCAACAAATTATTACTGTTGGTATTCAGCATAGTATATATTTTATGCCCTATTGGATATGAAACTTATGGAAGCATTACCAATATCCAGTGGTATTTGCCTTTTTTAGCCTTGATATTGCTCTACGCAGCGCCCCCTATCAAGCCTTGGGTGCAAAATCTAGAATATATTCTTTTAGTAATATTAGTCCTCACCGGCCCATTTGTTGTGTTTTATGCCCTAGCCGTAGGGGTGGTATGGCTGCTGTATCGTTACCGGCCTACCAAGATGGCTTTGGGTATTCTTACTATGGGTATTTTGGTACAAGGCTATTTTTTATGGGTGTCAGACTCATTTACCGGAGGGATGGACGATACCGGCATACGCCCGGACATCTGGCTTTATGTGCGTTACTTCCCCGGGCTTTGGGTATATAAAACGGTGATTGGGGCAACCTTTGGCGATATATTGCTCACCCTATTGAGAGGGAATACCAAGGTGGGCTTTCAATCCGTTCCACTCATCATAGCCGGTCTGACTTTGTGGCTCGCATTAGGGTGGCAAGTATGGCGTAGCCGCAATCCCTTTTTAGCGGCTTTGTTGATAGTCACGACGCTTACTACAATCAGCGGTTTTCATCGTATGTTTGGGCATTTATTGGTTGGTAATGAGCTGCTCAATGGTGAGCGCTACTTCCTGTCTATAGCCGTGATGTGGTTGTTTCTACTTTATTTCGCTTGGCATCAAGTTACTTCGAGTTACCGATGGATTTTCGGAGCCTTGTTTTTAATGGCCTGCTTGGTGGGGATTCCTTCGCGCTTTCATTATGACCGCAGTATGTATTATACTACTTCGTGGAGTCAACAAGTAGAGCAGTTTTTTGCTACACCACCAGATAGCAGTCATACTTTTCAAGCTTTTCCTACTCATCTAGGTACATTTACTGTAAAGCGACAGCTCGGACAGTTGCCACTGAAAACACAAAAACCCATCAAAAAACAATGGCCAGCAGCGTTAGCATTGGATATCCCCATAAAGACAAGTCATCACTGGATAGCTCAACCCGACTTAATAACCATCAACAATGGTTGGGCATTTGTAGAAGGGTTAGATGCTACACAAAGTCAAATTTATTTAGTTTTTGAAGACCCTACGGACCAAACTACCATCAGCTTCAAAGCAGCTATGGCACAACGCCCCGATGTAGTAATGGCTTTTGAAAACAATCCCTTCTACTTCAATACTGGATTTGGCTTCAAAATACCTACCAAATATATCCCCAAGCAAAAAGCCTATGAGGTGTATCTTTATATTGAACACCCACAAGGCTACGCCAAATCTAAGATAACAACCTACATTAAGGAGACAGATAACTAAGTAAGCGACTCATTATCTCAGCTTTTACCCAAAGTTGGGGGAGTTGCAAAGGTCTTTGGCCATCTACTAGGATAGACCATTATCCGGTACTGAACGAACAAGCGGCTTTGTTGATACCCGAATCAGTAAAGGAAACATAGGTTTTATTGGTTGTTATTCTATCACAAAATACTATTGCAAAACATCGTGCTCCATCCACTTCAACACCTGACGGGCACGCAACTTAAAAGGCCCGTGCCTATGTTTAATCATAATCCCTACTTGATACCTTCCTTTTGGGAGGTGGCTCTTGGGTAAAATAAAGGTAAATCCGGCCCAATCGTAATGATGGTTTTGATAATACGCTCCTACATCGTGCCTGTAGTGTCGGATAGTATGATAGGTGTATTGTTCTTTGGTTTGTGTATTTCGCAATACAACAAATACCCGACTGTTTTCGGTAGGCATGCCCTCCTCAAATGCCCAGCCATTATCAATAAACAAGAGGTCTGGGTGGGCTTCAAACTTAAAATCGCTTTTGATGTGGTCCGTTTCCTCATATTTTCTAAACTCATAGCTTTTTCGAGAGGCCAAATCGGCATACTTGATATGATTTAGTCGATAAATGCCAAGGCTATCACACCGACGCAGTATCTCACGTGCAATGGTTTGATCTGGGTATGATAACGAACTATAACGATGCCCTTCGTGATAACAAGCAGCGCCATACCGCAACTGTTCGCTGGTATTAGACAAAGCCGGGAAAGATTGCAAAAAAGCTGTTAAATGAAGTCCTAAAGAAAGCACCCACACTCCTGCCCCCCATAACAACATCTGTTTGGACGAGGCTTTTGTTAAACTCATCATAATCCACAGTACGATTATCAACAATAAAATACCATAGATATAATACCTAGAGTCAAGCGCCTGCAAAACTCCAAACCCAGCGCGTGAAACCGAAACCAATGCCGCAGAGAGTAATATCCACACAAAAAAAGTAAATAATAAGACATTGTGTTTATCATAGCGCTGTTGCAACAACCACAAGAAGAACACAACTACAGCAAAACCTAAGAGGATAGTAAATAAAAGCCCTAGAGGCTGCGCCGTGCTGCCTAGAAAGGTGAAATAATGAGGAAGCAGTAAATCTGGTTGTTTTATAATGGTCTTTAGTGGACTGGGGTGGCCTGAATGGCTATGATAATTATAAAAATAGCTAGCTATCGTCAATAAACCGATACCGCTCCAAATACTTAATCGTTTGAAACCTTGTGATTGATGCCAAATAAAAGCAGCGCCCAAAATAAAGGCTAACAAACCACTGCCACTAGTATATACAGCAACAATAGCAGCAATGATTGCTACAATAAAAAACTGATTACTATTTCGATTGAGGGAATAGAATGCGATAAAGCTAAAAAAAATGACCCCATAATTCTGAATAGAAGCCATGGCCCAAAAACTATTCTGCCAGTTTTGAAGGCTGAGTACCATCAATGCCATTGGGAGAAATACCCACCAAGGCCAATTATGAGGTGTGAAAAATTCCTGATAAACTTTCCACAGTAGTGCCAACAAGGCCAATAAAAACAGATTACCGACAACAGCCAACCACTTAAAATGAACAGTACCTATCACTGCATAAGAGCCGAGAATAATCACCCTATCCAAAACAATGCGGTGCTCATTGTGCTGCGAAAATAATAACTTGAACTTTGCTAAGACACCCGTACTGCTCTTATAATCAGCTAAAAATCGCAGCACAGCATCATAATCATCCCAATTAGGAACATTAGGAGTAAGATAGTATACTATGGACAAGTAGCCAATAGTAATAAGACTACCTAAGACATAAAAAACAATATTATTTTTTTTGCTCAAAAGCATATATACGTAGTGAAGTAAGAATAGATAGCGTGATGGGTAGAAAAACAACAACTTCCTGAAAATTTGTCATATCAGGAAGTTGTATCATTGCTTGGTGTCAGATTACACCCTAGCTTTCATATTATGAAACATCTGAGTAAGCGTATCTTTGAGGTCATATTTCCAATCCCATTCAGGGTAATGGGTTTTAAACTTGCGCAAATCACTCACATACCAAATATGGTCGCCAATGCGGTTGGTTTCTGAGTAGCTATAGCTCATTTTGTTGCCTGTGATTTCTTCACAAAGTACAATGGCTTCTTGCATAGAGCAGTTGGCAAATCGTCCGCCTCCGGCATTGTACACCTCTCCTTCTTTAGGGTTTTGGTAGAAGTGCCAAAACATATTGACCAAGTCCCAGCTATGGATATTGTCGCGCACTTGCTTGCCTTTGTAGCCAAATACGGTGTAGTGGTTGCCTGTGATGGCGCACTTCATCAGGTAGGCCAAGAAGCCGTGCAGCTGTGCCCCTGAGTGATTGGGTCCTGTAAGGCAGCCGCCTCTAAACACGCCTGTCTTCAGGCCAAAATAACGCCCATATTCTTGTACCAGCACATCTGCCGCTACTTTAGAAGCGCCAAAAAGCGAGTGTTTGCTATGATCTATACTCATTTGCTCATCAATACCGTGAGCGTAATAGGCGTGGTCTTCGGCAATTTCCCAACGAGTCTCTAGCTCCACTAGGGGCAGAAAATTGGGCGTATCACCATATACTTTGTTGGTAGAAGTGAAAATGAATACCGCCTCAGGGCAATGCAGGCGTGTCATTTCCAGCATATTGAGTGTGCCTGTGGCATTTACTGAAAAGTCAGTAAATGGCTCTTTGGCAGCCCAGTCGTGGCTGGGTTGGGCGGCAGTATGTACAATGAGCTTGAGGTCTGTACCATATTCTTTAAAGATGGTTTCCAAACCGGCTACATCGCGGATGTCTACACTGTAGTGTTTATAGTTACTAAACTGCTCTTCTAGGCGGTTTTTGTTCCATTCTACAGAACCATCTTTACCAAAAAAGTATTCTCGGAGGTTGTTATCAACCCCTACGACCAAGTCAAATTTCTCCGCAAAGAAGGCAACAGACTCGCTACCGATAAGCCCGGCAGCTCCAGTGATTAAGGCGATTTTCATTGTATTTCAGGATTTTACAAAAGCATTTGATTAGGTGTAATAAAGATTTTCTTATGACAATATTTTTTTCAGCGCATCTTGGTGTGTTTTCATCCACGCATAGATTTCCTGCATAATCTCAGGCACACGCTTTTGGGGTGTCCATCCAGTGGCTGCGCTTACCTTGCTATTGTCGGTAAGGTAGATGCGGATATCGGCCACACGATTCTCAGGCACTTGTTGAATTTCGATGCGATTTCCCGTGATTTCTTCACAGATACGGGTCAGTTCTTGCAAAGAGGCGCTGGTTTCTACCCCGCCCCCTACATTGAACACTTCTCCATTGATTTGGTCAAGATGATGCATCTGCCAGTCAATCAGGCCAAACAAATCGTCAGTATGTAACATATCACGCACCTGCTTGCCTTGACCTCCATAGCCAAAATAGCCCAATTTTCCTTGCCAAAAGTGCCTAGCCATCCACAATACCACCACGCCTTGATCCACCTTACCCATTTGCCAAGGCCCTGTCAAGACACCACAGCGGTTGATGACAGTACGGAGACCGTAAAATTGTTGAAACTCCTGAATCATCAACTCCGAAGCCAACTTAGTAGCCCCGTATAGTGAACGATACCCACCCAGAGGGAAATCCTCGGCAATGCCTTTGGCCGAGATACCCGGCAAGCTTTGTTGATCTTGCAATACAAAACGAGTTTCGGCCTCTTCAAACAGACTCTTCTCGATATTTTCTATCGGATACACACGACTGGTAGAGAGGAAGATAAAATCTGCCCCTGTTTTTTTGGCAAAATACAGGCAGTTAATCGTCCCATTGAGGTTGGTATCTACCAAGTAGTCAGGCGTACCATCAAGCCCTGCCAATACAGATGGTTCTGCCGAAGCCTCGATGATGGTATTTACCTGAGCGGGAAGACTGTCAAAATCAGCTTTTTGACGGATATCACCGTGTACAAACTGAATGCCTGCCTCTGCCAAACGGGGAAGGTTGAGTTCAGAGCCACGGCGTTTGAGGTTGTCAAACGCAATTACCTCATAATGAGGATATTTTTGCTTGAGGTTGATAGCCAATGAAGACCCCACAAATCCAGCGCCTCCTGTAATGAGTATGGTTTTAGGTATAGTATGCATAATTCAAATTAAATTTCTCACAAAAGCCCTTTTAGCGTTTGTGCTTGTTCGGCAAACCAGTCGTGTTTGACCAGTAGGGCGTGATGGTCGTAGGCTTCCAGCGCAGGCATTGTAGGCAGGAGATGTAGGCCATAATGTTGTTGTACTTCGGCGGCGTTGGCCAATGGGTCGAAAATATCTACGGTCAGGCCAAAAGACTCCAACTCCCTTACGACATCAATCACCTTAGTGTTGCGAATATCGGGAATATTAGGTTTAAAAGTAAATCCTAAGATTAAAACTTTAGCACCCGTGCGCAACTTTTTCTCAGCGGCCATCTGCTTGACCATCTGCTGGGCCACATACGTCCCCATATAGTCGTTGATACGTCTACCAGCAAGGATGACTTCGGGGTGGTAGCCTAGGCTTTGTGCCTTGTGGGTCAGGTAATAAGGATCTACCCCGATACAGTGCCCCCCCACCAGTCCGGGGTGAAAAGGCAGGAAGTTCCACTTCGTCCGAGCAGCCGCCAGTACGTCTTCTGTTCGGATGCCAAGCTTGTCAAAAATAATGGCCAACTCATTCATAAAAGCGATGTTGATATCGCGTTGGGCATTTTCAATAACCTTGGCCGCCTCGGCTACCTTGATTGACGGTGCGAGGTGGATGCCTGCCGGGATAATGCTGCCATACAAGTCTGCCAAGGCCTGCGCCACCGTAGGTGTGCTACCGCTGACTACCTTGATGATGTTGGGCAGCGTATGTTTTTTGTCGCCCGGGTTGATGCGCTCCGGCGAATACCCGCAAAAAAAGTCTTGGTTGTAGCGCAGCCCGCTCAGCTCCTCCAAAATAGGCACACAGACCTCTTCCGTACATCCCGGGTATACCGTAGACTCATACACGACCACATCCCCCTGTTTGAGGTAGGGCGCTACCAGTTGCGTCGCTCGCCTCAGGGGGCTGAGGTCGGGCTGGTTGGCCGCATCAATGGGCGTGGGTACGGTGATGATGAAGTATTGGGCACGGCCAATGTGCGTAGGCTCATCGGTATACTGTAAGTGCTTGGCAGCGGCCATTTGTGCCGTATCCAGCTCTAGGGTTTGGTCTAGCCCTTGCCGCAGCTGCCGGATGCGCTCAGGGTTGATGTCATAGCCTATCGTGGGGTATTGCGCCCCAAAAGCGACCGCCAGCGGCAGGCCGACATACCCTAAACCGATGATGGCGATGGTAGGAGGAGGAGTCATAGGCGATACGAAGGGGTTTGGTCAATATGTTGGCGATACCAGCCGATGGTCGTTTGCAGGCCTTCTTCTAGGCTCACACTCGGCTCATAACCCAAGTAGGTGCGGGCAAGGCTGATGTCAGCCAAGCTATCTGACACATCCCCCGCACGTTTGGGGGCGTGTGCCACCTCTTGAGAGGCTTCCATCAGGCGTTGAATGGTTTTGTAGAGCGCCAAAACACTGGTGCGTGTTCCGCAGCCAATGTTGTAGGCTTTTCCGCAGGCTTCAGCATCAGACACAAAAAGCGCCCGTAAGTTGGCCTGTACTACATTGTCGATATATGTAAAATCACGTGTTTGGCTTCCGTCGCCATAGATGGTGGCTTGCTCCCCCCGCAACAACGCCTTGATAAAGAGCGGAATGACGGCAGCATAAGCGCCGTGAGGGTTTTGGCGTGCGCCAAAGACATTGAAATAGCGCAAGCCAATCAACTCCATTCCATAGGCCAGGGCAAACACTTGGGCATACTGTTCATTGACCAGCTTGCTCAAGGCATAAGGAGAGAGTACCTGCCCCAGGGCTTGTTCGCGCCTTGGCAACAGGGGGCTGTTGCCATATACCGACGATGAGGAGGCATACACCACTCGGCGCACTCCTTGTGTTTTGGCTGCCCAGAGGATGTTAACAAATCCGGTTACGTTGGCCTCGTGTGTGGCTAGTGGCTGCGCCATACTGCGCGGTATCGAGCCTAGTGCGGCTTGGTGCAACACATAATCTACGCCTGCGCAGGCCTCCATACAAACGGCCCCGTCCCGAATGTCGCCCTCTATCAAGCTACAGCGTTCGTCTTGCAGGGCTTCGGCAATGTTTTGACGGTATCCGGTGGCAAAATTATCTAAGATGATTACTCTGCCGGCATCGGCTGCAAGCAGTGCATCGACCAAATGGCCTCCGATGAACCCTGCGCCTCCGGTTACCAAAAACGAATGCCCCCTGATGGGGGCAAGGTAATTATTGTTCATACACAAAATAGTTCTGAGCCAATACTTCCGCCAAAGTCGGAAGGGCTTGGTCTTTGGCCGATACCAAGATTTGGTCTTGGGCAATTTGCCAGTCAATGGCAAGGCTCGTATCATGGTAAATTACGCCGGAGTCGTGGCTGGGCGCATAAATATTGTCGCATTTGTACAAAAACTCTGCTGTTTCGCTCAACACAGCAAAGCCGTGGGCAAAACCTCGGGGCACAAACAACTGCTTCTTATTTTCTGCCGAAAGCACAATGCTGAAGCTACGCCCATACGTAGGCGAACCTTGGCGCAGGTCTACCACCACATCAATCACTTCGCCCTGGGTTACCCGTACCAGTTTGGCTTGGGTATAAGGAGGTTTTTGAAAATGCAGGCCGCGCAACACCCCATAGGCCGACTTGGAGTGATTGTCTTGGATAAAGGTATTTTTCAGCCCTGTCGCCTCCTCAAACTTATGTTGGTGAAAGCTTTCCAAAAAAAAGCCGCGCTCGTCTCCAAATACTTTGGGCTCAATAATCCAAAGGTCAGGAAATTCGGTTTTGATAAATTCCATAGGCTACTGTGTGGCTAACAAGTTCATCAAATACGTACCATATCCACTTTTGAGCAGGGGCTGGGCAGCCGCTTCGAGCTGGGCAGCATCGATAAAGCCCATACGATAGGCTATCTCTTCGATACAGCCTACCTTCAGTCCTTGGCGCTCTTCGATTACTTGTACAAACTGGCTGGCCTGCATCAAAGATTGGAAGGTGCCGGTGTCGAGCCAAGCCGTTCCTCTATCCAGAATACCGACCGAAAGTTTGCCGGCGGCCAAATAGGTTTTGTTTACGTCGGTGATTTCCAGCTCTCCACGGGGAGAGGGCTTGAGGTTTTTGGAAATATGCACTACCTCATTGTCATAAAAATATAGCCCCGGCACGGCATAGTTTGACTTAGGCTTGAGTGGCTTTTCTTCTATCGAAATGGCACGCTGCTGCGCATCAAACTCCACAACCCCATAGCGCTCAGGGTCAGAAACGTGGTATGCAAACACCACCCCGCCATCGGGGTTGGTTTTGGACTGTAGCAAAGTCTCCAAGCCGCTGCCATAGAAGATATTATCCCCCAATACAAGGGCGACCTTGTCTTGGCCTATAAACTCTTCTCCGATGACAAAGGCCTGCGCCAGCCCGTCAGGCGAGGGCTGTACCGCATAGCTGAAGTTGCAGCCTAGGCGCTGCCCATCGCCCAGAAGCTTCGTGAAGAGCTCGTGGTCGTGGGGGGTGGTGATGATGAGTATATCACGAATACCGGCCATCATCAGTACCGACAGCGGATAATAAATCATCGGTTTGTCATAGACCGGGATGAGTTGCTTGCTGATGGCATAGGTCAGGGGGTGGAGGCGTGTGCCAGAGCCACCTGCTAAGATAATTCCTTTCATAATTGTGTTTCCTGAGCGGTTATCGGTTTTGATATTGGGTCTGATAATATTGCTGGTAAGCACCAGAGGTTACGCTGTCGAGCCATTGGGTATTTTCCAGATACCAGTCAATGGTTTTGGCCAAGCCTTCCTCAAAGGTTACCGAAGGCTTCCAGCCTAGCTCGTTCATCAGCTTTTGGGCATCGATAGCATAACGCAAATCGTGTCCGGCGCGGTCGGTTACATAGCTGATAAGTTGGGCAGAAGTACCTTCAGCGCGGCCTAACTTGGCATCCATTTGCTGGCAAAGTAGGTGGATGAGGTCTATGTTTTTCCACTCGTTGAAGCCGCCGATGTTGTAGGTGTCGCCGTCCTTGCCCTGATGGTAGATAACATCGATGGCGCGGGCGTGGTCTTCTACCCAAAGCCAGTCGCGTACATTTTCGCCTTTGCCATATACCGGCAGGGGCTTGTTGTGCTGGATATTGTGGATAAAGAGCGGAATCAGTTTTTCGGGAAACTGGTGAGAGCCGTAGTTATTCGAGCAGTTCGAAATCACCATCGGTAACTTGTACGTATTGTGATAAGCCCGCACAAAGTGGTCGGAGGCTGCCTTAGAGGCCGAGTAGGGCGACTGTGGGTCGTAGGGGGTGGTTTCTAAAAAATACCCACCCTCGTCCAGAGAGCCATATACCTCATCGGTAGAAATATGGTAAAAGCGTTTGCCTTCGGTATTGCCCTGCCAGCTTTGTTTGGCAGCATTGAGCAAATTGACCGTACCGATGACATTGGTCTGCACAAAGGCCAGCGGGTCAAGGATGGAGCGGTCTACGTGTGATTCTGCGGCTAGGTGGAGCACCCCGTCAAACTGGTGCTGTGCGAACAATGCATTCACAAAATCAGCGTCCACAATATCCCCTTTCACAAACTGGTAGTTGGGCGCTTTTTCTACATCCCGCAGGTTTTCGAGGTTGCCGGCATAGGTTAGTTTATCCAAATTCACAATTTGGTATTGGGGATATTTGTTGACAAATAGCCGTACTACGTGTGAGCCAATAAATCCGGCTCCTCCGGTGATGAGTAATTTCATATGAGAGATTTACAAGTAATTTTCAATAAAACAGTATACTACTTTAGGCTAAAATTATAAGAATTTCTCTTGATACACTTGTGCGATTCCTTGGCGAAGACCGATGCGATGTCGCCACCCAAGCTGATGTAACCGACTGACATCCATCAGTTTGCGTGGTGTACCGTCGGGCTTGGAAGTATCAAAGCGCATGGCTCCAGAATAGCCCACCACCTCGGCAATCATCTCGGCCAAGTCGCGGATGCTCAAATCTTCTCCCGTACCTACGTTGAGAAAGGGCTTTTCGTTGTAGGTTTGCATCAAAAAGATGCAAGCATCGGCGAGGTCATCTACGTGTAAGAACTCCCGTAAGGGGCTGCCTGTGCCCCATATTTCTACTTCGGTTTGTTGGTTTTGCTTGGCTTCGTGAAACTTGCGCAGCAGTGCGGGCAGTACATGCGACTTTTGCAGGTCGTAGTTGTCTCCCGGACCATAGAGATTGGTAGGCATTACGGCAATAAAATTACAGCCGTACTGGTCTCGGTAGGCTTCGCACATCTTGATGCCGGCAATCTTGGCAATAGCATAAGGCTCATTGGTAGGCTCTAGCTCTCCACTGAGCAGGTATTCTTCTTTCAGCGGCTGCGGGGCAAGTTTGGGGTAAATGCAGGAAGAGCCTAGAAACATAAGTTTTTTGACTTGGTGGAGGTAGGCTTGGTGGATGACGTGGTTCTGAATCATCAGGTTGTCATACAAAAACTCCGCACGGTAGGTGTTGTTGGCCACAATACCTCCTACTTTGGCGGCAGCCAAGAAGACATACTCGGGCTTTTCTTGGGCAAAAAAATCGGCTACGGCCTGCCCATCGCGCAAGTCTAGCGCTGAGGAGTTGCGCAATACGAGGTTTTCAAAGCCTTGGGCTTGGAGCTTACGGGCAATGGCCGAACCGACCATACCCCGATGCCCGGCAATGTATATTTTGCTGTCTTTATTCATCATTGCTAGAAGGGATTTTGTGTCCACCAGCGCGCAGATAACGCTCCCGCTCAAAAAGCGCCACATCGGCTTGCATCATATCTTCAATCAGGGAGTCGAGCGTATGGCGTGGTTGCCAGCGCAGCTCGCTTTGCGCCTTAGTAGGGTCGCCAATGAGCAGATCTACTTCGGTAGGCCTGAAATAGCGTGGGTCGATAGCCAACACTTCCATTCCTTTGGGGAGTTGGTAGGCTGGTTGGTGGCAGTGGCTGACTAGGGCAACTTCGTCGATACCTGTGCCCTTAAATTCGATATCGATGCCGAGGAAGGCAAAAGCTTTACGCACAAACTCGCGCACGGGAGTCGTAATGCCCGTTGCAATCACATAATCCCGTGGGGTATCTTGCTGCAACATCAGGTACATGGCCTCTACATAGTCTTTGGCGTGCCCCCAATCGCGCTGTGCGTCGAGGTTGCCCAGATAAAACTTCTGCTGCAAGCCTAGGGCGATGCGGGCTACGGCGCGGGTGATTTTGCGGGTTACGAAGGTCTCACCACGCAGCGGGCTTTCGTGGTTAAACAAGATGCCGTTGCAGGCATACATGCTGTGCGCCTCACGGTAGTTGACCGTAATCCAATAGGCATACAGTTTGGCTACAGCATAGGGCGAGCGAGGGTAGAAAGGCGTTGTTTCGCTTTGGGGCACAGCCTGCACCAAGCCATACAGCTCAGAAGTAGAGGCTTGGTAAATACGCGTTTTAGCGGTCAAACCCAAGATGCGTACCGCCTCTAGGATGCGTAGCGTCCCCAGAGCATCCACATCGGCGGTATATTCGGGCATGTCAAAACTGACTTTGACGTGGCTCATCGCGCCGAGGTTATAAATCTCATCGGGCTGCACCTCCTGAATGATGCGGATGAGGTTGGTCGAGTCTGTAAGGTCGCCATAATGGAGCTTAAAGCGCACATCAGGCTCGTGGGGATCTTGGTAGAGGTCATCAATGCGGGCGGTATTGATGAGCGATGTGCGCCGCTTGATGCCGTGTACCTCATAGCCTTTTTGGAGCAGAAAGTCGGCCAAGTAAGCGCCATCTTGGCCGGTAATTCCGGTAATAAGTGCTATTTTTGCCATAAATTGCATTTTGGGCAAAAGTACTCAAGATTGCGCGATAATTCAAATGACTATGCACCCCATCAACCGCCGCCGGCACTACACCGATTGGATAAAGCAGGAGGCGCAAGCACTTGGCTTTTTGAGTTGTGGTATTGCCAAGGCTGATTTCTTGGAAGAGGAAGCCCCTCGGTTAGAACGCTGGCTGCACCAAAACAAACACGGGCAGATGCACTATATGGCCAATCATTTTGACAAACGCCTAGACCCGCGCCTGCTCGTAGAAGGTGCTAAGTCGGTGGTTTCGTTGCTCTACAATTATTATCCCACAAACCCGCTACCCGAAACAGACAACTACAAAATCTCCAAATATGCCTATGGCACCGACTACCACTTTGTGCTCAAAGACAAGCTCAAAACCTTGCTCAGCCGCCTTCAAGAGCACGTAGGCGAGGTAGGCGGCAGGGCTTTTGTAGACTCAGCCCCTGTGATGGATAAGGCTTGGGCAGCGCGCGCAGGCCTAGGCTGGCAGGGCAAACACTCCAACCTCCTCAGCCGAAAGGCTGGCAGTTTCTTCTTCATCGCCGAGCTAATCATTGACCTAGAGCTAGAATATGACGCGCCCACCGCCGACTACTGTGGTACTTGTACCCGCTGTATTGATGCCTGCCCCACTGAGGCCATCACTCCCTACGAAGTCGACGGTAGCAAGTGTATCTCTTACTTTACCATTGAGCTCAAAGAACATATTCCGGTAGAAATGAAGGGTAAATTTGAAAATTGGATTTTTGGATGTGATATTTGTCAAGATGTATGCCCTTGGAACCGATTTGCTAAAGGACATCAAGAGCCTGCTTTTGAGCCCCACCCCGATCTCAAAGATATGCGTAAGACCGACTGGGAAGAGATTACAGCAGAGGTGTTTGGCAAATTGTTCAAAAAATCAGCCCTCAAGCGTACAAAGTTAGAAGGGCTGCAGCGCAACATTCAGTTTGTTGGCTACAACCCTTCTGAGGAGAGTATGAGTGTAAATAGTAAAGAGTCAAACAACAGTACTAAGCCTAGCTAGGCCGCCCACGCAAAACACTCATTGAGTATTTTGACATGGTCTTGGGAATGCGAAAACTGCCCGTAACACCACTTTCTAAGTTCGTCAACCTCTTCGGTTTCCAAATAGCGGGCAATGGACTTACGTAATTCTTTCTCGAAGAGGTTTTTGTCGAAGCTTACCTTTTGGAGAATAGTCTTCACGTATTCTAGCATAACATTGTTTGGTTTAGGTTTAAAAATGTGGTAACATTGATAAAAGAACGAACGAAGGTGTCTGTTCGTACGACTCTCAAAAACATTACGCTTGCGAATATACATAAAACAAAAGACTTTTGCAATGGTCAATAATATTTTTCCAATATTTTTTTGGGTTTATCTTATGTATGTTAGTTTTTGGGCCTTTTTCATTCCACAAAAAATGCAGGCTCAAAAAACAAGTATTGAGCTTGGTGATGTACAAATAGCTAAGAATCAAGCATTTAGTATTGCTATTTCGGTAGAAGATGAGGCATTGCAAACACATAGCCGTTTTCCTCAAATCGACGGACTGGTGATGCGCGGCTCTTCGTCTTCTTCAACTACCAAGGTCATCGACGGGCAGCGCAGCGTCATCAATACCATTATCCAATACTATTATCCCAAGCGTGAAGGAGAGATTGTAGTGCCGGCATTCAGTATGCAAATCAATGGCAAAACAACCCAGTGCCCAGGCACAAAGCTTCGGGTCAGCCCGGCTAACCCTGATTTAGAAGATGTGTTGGAGGACCCACTGACCAACGTAGAGCTAGAGCTGAGTGAGGCCGAAGATGATGCCTTTTTGGGGCTGACGGTCAGCTCCGACAAGGTCTATTTAGGCCAAGGGCTGACGGTAATGCTGGCCTTCTATGCTGCCGTACGGACCAATAGGGCTAGGTTGCAGTTTCACGATGTAGGCACACAATTGGTCGATATTCTTAAAAGCTTACGCCCTGCACACTGTTGGGAGGAGGATTTCAACATCAGCGAAATACAACAAGAGCAAATCACCATTGCCGGCAAGGAGTATTATCAATACAAAATCTACCAAGCAACGTTTTATCCCCTCACTACCCAGTCTATCGTTTTCCCCAAGGTAGGCCTAAAGATGATTAAGTACAAAGACATCAAAAATGCCCAATCTTTGACGTTGCCGGATGTGAGCGACTTCAAAACCTATTATACCCAGCCCCGGCAAGTGGCTGTGTTGCCGCTACCTATGGCCAAGAAATCCAATGTGCCTGTGGGGGCGTTTCAACTACGTGAGAGCTTACCCAAGCTCAAATTTAACACTGGGGAGCGTATTTCACTGACCCTCACCCTTGGCGGAGAAGGCAACCTGGCCAGTGTTACGATGCTCGAACCGCAAAACCATGAGCATATTGATATTTACCAAGGCGATATGCAACAGACTATCTTGAGGGGCAATAACCGCGTATCGGGCACTAAAATATTTACCTATAACCTCATCGCCAAAGCTCCGGGGCAATACCCACTGCGCGATTTGTTTAGTTTTGTGTATTTCAATCCGGCCAAACAACAATACGATACGCTCAGCCCTAAGTTTACGCTCGAAATATCGGGCGACCCGCTCCCCACACAAACTGACCGCCCGCTGTTTCAGGGGCTATATACCCGCATATCCACTGATAGCAACGAGTTTGCTATTTATCAATGGCAAAACTTTATCCGCCTACTGACCAATATTGTCTGGGTTGGCTTGCTGGCTTTTACACTCGCCTTCTTATGGGACAAAAAACGCCGAAAAATATAGCATACAGCTTGTACTAGGCTTTATTTTATTTCCTTGATAATCAAGGATTTTCGATACATCTATGGTGTCACAACTATGTGGCTGAAAAATACCTGAAGAGTGATACCGTTAGGGACTATCCAACAGATAACCTGTCCATTTCCAAAGAGGGTATAATTGACTAACTTTGGATAGCCTTTTTTGAAATGCTCCCTTACCTTGGAGTACACCCAACCTATATAAAAGCAATTTGACTATGAAATTTCTACGCAGTCTCTGTGTTTATACCCTGATACTTAGCTCCTCGGTAGCGTGTTTGCCCCCTACTAGCGCCACATACCAAGCTCAAAATGCCCAAAACAATGCGGAAAATGCGCAACGTATTGCACAAAAAACCTTGGTATTCGACAACCGCAACTATGAGCCTAATATCCGAACAGCCTTGCTATACCCTCAACAAAACACTGTAGAGCGGACACTCTTTCCTCCTATCACTTTTATTGGCGATACCCGCCCGCTGGTGTTGGAGTTTGATGAGCTAAATGCGCAAGCACAAACATATCACATAAAAATTTATCATTGTAATGCCGACTGGACAAAGTCTGTCTTGAATGATATGGACTTCTTGATGGAGTTTAATGAATTTCCTATTATGGACTATGAGCTGTCTTTCAATACCCGAGTGCCTTATGTCCATTACCGATTCGAAGTACCCCGGCTGAAGGCCTCCGGCAACTATCTGTTGGTAGTATATCGAGGCTATAATGTGCAAGATATTGTGTTGAGCAAGCGCTTTATGGTATATGAAACTCAGGTGAGTGTGCGGCCAGAAGTACGCTCATCGACCAATATCGGCAGCCTTTACCAAAACCAACAGATAGATTTCAGCCTAGCCTACCCTCAGTATGATATTTTCAACCCTCGCGAGTCGGTCAAAGTAGTGATTCGCCAAAATTACCGCTGGGATCAAGCCATTTATGGCCTACAGCCCACCAGCGTCCGCGAAACAGAGCGGGTATTGGAATACAAGCACTTCGACGGGAAGAATAATTTTCCGGGCAATAATGAGTTCCGCCAGTTTGATTTACAAAGCATTCGATTCCAAGGCTTTAGAGTTGCCGCCTTGGATCTGAGTGGCACAGAAAACCGCGCCCGCATTGCTTTTGATGACAACCGCTCCGGCAAACCTTATTTCCGGCAGCCAGATATGAATGGGGGATTTTATATCCAACACGCCGAGTCCAAACAAGGCCCCACTGAGTCGGATTATGTGAAGGTATACTTTACCCTGAAATCTGCCGCGCCACTCTCAGGGGATGTTTATGTCATGGGGGCTTTTAATGATTGGCGGCGAGAGCCCGAAAACAAGATGCGGTATTATCCTGAAGAAGAAGCCTACCAAACCAATATACTGCTCAAGCAGGGGATGTATGACTATATGTATGCGCTCTGGCAAGAACAGGAAAACGCAGCTATACCCCTGAGCCACACCCCGGTAGAGGGCAGCTATGTCGAAACCCAAAATACCTATGACATCTTGGTATACCACCGCCCCCCCGGCGCACGCGCCGACCGGCTCGTCGGTTATGGCAGGTTTAATACCGAATAATCGCTGGTGGCAACCACGCCTTATGAAAGCCTAGAAAAAGCGCTGGTTATTTGTACATTTTGACGTACCTTTGCATATCTACAGTTCAAATCATTTCACTCTATCATGGTAGAAGCACAAAATTATAAAGTAAAAGACATCTCCTTGGCTGCTTGGGGACGTAAAGAAATTCAATTGGCCGAAGCCGAAATGCCCGGTCTTATGGCCTTGCGTGAAGAATTTGGCGCTAGCCAACCCCTCAAAGGCGCACGCATTGCCGGCTGCTTGCACATGACCATCCAAACCGCTGTATTGATCGAGACTTTGGTAGCCTTGGGCGCTGACGTAACTTGGTCTTCTTGCAACATCTTCTCTACTCAAGACCATGCCGCTGCTGCTATCGCCGCTGCCGGTATCCCTGTATTTGCTTGGAAAGGCATGACAGAAGAAGAATACGAGTGGTGCATCGAGCAAACCTTGTATGCTTTCCCAGAAGGCAAAGCTTTGAATATGATTTTGGATGACGGTGGCGACTTGACCAACGTTGTATTGGATAAATACCCTGCGCTTGCCAAAGACATCAAAGGTATTTCTGAAGAAACTACCACTGGTGTTCACCGCCTATATGAGCGTATGCGCAAAGGTACACTCCCTATGCCTGCTATCAACGTAAACGACTCAGTAACCAAGTCTAAGTTTGATAACAAATACGGCTGTAAAGAATCATTGGTAGACGCCATCCGCCGCGCTACTGACGTAATGATGGCCGGCAAAGTAGCTGTAGTAGCTGGCTATGGTGACGTAGGCAAAGGCTCTGCGGCTTCGCTCCAAGGCTCAGGCGCTCGCGTAATTGTTACTGAAATCGACCCCATCTGTGCCCTACAAGCGGCTATGGACGGCTTCGAAGTGAAGAAAATGAGCAATGCTGTACCTCGTGCTGACATTGTCGTTACGGCTACCGGCAACAAAAATATCATCACTGGTGAGCACTTCAAGCTGATGAAAGACAAGACCATCGTTTGTAATATCGGCCACTTCGACAACGAAATCGATATGGCTTGGTTGAACAAACACTATGGCCATACCAAGGACACTATCAAGCCTCAGGTAGACCTATACAATGTTGAAGGCAACGACATCATCGTATTGGCCGAAGGCCGCCTTGTAAACCTTGGCTGTGCTACCGGACACCCATCGTTTGTAATGTCTAACTCGTTTACTAACCAAACTTTGGCGCAAATCGAGCTTTGGACTAACAACGACCAATACAAAAACGAAGTATATGTATTGCCTAAGCACCTCGACGAGAAGGTAGCCAAACTTCACCTTGCCAAAATCGGGGTAGAGCTGGAAGAACTTACTGCCGAGCAAGCCGAGTATATTGGCGTTGCTGTAGAAGGACCTTTCAAATCAGAAATGTACCGCTACTAGTCTGCAAATACATTCTGCCTTACAAACAAGACCTTGCCTCTACCTCCGAGGCAGGGTCTTTGTTTTGTAGATTAAACTTATTATTTCAATCTGCGTCTAAGGAGCATAAAATCAGTTGTTGACCAAACCCCCCTTGTTAAACTGTATGAAAACAAGATACTTTGCCCTCCTACTCATATTGCCCCTTTTTGTAGGGCTGAATGCCTGTAAAGGGTTGATGGAACGTAATGCGGAAGAGGCTGCCGCCAAAGCTGCCGAAGAAGATGGCTTCGCCACCGAAATATCCGATGAGATTATCCAAATCATCGAAGAAGCCGAAGTAAGCCAAGAAGCCCCCCGTGAGGCCGGACGTATGGAGGTAAGCTACGCCACCATCGGCAATTGCGCTACCATTACCCGCGTGTCGCGAACTGACAACAGCCGTGAGTTGACCATCGACTTTGGCACCACCAACTGCCAAGGTGCTGATGCCAAAAGCCGACGTGGTAAAATCATCGCCCGATATACTGGCAACTATTTTACAGATGGCTTGATAGCCAATGTGAGCTTTGAAGACTACTTTGTCAATGACCACCAAGTAACGGGTACAAAAACCATCAACAGAGGCCTCAACGGCTCCAATGGGTTTCCTACCAAGCAAGTCAATGCTGACCTAAACATTAGGCTGGCTAACAACGGGGGTACATTGGTTTGGCGCTGCGATCGCAGCCGTGAGTGGATTGCAGGTAGCGACACGCCCTTTGTGTTTTCTGATGACACCTTCCGCTGGAATGGTGTGGCGATTTTGACTAGCAGCAACGGACGTACAGCTACTGCTACCATCGACCGCAACAACCCCCTCATCAAAACTTTGCGTATCGGTTGTGCCCGTACCTTCGTAAGTGGCGTGATTAACTTCAACTTCAACAACAGTACTAGCGCTTCCATTGATTATGGAGATGGTACTTGCAACCGCACAGCCACCATTACGGTCAACGGCAAAAGCCGCGAAGTCATCATTCGACAATAAGCCCCTTCTCTAGGTGTAATACTCAATTCTCCCCTTTACAGTCGTGTAGAGGGGATTTTTTTTGGATATTGCACCCTAAGTGCCATGAAGTTTGTATATTTCTAGCAACTTTGCGCAGCTTTTCGCAGTTTTGAATACAAATTTGAATTGACGGTTTCATATACCATACTTCACCACAATGAACGCAAAACACCTCTCCTATTGCTTACTGCTGCTTATCTCAGCAGGCTTTTTGACCCAGTGCTATTTAAAACCCGAGTTTGATACCCGCCCCAAAATCAAATTTGAAAGTATCCGGTCTATTCAGCTAACAGAAAACGGCTTGACACGGGACTCTATCATCATTGCCATTGAGTTTCAGGACGGAGATGGGGATTTGGGGCTTTCGGCAACAGATACCAACCCCCCTTTTCAGGAGCTGAACGCCGATGGCACGCCCAATGAGTTTTTCTTCAACTACTTTGTGCGGATGTTCCGCCGCCAAAACGGGCAGTATGTAGAGTTTATTTTTCCTGACCCCTAACTTTACTCTCAACGGTCGCTTTCCTGTGCTCAATGTAGAAGGTAAAAAAGGCCCCTTGCAAGGGACTCTATTCCGCAATGTCGTTATTAACAGCCTGTATCCTTTTCGTAACGATACCGTCCGGTTTGAGATACAGATAGCCGACCGCGCCCTCCAAAAAAGCAATGTCATCGTAACTGACAGTGTTGTCATCAATATTCGTTAATCTTGACTTGAAGCTTGTTATTATGATTCTATCCCGACTGTTGTATTGGCTTCTTGGCGGCCTGTGGTTGTTGGTGGGTGCTACATCGGTATTGGTCGCGCAAAACAGCTACAAAGCGCGCCAAATACAGGAAGTGATGCAGACGCTGTATGCCAATAATCAGTTTAATGGTACTGTATTGGTCGCCCAAGAAGGGCAAGTGATTTATAAGGGAGCCTTTGGCTGGGCCAATTATGAAAGCCAAGACACCCTCCGTACCAATACCTCTATCCGCATTGCCTCGGTCAGCAAGCAGTTTACGGCAATGTCCATTATGATTCTCAAAGAGCAGGGCAAGCTCTCTTATGAAGACCCGATCACACGATTTTTGCCAGAGCTGCCCTACGATCACATCACCATCCGGCATCTGCTCTTACATCAAAGTGGCTTGCCCGATTATTTTATGATTCACTATGCGCTCGATGCTTATTATCCTGGCAAGGCCTTTATCAACAACTGGGATGTCGTGCGGTTTTTGGCTAATACCGGGCGCAAACCCCTATTTACCCCCGGTACCAAAGGTAGCTACTGCAACACAGGCTATGTGCTCTTGGCCTGTATTGTGGAACGCGCCTCAGGACAGACTTTCCCCAGCTTCTTGACCCAGTACATCTTCCACCCCCTCGATATGCGCGACAGCTATGTATACCCTTACCAAAGCAAGGACACGCTCCGCCAAGTCGATACGCTCTTGTTGGCCTACGACACCATCATCAACCGCTCGGATTGGCAAGAAACCTCTACTGTCATACAAATCAAACATAGCCAACGACTCATCGACCGTCAGCGGGCTATAGGCTATACCTTGGGCGGCGGCGGGCAGTGGGTAAGGATGGACTACCTGCCCTATGATGGTATTTATGGCGAAAAAAGCATTTGTACCTCCGTAGAAGACCTCTTCAAGTGGGATCAGGCACTCTATACCGAAAAGCTCGTTTCTAAGGCCACACTCCAAGAGGCATTTAAACCCTCTTATCTGACCGAGCGCAATGACCTCTACTATGGCTTTGGCTGGAAAATAGAGTCCAAACGTACACATGTAGTCTTTCACCACGGACTGTATCGGGGGTTCCGCTCTTTTATCCAACGTAATCTTCAAAAGCAAACCACGATTATCATCCTCACCAACAGAGGGTTGGGTGGGCAGATGTACCCCATTTATCAGGCCATAGAAGCCATTTTGTCGGATGATAAAGTTACTATCCCCAAACCATTGCCTATAGAGCGTCAAACACTCGATGTGTTCAAAAGACGTTATTTTATCCGATATGACACCCCACAAACATCCTTAAAGCAGTAATATTTGCGATTGACGATTTGGGATTGACGATTGACATCCTTCTTGCTGCGTTCTTTACCTTACAAAGGTAACTCATAAGCTAAATAAGGCATTTGGTTAAAAAATAGGCATAAAATCACGTGTTTGACTGTTTTTTGAATGCCTTTACTGTATATTTGGCGCGGTCAAACCATACTACAATACAAGCCCACGTTGGTAGCCTATGATTGCATATATCGACGGTAAAATCGCCTATAAAGAGCCTGCCTATGTTATTTTAGATGTACAAGGCATAGGTTATCAAATACGGATTTCGTTACAAACCTTCACCACTTTGGGAGCCTTAGAGGCTCGTTGTAAGCTCTATACCTACCTACAAATCAAAGAAGATGCACACACACTCTATGGCTTTGCTGAAGCCGCCGAAAAAAAGGTTTTTCTTGATCTCATCAGTGTTTCGGGTATTGGAGCCAATACGGCCCTGCTGATGCTCTCATCGTTATCCACTGCCGAGCTTACCCACGCCATCGCTACCGAAGATTTGCGTGTGATACAGGGGGTCAAAGGCATTGGCCGCAAGACCGCCGAGCGCTTGATAGTAGAACTGAAAGACAAAATCCAGCGCGGGGAGGCCACCACCTTACCCGAGCTTAGCCCCAACAACTTTCGGCAGAATAAAGCCGAGGCAGTGGCGGCCTTGGTGGCCTTGGGCATTGCCAAGACCACTGCCGAGAAAAATATCGAGCAAATAATGCGAACCCACGGCGCCGACCTGCGCATCGAAGAGCTAATCAAGTTGGCACTGAATGTGTAAACTGCTTACGGGCAGGTCTGTCGCTCTCTAAACCTAGCAAATGCCTTGTTCTCAATTCGCTATATACTCAGCTTGGGCTGGTGGCTATTGTGGCTGCCTTGGGCAGTAAATGCCCCCTCTTTACAAAACGCCGCACAAACTATCCGACCGCTTTCAGCCAACATCACACGGGCGCAAGTGGCCGCTGTATCTCGTTATGCACTGCCTGAAGCTTGGGAAACAGGGCTGCTGGCAGCGCCTGAAGATACGCCTATCTATCGTCCTAACCGTTTTCCTACCTATCAGCCAGAAGACCGCTACGGTGATCCGTTTGCCAACCCTCGTGGGCGCTCGCGGCTATTCAGCCCCGACCCGCCAAGCCTCAAACAAGACTTGGACTTTTCGACAGACCCCTCAGGGCGTAGGATTTATCGCCTTGACGAGCGGCTGGGAAGCGGCTATTACCGCCCGCCTACACTTATAGACGAAGAAAACCTCAACCGCAGCCTCGACGATCAAGCCAAGGATGAGTTTTGGCGCGAAACAGCCTCTGGCGTAGAGGGCAACAAAACACTTGGTGGGCGGAATCTTCTGCCCAACATACCGCTACAAAATCGCTTATTAGGTCGTATTTTTGGCGGCGACTATATCGAATTTACCCCCGCAGGGTTTGTCAATCTGGACTTTGGCGCACGCATACAGCGCGTAGCCAACCCAACGCTTACCCTGCGCCAACAACGTAATTTTACTTTCAACTTCGACCCCCACGCCAATGTCAGCCTGCAAGGCAAAGTAGGCGAAAAGCTCAACCTGCGGGGTACATTTGACACCAAAGCCGGCTTTGAGTTTGAGAACCAGTTCAAGCTCGAATACAACGGCCTAGAGCACGAGATTATCCGTAAGATAGAGTTTGGCAATGTGAGCTTTCCGCTCAATACAACCCTCATACAAGGTGCACAAAACCTTTTTGGAGTCAATACACACTTACAGTTTGGCCGCCTAGGGATTCGTGCGGTCTATAGTAACCAACGCGCCCGTGCCGAGCAGGTTGTGCTCGAAGGTAGAGGAGGCGCGCAACGCCGCAACTTTGAAATCCGTGCGGATAACTACGACGTAAACCGTCACTTCTTCTTGGGGCAGTTTTTTAGAGATATTTATGAGCCTTCGCTCTCTACCTTGCCCATCATCTCCTCGCGGGTAACCATCACACGCATAGAGGTGTATGTAACCAACCGTACCAACAATACCGAGACCTTACGCAATGTGATTGGCCTGCTCGACTTGGGTGAAGCCGACAAAGCCGCTCGGCCTGCCAACCCCAATGTAGGTCCTATTCGCCCGGGAAGCCCTACGGCCAACCGTGCCAACGCGCTGTTTGACAACCTCATCAACCTAAACAACCGCTCTGCCGATAACATCAGCCGTACCCTCGAAACTTCTTTTGGGCTACAACGCGGCTTTGACTTTGAAGTACTGCGCGCTGCGCGAAAACTCTCCGAAAGGGAATTTACCTTTCAGCCCGAGCTAGGCTACATCAGCTTGCTTACTCCTTTGCGCAATGACGAAATCTTGGCTGTCGCATTTGAATATACCTTCAACGGACAAGTATTTAAGGTAGGTGAACTAACCGAAGACTACCAAACGTTGCCCCAAGACCAAGCCGTTTTCTTGAAGCTCCTGCGCCCCTCCACCATCGACTTGGAATCGCCTACTTGGGACTTGATGATGAAAAACATCTATCAGCTCAATGCCTCACAAATCAATAGACAGAACTTTCAGCTACGGGTTGTTTATCGCGATGACATCACCGGCCTGAACAACCCCGCCCTACAAGAAGGTCAGAACACCGCCGGTATACCTTTGCTTCGCTTACTCAACTTAGACCAGCTCAACCCCCAAAACGACCCCTTCCCCGATGGTAACTTTGACTTTGTGGACAGGGTAACGATGGATGCCGTCAACGGGCGTGTGATTTTCCCTGTTGTAGAGCCTTTTGGTGCCCACCTAGAGCGGCAATTCAACCCCGTAACCGAAGCCGAGCTGATTGGCAAGTATGTGTTCCGTTCGCTGTATCGGAGTACCCAAGCCGATGCTTTGCAAGATGCCAGTAAGAACAAATTCTTTATCATTGGTAGCTTTGAGGGTAGCGCTACCAGCGAGGTACAGCTACCCGGTCTCAACATCTCCCCTGGCTCAGTAGTTGTTACTGCCGGAGGCATCCCCTTGGTAGAAGGCACTGACTATACCGTAGACTATGCCACGGGCAGTGTCAATATCATCAATGAGTCTGTCCGTGCTTCGGGCAAGGAAATCAAGATTGACTTTGAGCAGGCCGACCTATTCAACTTCCAAACACGGCGCTTGTGGGGCTTAAGAGCCGACTATGAGTTTAGCAAAAATTTTGTCCTTGGGGCTACTATGATGAACCTCAGCGAGCGCCCTGTCATTACCCGAAACAATGTAGGCTCCGACCCTGTCAACAACACCATCTGGGGCTTGGATGTCAATTATGAAAAAGAATCCCGTTTTTTGACACGCTTGGTCGACCGTATCCCCTTTATTCAAACCAAGGCCAAGTCCAGTGTGTCTTTTTATGGCGAATTTGCCCAACTCCGCCCCGGTGCTTCGCCATTTAGCGGGCAGGTAGCTTTTATAGATGATTTTGAAGGCACCCGTACTACCTTCAACTTTGTCCGCGCCCCTCACGCCAACTGGAAGATAGCCTCTACGCCACAACTCTTCCCACAAGGGACTACCGACAACCCCCTAGAGGCTGGCTATCGTAGGGGTAAGCTGGCTTGGTACAATGTAGACAACCTCTTCTATCGTGGGGATGGCTTCAACAACTTGCGCCCGAGCAATATTACTGGCGACGATATACAGAACCATTATGAGCGTGCGGTTGTCCCTCAAGAGATTTTCCAAAATCAAGACCTACTGCCTGTCAATACCAATGAGTTGATATTTGATATGGCCTTTTTCCCACACGAGCGCGGCCCCTACAACTACAACCCCGACCTGACCCCCGACGGGCTTCTGCCCAATCCTCAACAGAGCTGGGGCGGTATTACCCGTGCGATTACATCGGATATCGACTTCGACAACGCCAACGTAGAGTACATCGAGTTTTGGATGCTTGACCCCTTCATTGCCGGGGAGCGCGGGCGAGTCCTCGATGGGCGTTTTAATACCAACAATACCACGGGCGGCGACTTGTATATCAACCTCGGGAATGTATCTGAAGACGTACTCAAAGATGGGCGGCAGTCGTTCGAAAATGGCCTCCCCGCCGATGGCTCCCTCGAAGGGGTGGTCGAAAATGAATGGGGCAGGGTTACCAATAGGCAGTTTATTACCAATGCTTTTGATAATAACCCCGGCTCTAGACCCAACCAAGATGTAGGCTTCGACGGCCTGAACAGCGAAAACGAACGAAACTATTTCCAAAATTTTGTCAATACTGTGTCGGGTCGCCTTGGAGGCAATGCCCTGAGCGAGCTACTCAGCGATGTATCAGCAGACGACTTCCAGTATTATCTCGGCGCAGCACAAGACAATGCCAACGCCAAGATTGTACAACGATACAAGAATTTCAATGGATTGGAGGGCAACTCTCCCATTGGCTCTGCTGGAGCTGCCTTTAACGAATCGGCTACCAATGAGCCCGACAACGAAGACCTCAACCGCGACAACACCCTCAACGAACTAGAAGCCTATTATCAATACCGCATCAGCCTGCGCCCGCAAGACCTACAGGTAGGCCGAAACTACATCATTGACCGGGTGGAGGCTACCGTCAACAATGGTCAAGACCGCGTAAACTGGTATTTGTTCCGTATCCCTATCCGTCAATTCGACGACCGCGTGGGCAATATCAACGGATTCAAATCCATACGCTATCTCCGGATGTTTGTTACCAACTTCCAGCAGCCGGCAGTCTTGCGCTTTGCCCGTTACCAAATGGTGGCTAACCAGTGGCGGCAGTTTTTGGGCGATTTGACTGCTCGCGGCCTCAGCGAACCCAACGAACCCTATGACCCGCAGTTTGATGTCTCGACGGTAAATATTGAGGAAAACGGAGCCTTTGTTCCCGGAATTACTCCCTATGTGTTGCCCCCCGGGGTTATTCGGGATATTGATGTAACCAATATCAACAACCGTCGCATCAACGAACAATCGTTGCGCATTTCGCTCACCGACCTACGCGACCGCGATGCCCGCGCTGTTTTCCGCAACTATGACCTCAACCTCTTGAGTTACAAAAACCTCAATATGTATATCCACGCCGAAAGCGATAACGCCATCGACGGAGAGCTGACGGCCTTTGTGCGGCTCGGAACAGACTTTGTGGAAAACTACTACGAGGTAGAAGTACCCTTGACAATGACCCCACGCGGAAGCACCTCTCCCGAAATTATCTGGCCACGCGAAAACGAGATAGATATCCCCTTGGCCGAGCTGGTCAATACCAAAATACAACGCAACCAAGACGCTGGCCAACGCACCAACCTCCCTTTTTCGCGAGAGGTAGGCCGATACCGCGTAACGGTGGTAGGGAATCCTGAAATCAGCGCCGTACAAACGGTACTGATGGGGGTACGCAACCCTGATTTAGGTGCCAATGATGACCGCCTTCCCAAGTCTGTTGAGGTTTGGTTCAATGAATTGCGCGTAACAGGCTTTGAGCAGACCTCCGGCTGGGCGGCCTTGGCGCGTACCAATATCCAACTAGCCGACTTTGCCCAAATCACGGGCGCTGCGCGCTATACTACTTTTGGTTTTGGGCAAATCCAACAGAGCATCTCTGAGCGTGCTTTCGAAAATACTTTAGAATATGACATCACGGCCAATGTGGCCTTGGATAAGTTTTTCCCACAACGCTGGGGGCTGCGTATCCCCCTATTTGTCAGCTATCAACGCCGTAGTATTTCGCCCTTTTTCAACCCTCTTGACCCTGACGTACCCCTACAGAATTACCTCAACCTATTTGAGTCCAACACCGAACGGCAAGACTATCGCCGCATTGTAGAAGACAATACCACCCGCCGCAGCATCAACCTGACCAACGTGCGGAAAGAGAAAACAGGTGACTCCAAAAGCCGATTTTATGATATTTCGAACTTCTCGGCCTCAGTAGCCTATAGTGATGAAGTTCGGACAGATCAGTTCATCGCCCAGTTTTTATTCCAGTCTTATCAGGCTTCGCTCAACTATGCCTACAGCCGCGAGGCCAAATCGATAGAGCCTTTCAGTAAAATGAAGCTGTTCCAATCTCCTTGGCTCAAGCTCATCGGGGACTTCAATTTCAACCCCTTCCCCAACAGTGTGTTGGTCAGAGGAGACCTTAACCGAAACTTCCAACGCATTCTCTACCGAGGGCCAGACCTGACTACGGAGGGCGTAGTGCCCTTGTTCGAGAAGCAGTTCCTCTTCAACCGTCTGTATGATGTGCAATGGGACTTGACCAAAAGCCTCAATATTAACTACAACGCCGCCACCAATGCCATCATCGATGAGCCTTTTGGCGATTTGGATACCCAAGAGAAGCGCGATTCGGTGTTGAACAACTTCCTCCGCCTAGGACGGGTGCGTAATTTTAACCAACAAATCAACGCTGCCTATCAGCTCCCATTCAACAAAATTCCTCTCACCAGCTTTATCAATGCCAACATTGGCTACAATATAGGTTATCAATGGACTGCTGGACCGCTGGGCATTGCCGACAGCCTAGGCAATACCCTGAGCAACAATCGGGGCATTACGGCCAATGGCCGCCTAGACTTTGTGCGTCTATACCGCAATACGCCCATTTTGCGAAACCTAGAAGCTCCCCGAACAGACCTGCCCATGGACTCGCTCACGCCCTCACAACGCCTGCAAGAGATGATCAGGCTGGGACTGAAGCCACTCCTGATGATACGCTCTTTCAACATTACTTATGCCCTACAACAGCAGACCACTATCACGGGCTTTATGATGGCTCCGTCTTTCTTTGGCCTCGATAGTACGTTTACCCAACCAGGGCTCGATTTTGTGTTGGGAAGCCAAGATCCCAATATCCGCTTTAGGCTGGCGGAACAAGGGCTGATTTCTCGTAGTGGCTTCCTCAATGCGCCATTCTTGCAAAATTGGCAGGAAACAGTCGGGCTGAGGGCTACCTTAGAGCCTTTCAAAGACTTCCGTATCACGCTTGATGCCCAAAGAAGGCAAACCGTCGGGTTTCAAGAGATTTTTAGGTTTGATACCGAAGGCCAAGATTACAACTCTTTTAACCCCTTGCGGACAGGCAGCTATACGGTTTCTAGTCTGATGCTCTTTACCAGTTTTGTGGCTCCTGATAATGCGCGCAACGAATCGCCTAACTTTAGGAGGTTTGAGCAAAACCGGTCTGTCATACTGACGCGTTTGCGCGGGCTGAACACCAACCAAGGGGAGTATGGCCTCAACTCTCAAGATGTGCTTGTGCCGGCGTTTTTGGCCGCTTATACCGACCAAGACCCCAACAGTATCCGCCTCTCGGCAGCACAGCCTATCCCACTGCCCAACTGGCGCATAGACTACAACGGCCTAGCCAAGCTCCCGTTCTTCAAAGAATACTTGGCTTCTTTTACCCTTACCCACGCCTATAACTCTACCTATACCATCGGCAATTTCGCCTCCTCGTTGCAATATGTCAACCGTTTCAATGGTGCCAACCCTATGCCTGATTTTAGGTACTTGCTGCCCGACAGCCTCAACGAACAAGGAGAGTTTATTCCGGTTACAGTGATGAGCCAAATTACGCTTGCAGAGCGTTTTGCCCCCTTGGTAGGAGTCAATTTCCGTACAAAGACCAACTGGACTGTCAGGCTGGATTATAACCGAGAGCGTATCCTAAACCTCAATATGTCGAACGCACAGGTAACCGAAAACCGAAGCCAAGACATTGTCATCGGAATTGGCTACAACAAACGGGGGCTACGCTTGCCTTTCAAACGAGACGGACAGCCTATTGTCCTTAAGAATGACTTCAATATGCGTATTGACGTAACCCTGCGCGACTCAGACATCGTACAACGACAACTCGACAATGAGCAAACCGTAACAGGAGGAAACTTCAATTTCCAACTCAAACCCGTCATGAGCTATGCAGCCAACCAGCGGCTCAACGTACAACTATACTACGAATACACCACCAATAGCCCCAAAATCTCTTCCTCTTTTCCTCGAAACAGTACAGCCTTTGGGGTGCAGCTCCGCTACAATTTGGTACAATAGCTAGGCACTCACACTGCCACACGCTTTTGAAAAATATTCCGTGTATGTATCAAGGACAGATAGGCTAACTCATTGATTGACTGAGACAAGGCAACTACTCGTCAAAAAGTGATATTTTTTCTTCGCAAAAGACCAACCTTGTCGAGGCTTTTTGCGTATAAGCCATCATACACCAACATGCTCAGGTATGAAATACGAAATTAGAATCTATGCTAAAGACCAAACTAAGGTCATCCGATTTGTACAAGAAGGTGGTACACACCAAACCCCACCCCCAGCGTGGGACGAATTTGTGTATGCATTGGGTGCAGTGATTGACGACCGCCCAGAGCAAGTATTACAACCCGACGGCCTCATCGCTACCCTCAAAGTACCACAGGTGTCTTTTGATGAGGTGGTAGATGTGATGTGTGAAGACCTAAGCCAAGAAATGACGCAACTACTGACCGCCCCCCAAGAAGTTTCTGAGGTGGTTTTGGCCTTGGTTTAAGGCAGATTTTATACCTATATCAATACTAGCTCATCCGATTTTTGTTTGCTTTTTGCTCTACTACGCCTACCTTCCACCCGTCTTGCTTTTGCAAGGCGGGTATTTTTGTGCGCTCACCTACAGAAAAAGCCTACCCAAAGGGTAAGCTTTCGTCGAGGTGTTCAAACGCGCTGGGCGTAGTCTTTAGAATCCGTAGGTATTGGGTTGGTTTTCAAGCTTTGCTATGGGATGAAACAAAGCAGATGACGGTACAAGCCACGGATGGTATTATTTGAGAATAGCTCTGGAGATAACCAATTTCTGAATTTCGGAAGTGCCTTCACCAATAGTACATAGCTTGGAATCGCGGTAGAACTTCTCCACTGGAAAGTCTTTTACATACCCATAGCCGCCAAAAATTTGCACAGCTTCTGTAGAGACCGTTACGGCAGTTTCGGAGGCAAAGTATTTGGCCATCGCAGATTCTTTGTTGACACTCAGCCCCTTTTCTTTCAGCTCTACGGCGCGATCGGTGAGGAGCTGAGCCGCATCGATTTGAGTAGCCATATCCGCTAGTTTGAAAGCAATTGCTTGGAAGTTGCTGATAGGTTGGTTGAACTGGTGGCGCTCTTTGGAATACTGCAAAGCCGCTTCGTAGGCTCCTTTGGCAATCCCTACCGAAAGTGCTGCAATAGAAATACGCCCTCCATCCAGAATTTTGAGCGATTGGATAAAGCCCTCGCCTACTTCTCCCAAGATATTTTCTTTGGGGATACGGCAGTTGTCAAAAATCATTTCGGCAGTTTCGGAAGCCCGCATACCGAGCTTGTTTTCTTTCTTTCCACCGCTAAAGCCAGGCGTACCGCGCTCCACGACAAAGGCTGTCATCCCGCGTGAGTCGCCTACTTCTCCGGTACGGGCAACAACTACGGCCACCTGTCCGGTGATGCCGTGAGTGATAAAGTTTTTTGCACCGTTGAGCACCCAGTGGTCGCCGTCGAGCACAGCTGTTGTACGCATATTGCCGGCATCAGAGCCGGTGTTGGGCTCCGTCAAACCCCAAGCGCCTACCCATTGGCCGCTGGCTAATTTTGGAAGATACTTTTGCTTTTGTGCCTCAGAGCCAAACATCAGGATGTGATTGGTGCAAAGGGAATTGTGCGCGGCCATTGACAAGCCGATAGACCCATCTACCTTGGCTAGCCCAATGATAGCTGTTACGTACTCTTGGTAGTTTAGCCCTGCGCCACCATATTCGGTAGGAACAAGCATTCCCATCAGTCCTAGCTCACCCATTGCTTGGAAAAGCTCAAGGGGGAAGTGTTGGCGCTCATCCCAGTCACTGATATTGGGGCGGATGTGTACTTCGGCAAAATCTCTAACGCTGTTGGCTATTTCGGCAACCAACTCGGCGCGATTGTCTAAAACTTGTGATTCCATAGATCCTCAAAACGCTATAAGTGTATATTTTTTTGTTGTAATAGGCGTGGAGCTGAGGCAAAGCAAATAGTATCCTACCTTGCCTTACTATAACCTAACAAAGATACAACAAGTTTGTTGTTTGGTAAAATTTTAAGACAAAATAGACTTATAGCAAGAACGAAGTGTATGGTAAGGGGGCTTATTTTCTTGATGACTAATGGTCAGAGTAGGCAAGCGCCTGTGATTCGTTGGAGGAATCAGATTTGCACAAAATAAAGTTTTGTTTAAAATTTTTGGATAGCTTTAAGATACTTCCATTTGCCCATTCGGTAGCGTTGTGTTTTGAAAATCTGGCAGAGCAGGCCACCCATCAGAAGAGAACCACTGAGGGTAATGTTGCGGTTGGTAATGACGGGTTCACCCTCAAAGCGGTTGGCAGGGTTGAGCGTATCCATCAGAAAATAACCCAGGCCTGCTATAGGCAATAAAATACTGCCTTGGTTGAGAAACCAACTGTCTCGGCGGATACGGACAGACTTGATGTCTTCAAAATAAATACGCGCAAAATCATCAGAGACAAAATAGTCTTTGCGGATATCCACCAAGAGACTTTTTTGCCAATGCGATTCTTTTTTGAGTTTGAAGTCTAGCCGTTCGGTTTCATAAAACCGCAAACGCTTGACAAATCCGGGCTTTTCGAGGGCGAGGAAATACTCGGCATAGTCTGGCTTTTCTATTCTGAAAGTATCTTCGGGATTGCGAATGCGTTGCCCAGGGGTTTCTACGGCTTGTTCTTCTTCTACTTGGGCACAGAGTATGGGTTGAAGGCCGAGCACGCAGCATATTGATAAGATGGGCAATATCCAACAACGGTGTATGGCTAAGTAAGGCATAGGATAAGGGAGTAAGTGGGTATTGAGAATCAAATTTACAAAAAATACTGTCCTTCTGAAAACGCAGACAGCCGCCCTTGCCAATGCAGGGCGGCTGTAACCAAGTAGTCAGCGCTTGCTTATACTCAAGCAAAATTGGTTTGGGAAATGTGTGTGCTGAGAACCCTTGAGAATCAAATCCTATAAATCCTCAAATCTTGCAAGTCTTGGTGTAAATTTTCAGCGTGACACTCAAAACAGATACCTTTTGTGCTGACGCTAGGCAAAAAGCGTAGACGTAGCGGCCAAAAAGCAAGGTTTTAATGTTGATGAAAAGCGTTTTAAACAAGCGCTAAAATCTGGAGGACTTTTTATTTGTTGCCCAATACCACAGTATAGAGAAAATCTTCGTAGGCCAATTGGTACAGCTCATTGTCTGATTCTTCGGCTATGGCCAATTCATAATGACGCAAGGCATCGATGGGCAAGTTTAGCTCTACAAAAAGCAAGGCTTTTTCGATGTGAGATAGCTTCTCAAAATTGGCATCGGCCAGCTTTTTGGTGATTTTTTGATGCTCGCCTTCAGGCAGTGGCTCCAGCTCCACCACCTGCGAGCTGACAGCTTCATCATCTTTGGCAGAGATGGCTACGTTGAACGTACTAGTGCCCAAGTCTTCGTCTTTGTAGTTGAGTTTACGCAAATCGACAACATAGTTGGTGTCAGTAGTTTCGAAGGTAGCGATTTTGTCTCCAATAAAAGACTTCAGCTCCACAAGATAGGTATGGGGTTTGCCATCGCTGAGCCAGCTAAGGTGTAGGGTTTCGTCATAAAACTGCCATACTTTCTTTGTAGGGTCTTCGGGGATAAGCAAATCAAACACCATTTCTTTGCCAGGAACGGGAGTAGCACGCTCTACCGAACCAGTCGTACGCATATTCTGGTTTTTGTTGGCATAGATGTTATTATCGCCCTTGGTAGCTTCCGAAATAATATAAGCGCCCAGTTTGCCGGTGGCAGTGCGGGGTTGCTTGGCTAGCTCTGTCTTTAGCTCCGATACTTTGTATGTTCCCGCTTTGCGGATTTGGACTGTACCACCTTCGATGCTGGTAAGGCCTACATAGCCGCCCTGCGCCACAGTGATGATATCCTTATCAGAGAGGGTTGTATTGATGCCAAGCTTCTGAGTGCTGTTGGTGGTATTGTTACCCGAAGAGGCCAACACCTTAAACACATATTGCGCCTGCACATTTCCGATGCTCAGCCAACAAACGAGCCCAAGTGTGAATACAAAAAACTTTTTCATAAGATAGGGAATAGCTTTGGTAAGATTAGGTATACAGAAAAAAAACTTTGTTGTCTTTTCAAACGTGTTTGCCTTGGATAGGGTTGTTAATTTGGCGCAAAAATACGGCTTTGCATTTTGGCAATGATTAGCACAGCCCCTACCAGTATTACTTCAACTCAAAATAGTTTGTGAGAAATTGGTTGTACTCTCCTTTGAGTGCTTGATTGCCGGGTGTCGCAACAAGGGCAACCTCGTAGTGGTACTGAACATCGAGCCAAAGCTTCATCTTAGCCAATAGACGTGCTTTTTCCACATTCGAAAGGGTATCAAAATTTGCTTCCTTTAGCTCATTTGAGATTCCCTTACGCCGTGCTTGGTTATGTCCCCAGATAAACACTTCTTCTGATTTGTATTGATTGTCGGTACTTGTGATAGTAATGATATAAGAGGCTCCGGCAAAACGCTTCTTCTTGTTTTCGAAACCCTCTTCGGTCATAAAAGAAAAGCCCATTCCATCAGCTTCATTTCCTAAATCGAGTGTATTGATAGGAAAAGGGTTGGCTCTGTTTTCAAAAAAAATAAGGGTCAGTTACTGATGTCTCAAAATCGAGATTGTAACATAAACTTGCATTAGGACGTTCCCAACGCAAGTATAGGCGACCTCCATAGAATAAGTTTTTTGTACCGTCTTTGGGTAGAAATACGCAGATTTTATTGGTTTGAGCATAAGTAGCTTGCGATGCCCAGCATGGAAATAACACGATAAAGACAGATGATATTATTTTTTTTCATAATCGTTTAATGATACTTTGAGTTTTGAGCTCTTTGCGGTCAAACGTATGTCTAGAGCTTGAAGGGTAACATGAGCACAACAACGACAAAAACCAAAAATGTCTAGTGGCGTGCATCTTGGCATAACTTCCAATACGCATTAATATTGCGCCTCGCCGCGTGTGCTGGGGCGGTATTGGGGTAAGGCCGTGCTGGGTTTGCGTTTGAGCGGCACCAGCACATAAAAGCGGGCTGCCCACACATTGTCGTTGCCGCTGCGCGAGCCTAGGGCGCTGATATTGTCGAGGTAATCGGTCATTGGGTGCATCCACATCCCCTGAAAGCCGACGGCGTACCCATTGGCAAAGATATGAGAAAAACCCAGTCCGGTGGGTAACATCAAGGAAGTCGTATTGTAATCTTCGTCAGACGCACGAGTACTGCGCTGTGGTAGCAGGTCGTTGCCGTTCTCATCTTTGACCGTAAACTGCATCAGCCCTAGCCCTTGGCTGAAGTAAACCTGCCATTTAGGCTTATGGAGCAACAAGACACGCAATTCATAATGTAGGTGGATAATTTGACTGCGAAAAAAAGTATTGACCCGCTCCTCTGAGGCATCTATGGTGCCAAATCGATTGGTAGGCTCAAAACGCTCTCCGGTAACAAAGCCCCAGCCCAGCCCCCACCGGTGGACAAAGCGCCGGTCGACGGCATTGCGCACAGCCGCAACCTGAAATCCATTGCTCCATTTTTGTACCGTAGGACTCAAATCTCCGGTGTAGGCCAAGGCTCCCACGCCCAGTTCGAGCCACCATTGTGGCGTTTGGTGTAACGGATAGCGCGCCAAAGAATCGACATCGAGCAAGTCATAATGGGCTTGCGCTTGTAGTTGGTGATAGGCAAGGGCAAACGAGCACCATACCATCAGGCCAAAGACCAAAGCTTTTTGTGGCATAGGAGTAAACGGGCAATAGCGGTAAAAATTACCGATTTAATAGAAAATAAGCAGGGCTCAAAGCGGCACAGTGTCAGGAATTATGCCAATATGTCGGTATTTTGACCCGAAAATAGCTTGGCATACGCCTTGTTTATCAGCTATAACGTGAAGAAGCTCCAAACAATTCACACATCATAAACCTAAAAATATTTTTACAACAATGGGAAAAATAATCGGAATTGACTTAGGAACGACCAACTCTTGCGTCTCTGTGATGGAAGGCAACGAGCCTGTGGTTATCCCTAACAGCGAAGGCAAACGCACGACTCCTTCAATTGTATCATTTTTGGACAATGGTAATGGCGAGCGCAAAGTGGGTGATCCTGCCAAACGTCAGGCCATTACGAATCCCCAAAACACGATATACTCTATCAAGCGTTTTATGGGCAAAACTTTTCAGGCCGTCACCAACGAAGTCGGTCGTGTGCCCTATAAGGTAGAGAGTGGCTCCAACAACACTCCCCGTGTACGCATTGGCGACCGCCAATATACCCCCCAAGAAATCTCTGCGATGATTCTGCAAAAAATGAAGCAAACCGCAGAAGACTATCTTGGCACGACCATTACTGAGGCGGTCATCACCGTACCGGCCTACTTCAACGACGCTGAGCGCCAAGCCACCAAAGAAGCTGGTGAAATTGCCGGACTCGAAGTAAAGCGTATCATCAATGAGCCTACTGCCGCTGCGCTAGCCTATGGACTTGACAAGCGCGACCGCGATATGAAAGTGGCCGTTTTTGACCTTGGTGGTGGTACTTTTGATATTTCTATCCTCGAACTCGGCGACGGTGTATTTGAGGTAAAATCTACCAACGGGGATGTACACCTTGGCGGTGATAACTTCGACGAGCGCATCATTGATTGGTTGGCACAAGAGTTTATCAACGACGAAGGCATCGACCTACGCAAAGACCCTATGGCGCTACAACGCCTAAAAGAAGCTGCCGAGAAAGCCAAAATCGAACTTTCTAGCTCTTCTTCTACCGATATCAACCTGCCCTATATCATGCCCGTTGATGGCGTACCCAAGCACTTGGTGAAGCAGCTCTCACGCGCTAAGTTTGAGCAACTCTGCGATGACCTTATCCAGCGTACGCTAGAGCCTTGCCGCAAAGCGCTTTCAGATGCCGGATTGACAGCCAAAGACATTGACGAGGTCATCCTTGTAGGAGGCTCTACTCGTATCCCCAAAATCCAAGATATTGTTGAGAACTTCTTCGGCAAAAAGCCTTCTAAAGGTGTAAACCCTGACGAGGTAGTGGCCATCGGCGCAGCTATCCAAGGTGGTGTGCTTACTGGTGAAGTAAAAGACGTGCTCTTGCTCGATGTTACTCCGCTTTCGCTGGGTATTGAGACCTTGGGCGGTGTGATGACCAAGCTCATTGAGTCGAATACCACCATCCCGACCAAGAAGTCTGAGATTTTCTCGACAGCTGCCGACAATCAACCTTCGGTAGACATCCACGTGCTCCAAGGCGAGCGCCCCTTGGCCAAAGACAACCGCACCATCGGCCGCTTCAGCCTCACCGATATTCCGCCCGCCCCCCGTGGTGTACCACAAGTAGAGGTTACTTTTGACATCGATGCCAATGGTATCCTACACGTATCGGCCCGCGACAAAGGCACTGGAAAGGAGCAAAAAATCCGTATCGAAGCCTCTTCAGGCCTTTCTTCTGAAGAAATCGAGCGTATGAAGCGCGAGGCTCAGGCCAACGCCGAGACGGACAAACGAGAGCGCGAACGCATCGAGAAAATCAACGCTGCCGACTCACTCATCTTCCAGACAGAAAAGCAGCTCACCGAATTTGGCGACAAAATCTCTGAGCCTAACCGTAATGCCCTCAATGCCGCTCTCGAAGACCTGCGCAAGGCTCACCAAGCCCAAGACGTAGCCGGTATCGACAGCGCCATGGCAGCCCTCAATAGCGCTTGGCAACAGGCCTCTCAAGAAATGTATGCCCAAGGCGGCGCACAAGGGGATGTGGGCAACGGTCAGCCTGGTGGCAACTCCGACGACAACGTAACCGACGTAGACTACGAAGAGGTAGACAACAAGTAATCTTGTCGATGACATCAACGCTGAAAGCCATTCCAACTAGGAATGGCTTTTTTTGCTCAATACCTCCCAACCCAACTACCACAAAGCTCAACGCTAGCCCTACTGCTCTAACACAGATTATGTAGTTTTTCCCAAAACAAGTACAACTTCTTAGCACAGGCTTCGAGCCTATGGCGCAGAGTTTTGAATTAGCCGAAGCTTTATGATTTTACTTTGTGCGCATATTTGCGTAATTTCGTAGTTTCAAAGCAACGCTTGACCACCAGAAATTATGAAGCTATACGAGGCTATTTTGTTGTCTGTAGCCGTTAGTACCCTTATCATCGGGATTCATCAAATAATGTTGGGAGATGTTCTCAATAGCTATTGGATTTTTATGATTTCCGGCGCGGCCTTGTTGGGTCTGAAACTTTGGCGTACCCAAACAGAGACATCATCTGCCACAAAACCCGCCCCCAAGCAGACACCTAACAAACCGACCTCCCAACCCAAGCGCAAAAAACGATGAGCGATTACAACATAGCTTGGGGCATTATCATCACATCGCTTGTTTTATCGGCCTTATTTTCGGGTTCCGAAATTGCTTTTATTTCTTCTAATAAGCTTTACATCGCCTTACAACGCAAAAAAGGAGCTTGGGCGGCATACATCTTAGAACGCTTTACCAAAACCCCTTCGCATTTCATCGCCACGATGTTGGTAGGCAATACCATTACCCTAGTGGTGTATGGGATTTTTATGGCCTCGGTGTTAGACCCTTGGTTGATGACGGTATTGCCCTTATGGGCCAACAATGACATCAGTGTGTTGGTATTACAGACCTTGCTTTCTACCCTGCTGGTCTTGGTTACGGCAGAGTTCTTGCCCAAAAGCCTTTTCCTGATTAGCCCCAATCAAGTGCTCAATGTATTGGCCCTGCCCTTGATGTTTTTTTATACCGTCCTCTACCCTTTTGTTTGGCTGACAATGCAATTCTCCAAAGTGCTGTTCCGGTGGGTATTGCGGGTAGAATATACTGAAGACAGGCCTGTTTTTGGCTTGTTAGACCTGAATCATTATATCAACAACCTCTCAACTGCTTCGCCCAACAGGGAAAACTTTGCCGAAGAACAACCCGAAGTAGATACCAAGCTTTTCAGTAATGCGCTGTTGTTGCGTACACTCAGGGTACGAGAGTGTATGGTTCCCCGACCCGATATCACGGCTGTGGATGTGAACGAAGAAGTCGAATACCTCAAACAAACCTTTGTAGATAGTGGGCACTCCAAGGTCTTGGTTTATCAAGAATCCATCGATGACATCATCGGATATTGTCATTCTTCACAGCTTTTCAACCGCCCCCAACATATCCGAGAAATCCTGACACCTATTATTGTCGTTACGGAGTCTTCTCCGGCAGAGGTAGCTCTGCTCAAAATGATTTCGGCTAGCAAAAGTCTGGCTTTAGTAGTCGACGAATTTGGAGGTACAGCGGGCATTGTCAGTATTGAAGATATTGTAGAAGAGATTTTTGGGGAAATAGAAGATGAGTATGATAACGAAACCCTCGAAGAAGAACAAATCGATGAGCGTACTTTCATCTTTAATGCGCGCCTAGAAGTCGATTACCTCAATGAGCGCTATGCGCTTAACCTACCCGAAGGAGATTATGACACACTTAGTGGGCTTATCTTGTATCTACACGAAGATATTCCGGAGGCAGGTGTGGTCATCAACCACGAACACTTCCGCCTGACAATCCTAGCCCTCGAAGACAACGCCCGCATCAGTAGGGTAAAGCTGGAGTTGTTATCTGAAGCATAACCTTTCAGTCGTCGGCGGTTGTCCGTAATTCGTCAGAACGGATATAGTAAATCCTAAGCTCAGGATTGAGACGCAAGTCGCGCACCTCGCGTTTTTCTTCCCAGCGGTTGCCAGCTCGGAGCAAACAACGGTACAAAACTTCTACTCTGACGAGGTGGTTTCCTTTTTCGTCTTGTTGGTAGATGAAACTATCCCAGTCAATGATATTTTCTTCGGCTTTGATGCGTGTACTCCAGTAATAGTCGTTCACTTTTCGGACTTCTTCCCTACGAACGTTTTGGTAAATCATAAACCGCTCCATAGGAAAGGCATAAAAATCAGCCACTTGCTCAAAATCACCGGTTTCGCGTGCGGCATAAAAAGCCTCCAATCGCCGTTTGACGGCCAAGATATGTGGTGGCTCACTGACATCGGGGGAGCTGACAGGCTGGTCGGTAGGGTTGGGTCGGGCGGTGGTGTTGGCATAATGATTCTGCCAAGCCTCTTGCCCCCAGCCAATCCACAAGGCAGCAGCCAACAGCACCCCAAGCCCTGCTAACGCGGCCTGCCCCACCCAAGCGGGCAACGGTTGAGGGCGGGTTTGGGCTGCACTGGGTATACGAAACCGCTGCTCTTGAGAAGCACGCATCGCCTGTGCAAAAGCCTTACAATTGGGGAAGCGCTTGTCAGGGTTTTTGGCCGTGGCAATGTCAATGATTTGCTGCATCGGTGCCGACACCCCGGGGTAGAAATTGGCCGCCCGAGGCAGTGGCTCTTGCAGAATCTTCTGGAACACTTGGTGCTCCGTGTGTAGGTCTTCGTAGGGGTGGCGCGCCGTCAACATCTGAAAAAGCGTAACCCCAAGAGAGTAAATATCGCTGCGGGCATCAAAAAAATCTCCTCTGACCTGCTCTGGGCTCATATACAATACTGTGCCCATACGTGTGCCGGCGGCGGCCAAGGCCGTCTCTGCGTTATTGACGATGGTGGCAATTCCAAAATCCAAGACTTTGACCCCCATATTGGGCGTAATCAGGATGTTGGAGGGTTTGATGTCGCGGTGTACAATGCCATACTGATGTGCATAATCAAAGGCACTCAATATTTTGTTGAACAAGGGCACTAGCCGCCCCTCCGGAATAGGCCCTGATACCTGTTTGAGGTAATGGTCAAGATCTATCCCCTCTATGTATTCCATAATCAGGCAGAGGCCGTGCTCATCTTCGATATAATCGTAGAGCTTGACCACACAAGGGTGGTCGAGCTGCGCCAAAAGCGCCGCTTCGTTCCGAAAACGTTGCCTGATTTGTGGGTTCTGTGCAAATTGTGGATGAAGTACTTTGATGGCTGCCTTGCGCCCAATTTTGCGGTGCGTAGCCAAATATACCACTCCCATACCGCCATCGCCCAGACGTTGGTGAATTTGATAATTAAGTACTTGAGAGCCTAAAGCTATCATAGCCAAGGGGTACGGAACAAAAATTAGCTACAATGGTAACGTATTGTTTACCAAGAATAATTGTATGTTGAGCGAATAATGGCCTTTTTTGCGACTAAATTTAACACAAAAACCCTAGCTTTCGCAAAAACCCTAGGATTATTTCTCGCGTTATATAAAATTGTTTAACTTGCGTGCCATATTAAACCAAAACAATAATTTTATCTTCTCACCCATTCTCCAAAAAATGTTTTATGAAAAAGTTCAGTACTTATGTATTAGTAGTTATGGTAGCCCTCACTACTTGGGCTTGTGGCGGTGGTAATAACGGTGGCGGCGACCAGCCTGCGCCTTCACTGTCTGCGCGCCTCGCAGGGAATACTTGGCAAATCCAATCAGCCAACCAAACAGCCCCCACAACTGGCACAGTAACCCAGTCTTTCCTTATTCAACGCATCCAGTTCAGCGCAGATGGCAATTATACCATCACCGAAGTAGGCAACAATACCCGTACAGGTAGGTGGACTGCTACAGAAAACACCATTACTATCACCGATCCCCAAAGTACTTGGACTGCTGTAACGGTAAATGCCCAAGGCAATAGCTTCACGGCCACTATCCCCTTGGGTGTAGATGCTGGAAAAACTGCCGGCTCTAGCTTCAATACTGCGTATACTAGACAATAGTCTAGCACTGTCACACAGCTATTGGTAGCAACAATGTTCAAAGTTCGTACAGGAGTAGCTGTATGGACTTTGTTTGTTTGTGGGGCTGTTGTATTTTTGTTGTATGGAAAATACACGCAAAACCGCTCTTTTGGCCGGCGCTACCGGCTTGGTAGGCAGCTATTTGCTTACCTTCTTGCTCGAAGACGAGCAATATGACCGCGTGGTTGTTTTGAGTAGGCAAGCCCTGCCACACACACACACCAAGCTATCTGTTCAGATAGTCGATTTTGAGGAACTACCACAATACAGTACGCAGATACAGGCCGACGATATTTTTATCTGTTTGGGCATTACGCTCAAAAAAGCAGGCTCCCTAGCCAATGCCTACAAAGTAGAATTTACCTATCCACATCAATTAGCACAAATAGCAGTACAAAACGGTGCCAAACGACTACTCTATGTCAGCTCCATTGGTGCTAATACAACTTCCAAAAATTATTACCTGCGAACCAAAGGCGAGATAGAATCGGCTTTGTCGGCGCTCCCTTTTGAGGCTGTCCATCTCTTGAGGCCGTCCATTCTGTATGGACCTCGCAAAGAAGTACGCCTAGGTGAAGACCTTGCCAAGGTGCTCAGTATGGCATTTGAGCCGTTTATCCCCCAAAAATACAAAGGTATCAAGGCCAAAACTGTAGCCAAATACCTACAGCTGGCTGCCCATAGCCCGCTAGAAGGGGTACACCTCCACGAATCAGACCGGATACGCCGTATCGAGCGCCGCCGATTCGATGCCCTTACAGCCCAAGAGCAAACCAATTACAAAGCACATTTGTAACACCCCAAGCCATCGCTAGGGCTATGGTCTTTTGGCAAAAATTTGTTTACTTGCAAGCATCCAAGCAATGTATCCCAAGGTTTAGTGGATTTGAGGATTCGCTGGATTTTATCTTCTTGATTTTCAAGGATTTTCAGTAGATACATTTCCCCTACTGGTTTCGCTTGGAACATCGCCCATTTGCCAAAAAGCATTTCTCCTTCTTTCATCACACAGACATACCCCCACACTCATGACAGCGCCACATACCCTTCTTTCTGCCCGTACACAAGCCATGAGCGAATCGGCTACTTTGGCTATGGCCAAAAAAGCGCGCGAACTAGCCGCTCAGGGTGTTCAGGTTATCAATCTTAGCCTTGGTGAGCCCGATTTTCAGACTCCTAAGCACATTTGCGAGGCTGCCAAAAAAGCCATCGATGAGGGCTACACCAAATACCCTCCTGTGGCTGGTTATGCGGATTTGCGCCAAGCCATTGCTGAAAAATTTGCCCGTGAAAACCAAATTCATTGTGAGGCCAAACACATTGTAGTATCGACAGGTGCCAAACAATCGCTGGCCAATCTTTTTCTGGCCTTGGTAGACGAGGGCGATGAGGTCGTCATTTTTGCACCTTATTGGGTAAGCTATGTGGAGATGGTGCGGATGGCCGGAGGCACACCTGTGATTTTGGAGAGTGATTTGGAGAGCGGCTTCAAAGTCAGCCCCGATCAGTTGGCGCAAGCCCTCAGCCCGCGCACCAAGGCCGTGCTCTACTCATCGCCCAGCAACCCCACAGGAGCTGTATACAGCCGCTCAGAGCTAGAGGCCTTGGCTCAAGTATTGGAAGCTCATCCGCAGGTTTTGGTCATTGCTGACGAAATTTACGAACACATCACCTTTGGCGAGCGCCCCTTCAGTATGGCCGCTATCCCTAGTATGGCTGAGCGTGTGGCCACTGTCAATGGCTTGTCTAAGGGCTTTTCGATGACAGGATGGCGCTTGGGTTATATGGCTGCACCGGCTTGGTTGGCCGAAGCTTGCGAAAAAATCCAAGGCCAGATTACCTCTGGCGCTTCTTCTATCACCCAACGCGCTGCTCTAGCAGCCCTCCAAGAAGACCTGACTGCTACCTACGCCATGCGCGACGCTTACCTCCGCCGCCGCGACCTTGTGATTTCGCTTTGTAATGCCATTGAAGGTATCAAAACCTATGTTCCTGATGGTGCTTTTTACCTCTTCCCCGAAGTAGATGCCTTCTTTGGCCGCCGCGCAGGAACGTACCATATCCAAAATGCAGACGACTTGTGTATGTATTTGCTACACGAAGCACACGTTTCGCTAGTATCGGGTGGTGCCTTTGGTGCACCCAAATGCCTGCGAATCTCGTTTGCAGCTTCAGACGAGCAAATACGCGAAGCCTTTGCCCGCATCGCCCGCGCACTGGCTCAACTACAATAAGCCTTAACAACAGACCGGCGAGGATGTCCGAAAATATTACCAAAACTCTGGGCTGTAGATTACAATCAAGCTTAGGTTTTGGTAGTAATACCAAGATACGATTGGTTGGAAACTTTAGTGTATTCATCTGATTATCAATGCATTTTCAGCATATACACTTCCCAAACTAATTTTGACCGGGTATAGCAATAGCTTTTTCGGATGGCCTCCATATTTTGGCTTGCCGGCATAATGCCCCCAGGCCTTGCCCAACAGGGCTAACAAGACGAAACAACTCTTCATGAAAACCAATACCTTGACGATTCAAGATACTTTTGAGGCATTTGGCCACCAGCAGGCGCTCATCATCGGTGATGTAATGATTGATTCTTACCTTTGGGGCAAGGTAGAGCGCATTTCGCCCGAAGCACCCGTGCCCGTAGTACAAGTACAAAAACGTGAAAAACGCCTTGGCGGTGCTGCCAATGTAGCCCTTAATATGCAGGCCTTGGGAGCCAAGCCCATGCTCTGTGCCGTAATTGGAGACGATAGCGATGGCCAAGACCTAATCGGCCTGCTACATCAGCACGGTCTGTCGTCAGAAGGTATCGTACAAGCTACCCAACGCCTGACGACCATCAAGCATCGCATCATCTCCGGACACCAGCATATGCTGCGGGTAGACTCTGAGACCACTCAGCCCATCAATGCCACACAGGAGGAGCAGCTCTTGGCGCGCATAGCATCACTATTGCCACAGACTCAGGTAGTAGTTTTTGAAGACTATGACAAGGGTTGTATTACGCCCAGCCTGATTGCCTCCGTCATCAGATTGGCACAAGAATACGGCATTCCGACTGTGGTAGACCCTAAGAAGTTGAATTTTCTACACTATCACGGCGCAACACTTTTCAAACCTAATTTTAAGGAGCTGAAAGAGGGGCTGAAGATAGATATTGACATTCAGGATAAAAACAGCATTTGCAAGGCGGCAGCCCAACTGCGTGATAAGCTTTCGCTTCACTATGCCTTTATCACCCTCTCGGAACACGGCGTGTATATAGGCCAAACTGAGGAGGATGTTTGGATTCCGGCACACAAACGCAGCATAGCCGATGTGTCGGGCGCAGGCGATACTGTCATCAGCGTGGCGGCTTTGTGTTTGGCCTTGGGGCTTTCGGCAGCACGCATAGCGGCGCTCTCCAACTTGGCCGGCGGCTTGGTGTGTGAGTCTGTGGGGGTAGTCTCTATCGATAAAGAGCGCCTGTTGGCAGAGGCCATCAAACATCAACTTTTTGAGCAATACTCATGAAAAAACGTAACGCTTGGCTCAATCGCCTGTGGCAATCAACCAAAGACCAACTCAAGAAGTGGTTTCAAGTTCCCCAACTACAAGAAGGGAATGAGTTGTTATTGCGCATTGATGAAAGCCTACAAACCTTTTTGTTCAAAACAAGAGACAAGGCTTTTGTAGCCAAGCGTGTCATCAATGTTATCAATACCATCATTACCCTGAGCCTGTTGGTCTATACTTTTGGGTTTGAGCTACCCAAGGTACAGATTACCCGTATTTTCAATGTGCTAGAAGTCTGTATCGGTATTTTTGCCGCAGGCTTTTTCTTACAGCTGATTTATGAGCCAAGGCGGAGCTTCTTTTCTTGGCAAGAAGGGGTAGTGCCTACTTGGTTGTTTTTGAAGAAAAATGCACTCGAAAGCACGCTAATAGCGCTTTTCCTGATTGAAGCGGGCACATCATTCATTGGCATAGAGCTAGTGCATACGGTGTTTGTATGGCTGGGGCAGAAAGACTACCGGGCTTTTTATGAGGGCTTGGTCAGCGCCTATTTGTTGGCTACGATTATCATCCAGCTAGGCAAGGTGAGTGTTGTCCTTTCGGCCTCCAATATCAAACCGGCAGCCACGTTTATCTTTAGCTTTATCTTACTGATATTGCTGGGGACAGGGGCTTTGTTGATGCCCGCTATGACAACCGTGCCGGGGAGTATGCGCTTTATCGATGCGCTTTTTACCTCTACCAGCGCTTCTTGTGTTACGGGTTTGGTCGTTCAGGATACGGCTACTTTTTTTACTTTCAAAGGGCAGCTCACCATTCTGATATTGATACAGCTGGGAGGGATAGGCATCGTATCTTTTGCGTCGTTTTTCGCTACCTTTTTGAGCCAAGGAGTTGGTATCAAACAACAAGCGATGATTCAGGATATGCTCAGTAGCGAATCCTTATCATCGGCCAAGGGTATGTTGCGGCGCATTGTCGGCATTACTTTTTTGATTGAGGCTCTCGGAGCCATCCTGATTTTTATGACTTGGAGCCCAGAAGTGAAATTTGACAGCCTGGGGCAAAAAATTTACTTCTCCATTTTTCATTCTATTTCTGGCTTCTGCAACGCAGGGTTCAGCCTTTTCAGCAACGGACTATACGAGGAAGGGGTGCGCAGCAGTTATGTGATGCATGTGGTAATGATTGGCATTATCTTTTTTGGCAGCCTAGGGTTTGCCGCCATTGAAGATATTTTTTCGCTTCGCAAAATGCACGAACGCCTACTCAAGCCTTGGAAACAGTGGAGCTTGGGAACTCGGATTGCTGTCAATTTAAGTTTTTTATTTACAGGACTAGGCGCAATTGTATTTTATTTTCTGGAACGCAACAATGACCTGGGTGGCATCAAAAATACCAACCTGCTAGAGGGTGTTATCCTAGCTGCTTTTCAATCAATCACAACCCGTACTGCCGGTTTCAATACTGTCGATATGGAGACCTTGGCCTTTCCTACGATGCTACTGATGATGTTTTTGATGTTTGTAGGCGCATCACCAGGTTCTACCGGCGGCGGCATCAAGACGACCACTTTTTATCTGTTGGCCATCTCGTCGATTGCCAGCATTCGAGGCAAACGCAATGTAGAGATAGGCAAGCGCAATGTGGCCCAAGAGGTTGTTTCAAGAGCTGCCTCTATTTTTACTTTTGCGGTGGCTTACAATGCCGTGTGTTTGTTCTTGCTCTCTATCGTACAGCCCGATATGCTGATTCATTACTTATTGTTTGAGCAAGTATCGGCCTTTGCCACCGCTGGTCTGAGCATCGGGATGACCTCACAGCTCAATGATTACGGCAAGGCCATCATCATTTTGTCAATGTACTTGGGGCGTGTGGGAACGCTGACCCTAGCACTGGCGCTCAGCAAACAAGTCATCAGTACATCATATCAATATCCTACCGAACACTTGATGGTGGGATAACGCTGTAGCCGGTATATTTTTTTCAGGCTTACGCAACCTTGCCTGTGTTATCTGCATCTTGCTAATAAACAAGCGCGCCCCAATAGATGACCAAGGGTTATGATGCGATATACTAAACAAAAACGATTTACCGATGAAGCTTCGCTGCTCTCGGCCTGTGGCCGACAAGAGCCGCAAGCCCAACAACAGCTCTACGAGCGCTTTGCGCCCAAGATGCTGTCGGTATGCCTACGCTACCTCAAAGACCCCATGTTGGCCGAAGATATGATGATTCAAGGCTTTGTGAAGGCTTTTCAACACTTATCTAATTTCCGCCAAGAAGGCAGCTTTGAAGGATGGCTTCGCCGGATTATGGTCAATGAGTGCCTCAATGAAATTCGCCGCCACCGGGCAGTATTCCTGAGCATCCAAGAGGAAGAAAACGCGGCTTCACTCCCGGCAGCCATAGACGAGGCGGCTATCGAAGCCCAATTATCTGCACAAGATTTAATGGTGCTAATAGCAGCCTTGCCCGAAGGGTATCGGACGGTGTTCAACCTTTATGCCATCGAGGGGTATAGCCATCAAGAAATAGCCACTATGTTGGCTATTAGCGAGGGAACATCTAAGTCGCAGCTCTCACGCGCCCGGGCTATTCTACAAAAACAATTGTCTCAAATTACGCCAAGCCATGTCTCATCAAGATAAGCACCCCATCGACGCGCTGTTTGCGCGGAAGGCCGCCGAGGCCGAAGCAACGCCCCGCCCCGAAGCTTGGGCACGCCTACAGGCGCAAATGGCTGCTCCCACAGATATGCCTACACTACCAGTCCAGTTCCGCCCTTGGACAGGCTGGGTATATGCTACGGTAGCCCTGCTCTTGGTCAGCATCGGGGGCTGGATAGGTTATCAATGGCAACAGGGCGACAAAACACCGCTCGCTCAGGCTACGATGACTGTCCAGAAAAATATGGCTGCCACTGTTGAATCCCGCAGTACGGCATCCGCCGCCAAAACACCCGAACACCAAACACCGCCTGTAGCCCAACCCAAAAACAACCTGCCAACAACGGAAGAAGTTGCCAAGACCTCAGTCATAATAACAACACCTGAGCTTCAAAATTCTGCCAAAAATCATCAAGAACAAATTCAAGAACGGCGAGAAAGCAATAAGGCGCACGCTACACTGCCTGATATATACCTTGGGGGAGCCTTGCTCGACACGGCCTACACGACCATAGAGCCTCAGAAAAAAGAAGAAGATAAGGTAGAAAAAATTGTCGTAACAGTAAAAATATCAGGAAAAGGTTTGGAGAAAAAAGAAAAAAGCCAAATCAACAAAATACTCAACGAACTTAATAATATCCGAACCGGACAACCGGTAGACTTTCAGGTATTTAAACGCAACAAAGAATAAAACCACTCCACCATACATCCACTATACATAAATCGTCAGAAAAATGAAACGATACACACTCCTAATGCTGCTACTCCTAGTATGGGGTAGCATCCATACACAAGCCCAAGATACCATCCGTATCGAAATAGGCAGCAAAGCCCAGATCCTCATCTATGCTAAAGACAGCGAAGCACTCCGCCAGCTGACAAAGGTAGACATCAATGCGATTGTACAAGAGGTAGGGAAGCAGATTGACGAAACCGAAAAGACCATCGTCTATGAGTATCGACAAGAACGCAAAAACCTCACCCTAGAGAGTGTTGTGCTCGAAAAGACAGAGAAAGACAACGATGACTCTCAAAATGTCAGTGTCGAAAAATACAGTAACTCGATGTATATCAACGGAAGGAAATATTACTATGATACCGAAAGACAACGCTACTCCCGCAAAAGCCCCGGCTACGGTGGTGTGGGGTTAGATGTAGGGCTAAGCAATTATATGCAGGGCGAAGAATTTATCCTGCCCGAATCAGGCCTGCCATACGAGGCCTCGTTGTGGAGCTCGCACTACATCGCCCTACAGTTTTTCACCGGAACAGACCTCGGTGGCCCCAATAGCCCTTTTCAGCTGGAAACAGGGGTCGAAATCAGCTGGAGCAACTATGTGATGCGCTATAGCTACTACCCCAAGCGAATCGACAATGGCGTAGAGTTTAGAGACTATCAAGAGGATTTTGGGGAATCTTTGCGCCGCAATAAATTTGTAACCACCCATATCAATATTCCGCTCTTGTTCCGCATTCAAACCTTTGACCGGCGCGGCCACGATTTCTTCGCTGTTGCTGCTGGAGGGTATGTCGGATTTTTATTGGGGGCACACTCACGCATCACACACAGTGTTACCGAAAAAGACCGCAGCTTTGACACCGTGGTCAACAGAGTACGCTATGGCCTAGAAGGAGAGGTGCGCTTTGGAGAGTTAAAGCTTTTTGCCCGCTACGACCTCACACCACTCTTCAACGATACGGCCAACGCACCCATACTACAGCCCATTGCTGTAGGGTTACGCCTGCGCTAAGATTAGTTTGGATTTCGCATACATCATACACCCCTAACAACACCTGCGGCTCTGCTCAGGTGCTGTTTTTTTATTTGACCTCAAAAGACCAAACAGCTGTTGTTGCTCTTTGTTGACAAGATAGTATCTTTACTCATCGAAGCTACTCAGAACTAGATCACCTCTCCAAAACAATGCCGCTACTTATGCTGACAGCCCCCATACTGCGATTTTCTAAGCCCTTGAGCCTCCTCGGCCTCCTGCTACTCCTATTAGGAGCCTGCCAAAATCCATCGGACAAACCTGCCAACACCACCACCATACCAACAAACGACAGCTTGGCTCAAACCACCGACACCGACAGCCGCGCCGTCATCCTTTGCCTAGGCAATAGCATCACTGCCGGCTATGGG
>NZ_AUMD01000006.1 GCF_000430505.1 Eisenibacter elegans DSM 3317 | reverse complement strand
CCCCGTTTTTTTTGCCCAAAAACCCTAAACCACTGACTGTCAAGAAGAAAATTGTTGAACACAGACCAAAAACCCCAACATAGGATGTGTTCACACTGCCAGAAGGGCGCGCTACCAAAGGATGCGTATTGAGGTGTGGTTGTAGCCTGATTGACATTATACACACTTTAGCACGCAACATTGTCTTGATTCAGGCTTATTCAGTATCACAAAAACAAGATATAATTTGGTTTATCCGATTTTTATCCATATATTTAACACTAGACTAATCACTATTACTACTAAACCCCATTGTTATGAACACATTTGCAGTAAAAAATCCTGAGCAAGTCGGGTATCATATGGCTACCAAGTTAATCATGTTTCATCCAGAACAGCCTATTTATGAGGTGATGAAGTCGCTGTTGAAGCACAAAATTTCGGGCGCGCCAGTAATCAATTCGGCACACGAGCTGGTGGGGGTGATTTCGGAGAAGGACTGTTTGCGTGTGGTTACGGACAGTGTATACCATAACTTACCCGCCGGACGGGTGCAAGACTATATGACTCAGGACAATATCTTGATATTAAGCCCTCAGACGAGTATTATAGAAGCGGCACAGTTGTTTCTGCGAACCCATGTTCGGCGATTTCCGGTAGTGGACAAAGGTAAGGTTGTTGGGGTGATTTCGCGTAGCGACATCCTAAGGGCAGCCCAAGGTTGGAAAAGTAACGCTTGGTCTGACTGGAAACTGGCCTCTGACGCCAACGCCAATAGCTGGTTTAATATTCATAGTACTTGAGTTCTTTTGAACTAGGCCTCCGTGCCGTTTTGCCTTTGCCCTTTCAGGTACTAAATGTGTCTGAAGGGGTTTGTATAATATATCGTTTGCTCTCCCCCCAACCTCTCCCCTACTTTTTGCGTATATTTGGGTTTTGAAGATTGCCTAAATTGCTACCCTATGTATACAGGAGATGATTTATTGGCTTTGGGCTACCGCCCGGACAAGTGGTTTAAGGAGGCTTTGCGGCATATCAACCGAGAGGGGCTTCAGGGTGAGGTCTTGATGCAGTATCTGGCTTCGGTAGCCCCCCGAACGGTGGAGATGCGCGAGGAGCCGCTGCCTTTTTATCAAAATATCCGTGCCGAAACACCGGAAGAGCAGGCCAATGTAGACAGCGTACTGACGACGATGGCGGCCTTGATGCGTACGCCTACACTGGTGGCGGGAGCCGTAATGCCGGATGCCTGCCCTACAGGGGGCATCGGGCAGATTCCGGTGGGTGGGGTAGCGGTGGCCAAAAATGCCATCCACCCGGCTATGCACAGCGCTGATATTTGTTGTTCGGTGATGATGACCAACCTAGGGCAGGCCGACCCACAACAGGTGCTGAACGCAGCACTTTCGGTAACGCATTTTGGTGGCGGCGGACGTGAGCGCTTTTCGGAGCTGCCCAAGGGTTTGCAGGAAGAAATGGGCTACAACCGCTTTTTGCAGACGGAGCGCAGTATGGCCTTTGCCCGGCAGCATCTGGGAACGCAAGGCGATGGCAACCACTTTTTGTTTGTGGGGCGCTCAGAGCAGACCGGCGAGACGGTGATGGTGACACACCACGGCAGCCGTGGGCTAGGGGCGTACCTCTACAGCCAGGGGATGAAGGTGGCTGAAGGATTCAGGAAGCAGATAGCCCCCCGCGCTTTGGAGAAAAACGCGTGGATTCCTTATGATACCGACGAAGGTCGAGACTACTGGGAGGCGCTTCAGCTGGTGCGGGCTTGGACGAAGCTCAACCATACCGTCATCCACGAGGCGACGGCACAAAAGCTGCGCCTAGAGCCCTTGTTGCGCTTCTGGAATGAGCATAATTTTGTGTTTCGAGAGGGTGATTTGTTTTACCACGCCAAGGGGGCTACCCCCCTAGACGATAAGTTTGTGCCCGACTCGTATGAGGGGCTGCGCTTGGTGCCACTCAATATGCGGGAGCCTGTGCTGGTGGTGCGCGGCGAAACGAGCGAGACCAATCTTGGATTTGCCCCTCACGGAGCGGGGCGCAATGTCAGCCGTAGCCAACACATCCGCAGTTTGGGTCACAAGACTCACCAAGAGGTGTTTGCAGAAGAAACCCAAGGGCTGGATGTGCGCTTTTATTCGGGTAATATCGATATTTCGGAGCTGCCCAGTGCCTACAAAAACGCTCAAACGGTACAGGCACAGATGCAGGAGTTTGGCCTTGGGGAGGTGTTAGACCGTATTTTGCCCTATGGCTGTATTATGGCCGGAGATTGGGAAAAAGACGCGCCTTGGCGTAAGAAAAGGCAGGCCAAACAGGCTCAAAACACCAAACAGGGGAAATTAGGGAAGGAGAGGAAAAGAAAATAACAAAACCTGAACCTGACAGGTTATGCTAACTTGTCAGGTCTAATCGCCTTCAGGCGTTGAAGGTGTACAGCTGCGCTTTACTCTTGCCCGCCTGTCTGTGGTGGGGGCAGCTCTCCGCCTATACTCTTGCGCATTTGGGTATCTGCTTCGATGTTTTGGAGGCGGTAATAATCCATTACTCCTATCTTGCCGGTGCGCAGCGCTTCGGCAAAGGCTTTGGGGATTTCGGCCTCCGACTCAATCACGAGGGCGCGAGCCTGTTGTGCTCGGGCACGCATTTCTTGCTCTTCGGCTACAGCCATTGCACGGCGTTTTTCGGCATTGGCATTGGCCACCTTGAGATCGGCGGCGGCTTGCTCTATTTGGAGTTTGGCTCCTACGTTTTCGCCGATGTCGATGTCAGCAATATCGATAGAAAGGATTTCGAAGGCCGTTCCGGCATCAAGTCCTTTTTGCAAGACCAGCTGGGAAATAACATCAGGGTTTTCGAGTACGTGCTTGTGGCTTTGCGAGGAGCCGATAGAGGTAACTACGCCCTCCCCTACACGTGCTACGATAGTTTCTTCACCGGCTCCCCCTACGAGGCGGCCTATATTGGCCCTTACGGTTACCCGTGCCTTGGCAATCAATTGAATGCCATCGTGTGCGACTGCGGCGATAGGGGGCGTATTGATCACCTTCGGGTTTACAGAAAACTGTACGGCTTCAAAGACATTACGTCCGGCTAGATCAATGGCTGTGGCTTGGTTAAAGGTAAGCTGGATATTGGCTTTATCCGCAGAGATAAGCGCTTTGATTACCAAGGGCACATTGCCACCGGCCAAGAAGTGTGTTTCTAGCTCGCGAGTAGAAAGCTGTAAGCCTGCCTTAGTAGCTGTAATGAGCGACTCTACGATGATTCGGGGAGGAACACGGCGGATGCGCATAAACACCAGCTCAAACAATCCGACACGCACCCCTGAAAAAACAGCTGTAATCCAAAGGTTTACGGGCACATAGTATAAGAAAGTAAAGAAGCCTATAATGGCCGCAAAAATAATAATGACGACAATAGCTTGTTCTGGCATACCGCTTTTGAGGGTTTAGGTGGGTGATAAAAAAATCAACACATATAGAGGTGTATGCAATATGCTTAGTTTTTTCGGAATTGGCAACGAATTGGACAAAAGATTTAGCATAGTAATAGCGCCTAGGCGGCTATGTTGGCTTTTTTACTACTTGAGACTGATATTTAGCTCATAGTCTCCTTCTACAACATCTTTTGCTCCTGCTACTCCTATCAGCACTCTGTAAGGGTTATTGATGGCGTTGAGTCGGATAGTATGCTCTCCAGCAGATTTTTGGAAGTTTTTGGGTGGCTTGGCCGCGCTCCATGCTTCGTAACCAGCTTCACAACTCACACAACTGCCTACATCTGGAGGTAGGGTTTTGCCATCAAAGCCGGAGTAGGCATATACATTAATGCGTTTGCCTGTGAGGGGTTTGATGGTAATAAAAATCTCTGAGCGGGCTGGCAAGTCTACCCAATAAAATACGTGATTGCCCTCAAACTCTACAAACCGTGTGGCCGGAAAGCAGGCCATACTACTTAGTGCTGCCCAAGCTAAGGGCAGGGTTTTTCCAGTATTAAGATTGCCTCGTCGCACGCTGGTCTTGCCACGCTCGACAGCAATATAATCGACACCTTCCAGCGCTGCGCTCCCAACAGCCCGCAAGCGCTTACTACCAAAAGGAATGGTTTCATTGTAAGCGGCACTATAGCCATCATAACTAATCATATATCCCTCATTACGCACTTCTTGGACAGTCCCTGCATACATTGGCTATCTTTCTCATAGAAAATTTCGATGCGCTGCCCACTCTTAAACTGTGGGGTGGTTTGCGCTTGTAACGTGCAGTTAATGACTCCTAAAAAAGCATAAATTATGTATTTCATCGTGCTGTTGGTTTGTTAGATGCGGTTACACTTATGAATGATAACGTAAAAACAAACCAAAAAGGTTAAACTAAAGGCTCAAACCTCCTCTATCACAGAATGGCCACTGCTTTGGTCTCCATTAGTCCACTGCCAATTTTCATACAAACGAATTTTGCCATTGGGCAGGCGCTCCGGTGTTGATTGGCAACGCCCTGTACGGAGCTGTTTTTGGGTGTTTAGATGTTGGTAGTGCATCTGAATCACCCCTGCCTCATCTACTGTGCCGATGAGTTGTCCTTCGAGAATGCCGCCTCCGGCATACTGTGCTGTAACAATACTGCCTTGTTGTCGATAATGAAAAATGGTTTGACTCGAAACCTCTCCATTGTCCGTATTGCTGCGGCTTTGAAAGGTTTTGAGATGATAATCGAATGCAAGTTCAAGCCGTAATTCGGGCTGGCCAAGTGCAAGTCGGATGTGTGCCAAATGGTGGCGCGAGTGCCAATCGTATAGCGCTAATATCTCGTCAAGGGTGTATTGACGTTGGTTTTCGGGATGGAAATAGTTTTTTTGAAAATCCTCTTGGTTCATTGCTTCCAACAAAATCACCCATCGCTGATGGATGCCTGAAAGCATCTCCAGCGCGGGGGTGATGTTGTCGTTCTGACTATCAGCCAAGACAGCCCAAGCCTGCTCTTGATATGGTTTGACGGTAGGGTTGGCTTCTGTAAGTGCTAACTTGAAGCGAGAAAGCGCTTGTGCGTGGGAGTCGGCACAGTGATTGACAACCTGCCTTACTGTCCACCCTCCTGGGCGGTAGGGTACTTGGAGTTGGGCTGAGGAAAGACCTGTGGTCAGGCTGCGGACTTGCCCCGGAAAAAGTCGTAAGGTTTGAATGTACTGTGTGCGTGTAATGCTGTCGATATGTGTGGGTGGCTCAAACCGTCCGATGGGGTATTGTAAGCTTTCGAGGTTGGTCATCAGTTTAGCAGTTCTATGGGGTTGATAGGTGTTGTTAGATCAGGCCTTGGGCTTTCATCTCTTGCCTTAGTTGTTCGATACTGGCAAGGGGTAGGTTGGTTAGTTCCTGAATGATTTCATTGTCATAACCCTTCAAGATACACTGTCTAGCGACCTCGGCTTTTCCTTCAGCTTTTCCTTCAGCTTTTCCTTTGGCTCTTCCTTTTTCCTCAGCAGTGGAGAGTACGGCAAACCAGTCGTTACGTTCTTTTTGGCTTTGTTCGTAGAGCATACGTTCTTCTTTGTTGTATTTGGCAATTTCACATTCTTCAAAAACCTTGAGCAAAACCGCCTCTTGGATATTGACGGGTACGTTTTCGAGGCGGTGCATATTTTTCAAAACAAAGAGCCACTTGTCTAAGTTTCCTTGGAGCTCAGAGGCAGCTTTGGTAAATTTAGGCATTTCCAAGTAGACAAAGCGCAGCTTGTCATAAAACTCTTCCTTGGTTTCCGAATCGCGGAGCGAAACATAGGAAATGACC
>NZ_AUMD01000002.1 GCF_000430505.1 Eisenibacter elegans DSM 3317 | reverse complement strand
AAGGGTTACAACAATGAAATCATTCAGGAACTAACCAACCTACCCCTTGCCAGTATCGAACAACTAAGGCAAGAGATGAAAGCCCAAGGCCTGATGTAACCTCTATGTGTTCATCATTATAAAGCGCTGTCATCAACAGACAACATCGCTATCTATCATTTCTGGCATCCAACAAAAAACCAACCCCTTAACTGCTCAATCTAAGTGGTTTTGTCTATCTTTGTGGCCTAATAATTCAAAAACTGTATATTGTACCCCAAACCCTGCATACAATGTCATACGATAAGATAGTGAGCCTGTTGGGCCAAGACGCAGAGCAGTTGCTTTCGCATCAGTGCAAAACCATCAACAAAGAGATGTTGCACCTACCCAACCCTGAGTTTGTAGACCATGTGTTTGTGCAAAGCAACCGCAACACACAAGTACTCAAGAGCTTACAGCAACTCTTTGGCAATGGCCGCTTGGCCAACACGGGCTATGTGTCTATCCTTCCGGTAGACCAAGGCATCGAGCACAGCGCCGGCGCCTCATTTGCCCCCAACCCTATCTACTTTGACCCCGAAAACATCATCAAACTAGCTATCGAAGGCGGTTGTAATGCTGTAGCAACTACTTTTGGCGGCTTGGCGATGCTTTCACGCAAGTATGCGCACAAAATCCCCTTTATCGTAAAAGTCAATCACAATGAGCTGATGACTTACCCCAACAAGTTTGATCAGATTCCTTTTGGCTCTGTTCGAGAGGCTTGGAATTTAGGAGCCACCGCTGTTGGCGCAACAATCTACTTTGGCTCTGAAGAATCGGCTCGCCAAATTGTTGAAGTTGCCGAAATGTTTGAGGAAGCTCACGAGCTCGGAATGGCGACTATCTTGTGGTGTTACACCCGCAATGGTGCTTTTAAGAAAGACGGGGTAGATTATCACGTTTCGGCTGACTTGACCGGCCAGGCCAACCACTTGGGTGTAACCATCCAAGCCGATATCATCAAGCAAAAACTCCCCGAAAACAACGGCGGATACAATGCCCTCAATTTTGGCAAAACCCATAAAAACGTATACGATACACTCAGCTCTGAGCACCCCATAGACCTCTGCCGCTACCAAGTAGCCAACTGTTATATGGGTCGTGCAGGTTTGATTAACTCTGGTGGTGCTTCTTCTGGTGCTTCAGATATGGCCGAAGCCGTTCGCACTGCCGTTATCAACAAGCGCGCTGGTGGTATGGGCTTGATTTCAGGTCGTAAGGCATTCCAACGCCCTATGAATGAAGGTATTGAGCTGCTCAATGCCATTCAAGACGTATATCTTGCTTCGCAAATAGATATTGCCTAAAGGCTTTGGTAGCGGTTTGGCCACCCAACGGGGCTATAGCCGCTACCTTTTATTTTCGACCAACCCCCTTGCTTTATGTCTTGGTACCAACGAAAAGAAAGAGGCATCATCACGCCCACCGCAGCCAAACGTGAAACGCCCGACGGCCTGTGGCACAAGTGCAGTAATTGCAAAAATGTGATGCACCAACGCGAGCTCAAGTTGCGAAACTACACCTGTATGTATTGCAACCAACACGAGCGCATTGGCTCCGCCGAATATTTTAATATTTTGTTTGACAATAACGAGTTTACCGAACTCAACCCTACGCTCAGCTCGGTAGACCCGCTAGAGTTCAAAGACTCTAAGCCTTACCCTGCTCGGATACAGTCTACCCAACGCAAAACCAAGCTGATGGATGCTGTTCGGACAGCTCACGGCAAAATGAACGAGCTTGACCTTGTCGTGGCTTGTATGGATTTTGGCTTCATTGGTGGCTCTATGGGTTCGGTAGTAGGCGAAAAAATCGCCCGTGCAGTAGAATATGCCCGCCAACACCGTATCCCCTTCTTGATGATTTCGCGCTCCGGTGGGGCTAGAATGATGGAGGCTGGTTACTCGCTGATGCAAATGGCCAAAACTTCTGCCCGACTGGCACAGTTAGCTAAAGAAAAAATTCCGTACGTCTCTCTGATGACAGATCCCACCACCGGGGGGGTATCAGCTTCGTATGCGATGTTGGGAGATTTCAATATCGCGGAGCCCAATGCTCTCATCGGTTTCGCCGGGCCACGCGTCATTCGCGAAACCATCGGCAAAGACCTACCCAAGGGTTTCCAAACCTCAGAGTACTTGCTCGAACACGGCTTCTTGGACTTTATCGTAGACCGTAAAGACCTTAAAGACAAGCTTACGGCGCTGTTCAAAATGTTGCAATAAATCCAGTACCAATGACTACCGCTAACCCCGAAAATGAGGACGACTTCCTTTGGGAAGACCAGTTTTTTCCGGAAGAGCTGTACGACTTGAGCGAAAGCCCCTTAACGGAGCTTTCGCTGTTGTATTTCAGCCCTACACGGGTAAGCCCTACAGACTTGGAGGAAGAGCTGCTTCGTAAAATATTGCAGGCGGTTGGCTATGGCCTACACCGTTGTAAAATGGTCAACATTGCGCTTTTTGCCTCTGAGCCTAGCCTCGATCTCAGTCCTTGGCTTGAACAAACAGGCCACCTACTAGCCTTTGGTCTTCAAACACAACCCGAACAACCTTATTATCAAGTACATACCCACGGCAACGCTCGCTATCTCCTCTCCGACAGCCTCGAAACCTTGCACCAACAAACTGCCCTCAAAAAACAACTTTGGGAGGCACTACAAACACTTTTTGTGCAAAAATAACGCTCCATCTCCCCGATGCGAAACATTTTGATAGGCTACTGTGGTTATCTTCACAGACCGTAGGTCTCTCGTTTTTCCACCCCTAACGCTGACGCTTATGCAATTTACAGACATTGCTTTCGATATAGAAAAAGTCCGTCAAGACTTTCCCATTTTACACCAAAAAGTACACGGCAAACCCTTGGTATACTTTGACAATGCCGCTACTTCGCAAAAACCCAAGACGGTGATTGAGGCGCTTACTACTTACTACGAAGCCACCAATGCCAACATCCACCGAGGCGCACACTACTTAGCGGCCAAAGCTACCGAAGAGTACGAGCAAACCCGCGAAGCCATTCGCGATTTTCTCAATGCTCAAAGTACGCAGGAAATCATCTTTGTTCGTGGTGTAACAGAAGCCATCAACCTCATTGCCAGCACCTATGGCCGTGCCAATGTACAAGCCGGAGACGAAATCATCCTCTCTACGATGGAGCACCACTCCAACATCGTGCCTTGGCAGCTTTTGGCTGCCGAAAAAGGCGCACACATCCGTGTCATTCCGCTCAACGAACACGGAGAGCTGCAAATGGAGGAGTACCAAAAACTACTCAGCCCACGTACCAAGATTGTCTCTATCGTACACGCCTCTAATGCCTTGGGTACTATCAATCCTATCAAAGAAATGGCCGCTATGGCACACGCCGTAGGTGCCATCTTTGTTGCAGATGGCGCACAGGCCAGCGTACACCTTCCGCTCGATGTGCAAGACCTAGACTGTGATTTCTATGCTTTCTCAGGGCATAAAGTATATGCGCCTACAGGCATTGGTGCGCTTTACGGCAAAAAAGCCTTGTTAGAGGCTATGCCCCCGTATCATGGTGGAGGTGAGATGATCAAAGATGTAAGCTTCGAACATACCACCTACAACGAGCTGCCCTTCAAGTTTGAAGCTGGCACTCCCAACATTGCCGATGCCATCGCCTTCCGCAATGCCCTAGAGTATGTCAGTAGCTTTGGCAAGGCCAACATTGCTCACTACGAGCACCAACTCCTGCAATATGCCACTGAGCAAATGTTGCAAATCGAAGGGCTGCGCATCGTTGGCACTGCCGCCCAAAAAGTCAGTGTGATTTCCTTTGTGGTAGATGGCTGCCACCCCAACGATATCGGTACTTTGCTTGACACCGACGGTATCGCCATCCGTACCGGACACCACTGTACACAGCCCTTGATGGATTCGCTCGGTATCAGCGGTACTGCCCGCATCTCTTTTGCGATGTACAACACCAAAGACGAAGTCGATATCGCCGTCCGAAGTCTCCAGAAAACGCTCAAGATGCTACGCTAAACACCCTTTAGGCCAAGGTTTGTTTGATGCTCAACTCAAGTGAATCTTGGTATAATGTTGATTAGGTATCATTTCCATTGAGTATAAACACGCAATAAACCATACATCAAACTACTTTTATGAATCAATTCAGAATAGGCCAAGGCTATGACGTACACAAGCTCGAAGAAGGTCAAGATTTTTGGATAGGCGGTATCAAAGTACCTCACCATCAAGGCGCAGTAGGGCATTCGGATGCCGACGTGCTCATCCACGCCATCTGTGATGCCTTGTTGGGCGCGGCCAATATGCGCGATATAGGGTATCATTTTGCCGATACCGACCCACAGTATAAGGGAATCGACAGCAAGATTTTGCTTCGCCGTGTGATGGAGTTGATTCGAGAAGCTGGGTATGAGATTGGCAATATTGATACTGTTGTCAGCTTGCAAGCACCCAAGCTAAAATCTCATATCGATACGATGCAACGATGTTTGGCAGATGTGATGCAAATTCCAGTCGCCAATGTGAGCGTCAAAGCCACCACCACCGAGCGCCTAGGTTTTGTAGGTCGTGAAGAAGGAGTGGCAGCCCATGCAGTGGCTTTGATCTATAAAGTGTAACCCAACCCGATTTAACGAGATATTTAAAAACAATATCTCGGCGTTATACCACAATCAGGCGCTGCCTTACAAAGGCGTAAGCACCTTATTTGCAGTCTACTGCATATAGTATTTTTCCTAATCTACTCCCTACATTCCCTAAGTCAGGACTGCAGGGAGTGATTGTTTTTGGGTGTTACTCATCAGTGTCTACCCGATCAACACTGACTACCCCGTCAATTCGGCGCAGCAGTTCACGAATATTGTCGAGGTGATTGACATCGCGCACAAACAGCCCGATACTACCCTCAAAGATGCCTGTGTCGGTTCGGCCTACTTCGAGTGAGTCGATATTGACTTTGAGCTTGGTAGAGATGACCTTGGTAAGATCTCGGATAAGCCCTACCCGGTCAGTGCCTACTATCTTGAGCCCCACGAGGAACGACTTATCATCTGGGAGATTTTGCCAGCGTGCCCTGATGACCCTATGGCCATATTTGGCCAATAGTGCGGGCGCATTGGGGCAATCTGCACGGTGGATTTTGACTCCGTCTTTCAGGGTAATAAACCCAAACACCTCGTCGCCCAAAATAGGATTGCAACAACGAGCCAAAGAGTAGGGCATTTGGCTTTGGTCGCCAATAAGTAGCGTATCCTTATTTGACAAAAAAACCTTTACCTCTTCTGAGGATTCTTGTTGGGGGTTGTTGGGGGCGTTAGGTTTGGCCTCGGCCTTAGGAGAGGCAGCATTCTTGTCGTTGCGTTCATTGAGCCAGTTGGCAAATCTGCTCAACTGCTGGGGCAGTAAATATCCTTTGCCAAGATTGAAGAACAAGTCGCTGGTGCTCTTTAGCTCAAAGAAAGTACGGATTTGATTCAGTAACTCCGGGCTGTACTCTAGGTCGAGCTGTTTGAGCTTACGCGCCATAATTTCTTTCCCTTCGGCAATGGCATCACGCATTTCGTGGCGCAAGAAATCTTTGATTTTGGCCTTAGCACGCGCCGAGACGACCCACTTGAGCCAATCTCGGTTGGGTTTTTGTTTGCGAGAGGTAATGATTTCGACTTGGTCGCCGTTGTTGAGCTTATGGTTTAGCGGTACCAACTTCTGATTGACCTTAGCTCCAAGACACTGATAACCGATTTCGGTATGAATCTCGAAGGCAAAGTCTAGGGCAGTAGCCCCTATGGGAAGGCGTTTGAGATCTCCCTTTGGCGTAAAAACAAAAACCTCTTCACTGTAGAGATTTGCCCGAAATTCATTGATAAAATCAACGGCGTTGAGCTCTTGGTTTTGCTCACGAAGCTCTCGGATAATGCGCAGCCAAGCGTCCAACCCTGCCTCTTCGGTTTCGCCTTTACGGTTTTTGCGCGATTGCACACCTTTCTCCTTATATTTCCAGTGGGCGGCATAGCCTTTTTCAGCAATATCATCCATCCGTTGGGTACGAATCTGCACCTCTACCCATTTGCCCTCCGGCCCCATCACGGTTGTATGGAGTGATTCATAACCATTGGCCCGAGGCGTGCTGATCCAGTCGCGCAAGCGCTGAGAATTGGGGTGGTAATGGTCTGTAACGATAGAGTAGACCGTCCAACAATCTGCTTTTTCTTGTGGTCCTTCGCTGTCTAAGATAATGCGAATGGCAAAGAGGTCATAGATTTCATCGAAGCTGACATTCTGCTTGCGCATTTTATTATAAATAGAATACACCGACTTGGAGCGTCCGATGATTTTGGCCTTAAATCCACCTTTTTTGATGGCTGTGTCAAGCGGCGCAATAAACTCTTGGATAAACTTTTGGCGTTGTTCCTTGGTGCGGTCTAGGCGGTCTACAATGCTGCGGTATGCTTCTTCGTTGGTATATTTGAGGTACAGGTCTTCTAGCTCTGACTTGATTTTGTATAGCCCGAGCCTGTGCGCCAAGGGCGCATAGACATACATTGACTCGGCTACGATTTTGAGCTGTTTATCACGTCGCATAGTTTCGAGCGTGCGCATATTGTGTAGGCGGTCGGCCAGCTTAATCATAATCACACGCACATCGTCAGAGAGACTCAGGAGCATTTTCCGAAAATTTTCGGCTTGCTGCGAAGAGCTTACGGCCTGTTTGTAGTCAGACGAAGAGGGGATTTTGGTAACTCCATCGACAATGCGGGCTACGCCCTCGCCAAAGTCGCGCCTAACATCTTCGAGCGTCCATTCGGTGTCTTCTACCACATCGTGTAGTAGGGCGGCGGCAATGGCCGTAGGCCCTAGGCTTAGCTCATCAATGGCGATTTGCGCTACCTCGATAGGATGGTAAATATAAGGCTCTCCACTTTTGCGGCGCATGTGGCGGTGTGCGTCGGCGGCTACTTGAAAGGCCTTGCGAATTAGCTTGGCATCTCCTACCTTAAAGGCAGGCTTGATACTGTTATACAGGCGGCGATAACGTTTGAGTATCTCTTTGCGCTCTGCCTCTAGGGCTTGTACTTGGGCAGAAGGCTCCGCTTCCGGAGCCGGGTGGGTGTCTGAAACAGGTGCTTCCATGGGCTCTATTTTTTCCTTCATAAAATCATCATCAATGAGATTCTGGCAAAAGGGATGATAAGTTAGCAAAAAAAAATTACAGAATGTTGCAGAGTGATTTTTTTTTACTACATTTGCACTCCCAATCACTTCTACACAACAATCAGCGGATGTGGCGAAATTGGTAGACGCACTAGACTTAGGATCTAGCGCCGCGAGGCGTGTGGGTTCGACTCCCTCCATCCGCACTAAGTTGTATCCCTAGGCCCTCAATGTTTTACAGTTGGGGGCTTATTTGTATTGTAAAGCAGTTCTCCACTCAAATTCATAGTGCCTTGGACATTACTCTCGAAAAAAACAGCAATACAACCGGCTTGATTAAAGTTACGATAAATGAAAGAGATTATCAACCCGGTGTCGAAAAAAAACTAAAGGAATATAGCAAGCGTGCCCAAATTAAGGGCTTCCGCCCTGGCAAAGTTCCCGTAGGCCTCATGCGTAAGATGTATGGCATAGACGCATTGGTAGAGGAAGTAAACCAATTGGTAGGCAAAGGCATTGATGAGTATCTCGAAGCTCAGCAAATTCGTCCCATCTTCACTCCCGAACTGGCTACCGAAGAAGACGTAGATTGGCAAAACCAAAAGGCGTTTGAATTTACTTTCAAGCTAGGCTTTACAGGGGATTTCACTTATGACCTCAACAGCCTCAAGCTAAAGCTATATGACATCTCCCCACTTGATAAGACTATCGACGAAACCATTGAGCAACTACAGCAGCAATTTGGGGAGACTACCGAGCCCGAAACTGCCGAAGCAACAGATGCCGTGATGGGAGAACTCTACAGCATCACCGCCCACGAAGCCGAGTTTGCTGCTTATGTAGCTAAGGAAGCCGAAAATGGCAATACCATTGACGAAACAGAAAAGGAAGACTTCCAACCTTCCGTATCCGTATTCTTGCGCCTCCCCCTAGACAAAATGACGGACGCTGGCAAAGCACTTTTTGTAGGGATAAACAACAGCGCAGTAGTAACCATCGAAGACCTCGATACCCTGTTTGGTAGCCGAGAAGAACTCGCAAAATACTGCTTAAGAGATGCTGCTAAACTTGAAGAACTGTACGAAAACGGCCCCTTCAAGTTTGCAACCACGCGCATACACCGCCATACACCGGCACCCTTAGGTTTGGAGCTTTACAGCAAAGTTTTCTCTCAAGAAGAAAACCCAATCGAAACGGAAGAGGCTTTCCGTGCCAAGATTATGGAAACCATCCGCGCCAACTATGCCTCTACCGCAGACCGTAAGCTAGTGGCTGATTTCCGTGAAGCGCTCCTCAACAGTGTAAACATTGACTTCCCCGAGGAATACGTAAAGGAGTACATGCAAGAACGTATGGCAGCCGAAGAATACACCAAGTTTATCGAAGAAGACGGCTTGCAACAATACAGCCGTATGATTCGATGGGATAGAATCACGGAAAAGCTACAAAAAGAGCACGAAGCAGAAGTAGCTCCCGACGCAGTTATGAAGCGCGCCGTAGAGGAAATCCAGCAGCAATTTGGTATCAACGACCTTTCTGTCTTGGGTGAATATGCCACACAGTTTTTGCAAAACTACCTCACCCGCGACAATAATGCCAACTACCAGCGCCTGTTCAACGACGAACTCACTGTGGCCATTGTCAACAAGCTCAAACCAAGCCTACAGCTCGAAACAGTAGCGTTGACTATTGATGAGTTTGAGGAGTTGCTCAAAACTGAGAACGAGCAAGCCAAAACCACGCAGGCTTAATACCAACCTTGGGACAAAGTCCGCCTATATATACCTTCCAGAAAGCACGCCTGTTTGGCGTGCTTTTTTATTGATATATCTGCCACTTTGGCACATTCCAACATTTTTAGCGCTTGGGTATGGATTTTGAAAAATATTCGATATGTTGCAAAAGCCAAACATTGACACGCTTTTGCCGTTTGTAGATTATTACTCCCCCAAAACTCCCCTTTTTATGCTAAACAGAGAAGAATTTAGAAAGTATGCTGTCCACAATCACCGTATCAGCGGAACAACGATTGACAGCTACATGGGCTATGTCGAAAATATGACTCCTTATATCATCGAAGAGCGCCAGCTCAACGTAACTCAAATGGACGTATTCTCGCGCCTGATGCGTGACCGTATCATCTTCCTCGGTACAGGCATCGACGACCAAGTGGCCAATATCGTAGTGGCTCAGTTGCTCTTCCTCGAATCGTTAGATTCTGAAAAAGACATCCTCATCTATATCAATAGCCCGGGCGGTTCGGTATATGCTGGCCTAGGTATTTATGATACGATGCAGTATGTAAAGCCCGATGTAGCGACTATCTGTACGGGTTTGGCTGCATCTATGGGGGCTATTCTGCTTGCCGGAGGTACTACTGGCAAACGCACTGCCCTGCCTCACGCCCGTGTGATGATTCACCAGCCTTTAGGCGGAGCACAAGGCCAAGCCTCTGATATCGAAATTACGGCCAAGCAAATCCTCATCCTCAAGCAGGAACTGTACGAAATCTTGGCAGAGCATACCGGCAAGCCTATCGAAGAGATAGAACGCAACTCTGACCGCGATTACTGGATGCGCGCCATCGAAGCCAAAGAATATGGACTCATCGACGAGGTGCTCTCACGCCCACGTAAATAACACTGCGCCACTTAACAAACTTTGCACTGTACAAAAGGCTCTTCGGAGTTTTTTGTACAGTATTCTTGTTTTATTACCAAAGCACCAATCCAGTGAGCCACGCGCAGTTCGCTTTTTCTTGCGCTTCGGCCTCATACTCCCACTCGAATAAAAACTTATGGAAAATCAACAGTGTAGTTTCTGTGGACGCAATAAGCCAGATGTTTCGTTACTCATCACAGGCCTGAACGGTAACATCTGTAACGACTGTGTGGAGCAGGCCAATCTGATTGTGGAGCAAGAAGTCAAGCCCAAACGCAAGGCCAAGTCTAAGTTCAACAAACCTCTCAAGCTGATTCCCCCTTCGGAAATCAAATCTCACCTCGACCAATATGTCGTAGGGCAAGAGCACGCGAAAAAGATTCTGAGTGTAGCAGTTTATAACCATTACAAGCGCCTCCAACAAAGTATGCGAGACGATGAGGTGCTGATTGAAAAATCAAACATCCTCTTGGTAGGCGAAACAGGAACGGGCAAAACCTACTTAGCCCGCACACTGGCGCGCATTCTGCAAGTACCTTTCTGTATGGCTGATGCTACCGTACTCACAGAGGCGGGCTATGTGGGCGAAGATATCGAGAATGTTTTGACACGCCTGCTACAAGCTGCCGACTACGATGTAGCCGCCGCCGAGCGGGGGATTGTTTACATTGATGAGATTGATAAAATAGCCCGCAAAGGCGACAACCCCTCTATCACCAAGGATGTAGGAGGGGAGGGCGTACAGCAAGGACTGCTCAAGATTTTGGAGGGCTCAGAGGTCAATGTGCCCCCTAAGGGTGGCCGCAAACACCCCGAACAAGACCTCGTAAGAGTCAATACCGACAATATCCTTTTCATCTGTGGTGGCGCTTTTGATGGGATTCAGCGGATTATCGCCTCTCGCCTCAAAACTAGGCCTATTGGCTTTTCTGAGGTAGAAAACAGCCTAGCGCCCAAACCTGAGGAGCTGCTGCGCTATGTCAACCCGCAGGATCTCAAAGGTTATGGGCTGATTCCTGAGCTTATAGGCCGCCTGCCCTTGCTTACCTACCTCAACCCTCTTGATGAGCAGGCCGTATTCAATATCTTGACCCAACCCAAGAATGCGCTAGTCAAGCAGTACCAAAAACTATTTGCGATGGAAGATGTGCAGCTGGAGTTTAGCCCCGAAGCCTTGCGCCTGATAGCCCAAAAAGCCCTCGAAACCCGCCTTGGCGCACGAGGTTTGAGAGCTATCTGTGAGCTGGTGATGATAGACTTGATGTATGAGCTGCCTTCGCGCAAAGACAATCCAGAAACCATCCTCATAGATGAGGCATTGGTACAAAAGCAACTGGCCAATATTCCGGTTCAACAATTGCGGGCTGCATAGCCATCGGCGCTACACATCTTGTCCCTTCATCATTTTGTTCCAATAAAGATAAGGCAACATATGTTTTTTGAGCATCCAAAGCCGCCAATGCTCTTTGTGTGAATTAAATACAAGCATTTGTTTGAGCTTGGGGTCGGGGGTGAAGTTGCCTTGATAATCAAACTCTGCCAGCACCATCTTGCCATAGCCCGTAACCAAGGGGCACGAAGAGTAGCCATCGTATACCTTGTTGCTCAGGCCTTGTGAGCGCATCAGCCTCAGCAGGTTTTGGACAACAACGGGCGCTTGTTTGCGAATAGCAGCTCCGGTTTTGGCTGTGGGCAAGCCAGCAACATCTCCCAACCCAAAGATATTGGGGTAGCGCTTGTGTTGGAGTGTTCCCTGGTCTACGTCCAACCACCCGGCCTCATTGACCAAGGCAGATTCTTTGACAAATGACGGCGCTACCTGTGGCGGTGCCAGATGTAACATATCGAAAGGCATCACAATCTCAGAGCTACCCACCAGTTGTTCTTTGAGCACATTACCCTCGTTGACGATACAGTGGTTTTCGTCTGGTGCCACACTACGGAAAGTGATGGTCTGGTTGTTACTATCTATTTTGACCGGTGCATAAAAGGGCTTAAAGTGAATATTATACCGATGGACAACCTGCATCAACGTATCGGCGATAATCTTTACTCCAAAAATCACCGAACCCGGGGTAGCAAAAACCACATTAGACTTAGCAGATAGACCATTTTTACGGAAATAATCAGCGGCCAGATACGCTATTTTTTGTGGAGCACCTCCACATTTGATAGGCGTAGTAGGCTGGGTAAACACAGCATTGCCCCCTTTGAAGTTTCGAATCACCTGCCACGTATGTTCAGGATTGGTATAATTGCTACAAACCACTCCTTTGTCAAGAGCCTCGGGCAGCCCTTCGATGAGCTCGGGAGCCATCACAAGCCCGGGAGCTACTACGAGGTAATCATAGGTGATAGCCTCTCCGGAGCGCAACTTGACTGCGTTTTGCTCAGGCTCAAAAGCTGCGGCATAGTCCTGAATCCAAGTAGCACCTGTGGGAATGAGTGACTTCATTGGCCGGGCGGTTTTGCCCATATCATATGCTCCGGCGCCCACCAATGTCCAAGCAGGCTGGTAATAGTGCGTTTCGGAAGGCTCTACAATGGCCAAAGAGAGCGCTTTGTTGGCTTTGAGCAATTGGGAGGCCACCATGATACCGGCTGTGCCACCGCCAATAATGAGGATTTGATAGTGCATGATTGTAAATTGTTAAGTAAGAAAGATGAGCAGCTACTCCAAAAAGATGTTGACACTAGGGCAACACGCTATCGGACTAGGATATAATTTATGTTGAATAGCAATAAACCAAAAAAATAGCAGTTTGTCCGTGATAATTATCACATAGGCATAGGCTTTGGGGTAGTCAAAATCGTTACACACTACAACTATTTGATTTTGCACTTGTTGTGCTATAGCTGTCGCTTGTGGCTGTAGACCTGTTGAGTGTCGAAGGAAGCTTACTTTCAGGTAGTTGAAGCGTATTTTTGTATGAAAATCACCCTAGAGGAAGTGTGTTACTTCCTGCAACCCTAGCTCAGATGATGTGTCTTTTGGATACTGGCTTTTCTGTATGCCACTACTCCTCCTCCCCTTACCAAACACCACTTAACACAGAGAAGTATTCTCTACACCTATGATGTCCCCCCCACATACACCTTGTCTTTTAGGGCTGCTGCCTTTATTTTTGGTCGGTTTTTTTTGTCAAACGCTCATCGCCAAACCCAAACCACCAGGCGACAACCGTGAGCACTACCGTCTTTCTACCCAATACATCAGTGGCGAAATCAAGATTGACGGCATCTTAGAAGATACTTGGCAACAAGCGCAAGTAGCCACAGACTTTTGGCAACAGTGGCCTGCTGATACGGCATTGGCCGAAGAACGGACAGAAGTCCGCATCTTATTTTCGGACGAGATGCTCTATATCAGTGCGATATGCTATGGAAAGTCACCCTATGTGATTCAGACACTCAAGCGCGATGTGGGTCATTGGGACAGCGAGGGGTTTGCCTTAGTGCTTGACCCGATGAACCAGCGTTCTAACGGTTTTCTTTTTGGGGTCAATGCAGGCGGCGCTCAAATGGAAGGGCTCATTACTGTCAACCGATATGCTGAAGAGTGGGATGCCAAGTGGTATTCTCAAACCCGCCAATACGAAGACCGATGGGTGGTAGAAATGGCCATCCCTTTCAAAAGTTTGCGCTATGACCCCAATATCGAAGATTGGGGAATCAACTTTATCCGCAACGACATCAACCACAATATGTACTCTACTTGGGCGCGGGTTCCCCTACAAATGGAGCCTTTTGACCTAGGCTTTACCGGCGCAATACATTGGGATCGCACCCCGCAGGTCAGCAAAGGCAATGTTGTCTTGATTCCTTACCTAACCGGAGGCTTCAACCGTGATTTGGAAGGCGACGCGGGCACAACCTATACCCGCAATGCCGGAATGGATGCCAAGATTGCCATTACCCCTACCCTGAACCTCGACGTAACAATTAACCCAGACTTTTCGCAAGTAGATGTAGACCGTCAACAGACCAACTTGACGCGCTTCAGTCTATTTTTCCCTGAGAGGCGCAATTTCTTCCTCGAAAACAGTGACCTATTTGCCAACTTTGGCACTAATCACGTACGCCCGTTTTTTTCGCGCAGTATTGGCCTGCGCAATGGGCAACCAGTCGATATTTATGGGGGTTTGCGCCTCACGGGCAATGTCAACAAGGGGCTGCGTATCGGGGTAATGGATATACAGACTGCCGAGCGAGGCGATTTTGCTAGCCAAAACTATTTTGTGGCTGCTTTTCAACAGCGGGTACTCAAACGCTCCAGCATACGAGGGATTATGATCAACCGCCAAGCTACCTCCAATCCAGAGGGCTATACCGAAACGGCCTTCAACAGAGTAGCAGGGCTAGAGTTTCAATTTGTATCGCCAAACGGCAAACACCGTTCGGCAGCACGCTATCACCGCTCCTTCAACCCCGAACCAATGAAAGAGGTAGAGTATCATGAGGCTTTTTATGCCTATGATTCGCGCAACTTTTATGTGGGCGGAGCTTGGGAGCGCGTAGGCGACAACTACATCACCGATATGGGTTTTATCCCTAGGCTCTACAACTTCAACCCTGATACTGACGAGGTAGTGCGGCTGGGGTTCACACGTGGCAGTATGTGGAGTGGATACAGTTTTATCAGCAAACACAGCCGCATCATCAACCAACACGGGCCGCAGGTTTGGAAAAACACCTTTTGGCTGCTCGACGGGCAGTTCAACGAACACGATAGTGGCCTTGGATACCGCGTTCGCTTTCAGAATACCTCAGGGATTTGGGTAGGGTTCAATCATAATGCTGTCCAACTGCCCTTCCGCCTGAATCTCATCGGCGGCGACGAGCTGCTTCCGGCTACTTATTACGACTACCAGCGCGTCAATGCGGAATATTGGAGCGACAACCGCAAAGCGGTGGCGGGCAGTGTATTTGTCAATGCCGGTGGTTTCTATAACGGAACCTTACTGACCTATGGAGCCAATATGCGCCTGCGCACCCAGCCTTGGGGTAACTTCAGCATCAATTACAGCCGCAACGAAGTAAGCCTGCCAGAACAATTTGGGGCTACCAACCTTGACCTGATGGGCGCTACGGTAGAGTTTTCTTTTTCTAATACGATGTTCTGGACTACCTTCTTCCAATACAATACCCAAATCAACAATGTCAATATCAACAGCCGCTTCCAGTGGCGCTTCAAGCCGATGTCTGACTTGTTCATTGTGTATACAGACAACTATTTTGCCGATTTATTCAAGATACGTAACCAAAGCCTGATTCTTAAAATCAGCTATTGGCTGAACATATAGTTTGGAAACTGCGGATGGTTTGAGTACTTTGTCATCGAAATAAGGCCGACTCCTACAAGCTCTTGCGGGTCTTTTGCCGTAAGGCTTGTATGGTTTTTGGCTAATAATCGGACCACAACTCCACCACCGCATGAAAGTCATCAGTTATAATGTCAACGGCATCCGTGCAGCCATTCAGAAAGGATTGATAGAATGGCTACGCGCCTCCCAACCCGATGTGCTATGCCTTCAAGAAATCAAAGCTACCGAAGCACAAGTCCCTGTTCAATTATTTGAAGAGCTAGGCTACACCCATCATTACTGGCACCCTGCTACGAGCAAGAAGGGATATAGCGGTGTGGCTATTTTATCCAAAACAGCCCCTAGGGCTGTCCAAATAGGTTATGGAGACTATCCACACCCCTTGGGCGACGCTGAGGGGCGCGTCATCCGCGCTGATTTTGACGGGGTCTCGGTCATGAGTGTCTATATGCCTTCGGGCTCTTCGGGGGTAGAGCGCCAAGTATTTAAGATGGAGTGGAATCACGCTTTTTATGCATATATCCAACACTTACGCCAAAGCCACCCAGCGTTGTTGATTTGTGGTGATTATAACATTGCTCACCAAGAAATAGACCTCCGCCACCCTAAGGCCAACGAAAAGACCTCCGGCTTCTTGCCCGAAGAACGTGCTTGGCTGAGCAACTTCGTCGCGTCTGGCTTTGTGGATACCTTCCGACACTTCAACCAAGAGCCACATCAGTACACTTGGTGGAGCACCCGTAGCAATGCCCGCGCCAAGAATGTGGGCTGGCGCATTGACTACCATATGGTAACAGAAACCTTACGTTCCACACTAAGGAGAAGCATCATTTTGCCAGAAGCTCAACACTCCGACCACGCCCCCATCTTACTTGAATTGCAATAGTTTTGTCGAAAAACCCGTGTGCCGTATGCATTATGGCCAAAAGTTTGTATATTGGTAACCAATAACAGAAGGGCAATAAAGGGGGATTGTTCGTCAAAAACCTTACACCGCCTACATTTCATTGTAGCAGCTTATCCACACACTTGCATGGCTATCATCACCGACTATTGGGACACCACCTCCCAAGACGAAGTAGATACTCAGTGGCTTGAAAAAGCCCTTAAAAACTACAGCGCCACCCTTACGGCACACCTTTCTGATGAGCTGGAAGCATTTGGTCAGGTGATGATTCATTATCTGGCACAAGCCACCCGCAGCTTTCGGGCAGTGCTCTTTGTGGCCAACCAAGAAGAGGGGGAGCTGCAAGCAGTGGCGGCTTATGGCTGCCGAATAGATGCCTTGGCCCAACAAACCTACAGTTGGGGCGAAGGTGTAGTGGGGCAGGCGGCGCGTTCGCGCAAAAGTATCATTTTCGAAGACCTCCCCCCACAACAAAACAGCATCGCCCTTTCTACCCTTACACTTAATATCCACAGCATTTTTACCATCCCCTTGGTATTCAATGAAATTGTGTATGGGGTGCTGGAGTTGGTGTATGTCAACCCGCTCTCGGGTCGTAACCGCGCCTTGCTCGATGCCGTAATTCCGACGAGCGCCACCATGCTCGAAAGTATTGCCAACAATACCCGTACCCGGCGTCTGTTGGAAGAAACGCAAGCCCAAAAAGACCGCCTCCACATTCAAGAGCAAGAGTTAAAAGAAAACCTAGATGCGCTCAACCAAATACGGAATGCACTTTTGGAGCAAAATGAGCAGATTGATACGGCTTTTAAGGAACTTGAAAAAAACAATGACCGTATCGTAGCTAGTATCAGCTATGCCCAGCGGATTCAACAGGCTATCTTGCCCTCAGAAGAGCGGTTAAAAGATATTTTTAACGAATCTTTCATTATTTATCGCCCCAAGGATGTCGTGTCCGGCGATTTTTATTGGTTTGGAAGCCCCGCCTTCAGCCAAGAAGAGACCTACTTTGTGGCCGTGGTAGACTGCACTGGCCACGGCGTGCCCGGTGCTTTTATGAGTATGATTGGCAATACCTTACTTAACCAAAATATCATCGTCAAAAACCTAGACCAGCCCAGCCAAGTATTGGCCGCCATAGACGAAGATGTGCGCCAAGGGCTGAAACAAGCCGAATCCAACAACCGCGATGGGATGGATTTGCTGCTCTGCAAGTTGATTCCCAAAGAAAATGGGTATTATGAACTGACCTTTAGCGGGGCTAAATGCGATCTTTACTATGTCAAAGATGGCCAACTAGGCAAGCTCCGTGGCGACCGTCGCTCGATGGGAGGCGCACAACCCAACCTCAAAGTCAAATTTACAGACCAAGTTCTTACGCTCAAACACGGCGACGCACTCTACCTCACCACTGACGGCTGGCTAGACAACTGCAACCTACAACGCAAACGCTTTGGCAATAAACGGCTGGAAGACTTGATTATAGCGCATCACCACCAACCGCTAGATATCCAAAAAACGATTTTTACGGAAGCCTTGGAGGCTTTCCAAGGCGAACAAGAGCAGCGTGATGATATTACCCTGATGGCCATCAAACTATAACCACTAAGCCCTATACCTACTATGTCCGATGCCTCTGCAAATCCATCACCCCCCCTTGACGCAGCTTCTGAGTGGAGCGAACAGCAAGTAGCACTCGCCCAACAGGCTTGGCTCGATGCACAACTTGATGCCCTAGAGGGTTTGCTGCGCACCTATTCCAATGACTCCCTCGATGTGTTTGCCCAAAACCTTATCCGACATTTGGGCGACTTGACAGAGGCCTTTGCCGGAGCATTTTATGTGTGCGATACCCAAAACCAAACATCACTGACATTCAGCGCCGGATATGCTGCTCATCAATCGCTGACCGAAGCGCCAGCCTTGGCCTATCAGTGTCTGGAGCAAAAAGAGCGCATCTATCTTGAAGACTTGCCAGGCGAGTACCTAAGCTTTGAACGTCCCGATATTCAAATCCGCACTGCCGCCATTATTTTCTACCCTTTGTTGTTTAATGAAGAAGCTTTTGGCGTATTGGAGTTCTCTTTCTTACGACCGTTAGAACGACGACACCGGCGGCTACTGCGGCAAATCAACAGCTCTATTGCGGCTATTCTCAAAAATAAGCTCAACACACACCGGATGGAGCGGCTCTTGGGCGAAATGCAACAACAAACCGAACAACTGCGCGCACAGGAGGAGGAGATGCGCCAAAATATGGAAGAACTACAAGCTACCCATGAGCAAATGGAAGGTTTGCTGGCCGAAAACCAAGCACGTGTGTTGGAGCTTCAAACCATTATGCAGGTATCTGAGCTGCTCAAAGAAACCCACGACATCACCGAAACGGCCAGCCAAGTAGGGAGTATCTTGTTCCAAACATTAGCCCACCACAGAAACCTCTACCTAACCATCGCCTATGGCAGTTGGACAGCGCATTTCCCCAGTGAGCACACCCCCGCCATCCCAACTAATAGCATTGCCAAACAAGCTCTACAAACCATCGACGGACAGTCTGGATACATTCAGGTATACAGCCCCAGCGCTTCTACGCAACTATTGGCCAAAGAGCAACAAAACCTGCTGACGGTAATCACGGCGATGCTGGAAGGCTTTTTTAATAAAACCTTGGCGCAAGACTTCTCACAACAAATACGCCTTAAGGAGCAAACCCTACAAGACAAAGCACAGGAACTGACCAAGGCCGAAAGTAAGCTCAAAATCAGTGAGCAAATCATCGCCAAAGCACAACAAAAAACCAAACAACGCGACCAAGAGCAGAAAGCCGAAATAGCAGCGCTCAAAGCCGAAATAGCCACCCTAAAAGCCCAAATCGCTGCGCAATGATGATGACGATTACGCCTCCCGATAGCCATCACACAAACACCGCTGCACTGAATGAAAAAGTACAGCACCTCAACGCTGTCATGCGCCGCTACCAACAGGTATCGCTAGGAGAGTTTGCTACGCACTTCATCAACGCTATGGCAGAGGAGGTAGAGGCTTGTGTGGCTATGATTTATGTATGGGAGGAGAGCAATGCGGCCTTTGCTTGTGTGGGTACGTATGGCTGCCCAATCGAAAAACTCCAACAAATAGCCTACACACAAGGCGAAAGAACTGTAGGACAAGCAGCCAAAAGCCAACGCATATTGTACTACGACCAACTCCCTCCGAAGCACCTCCTCCATCCGGGTGCCTCCATACAGCTGAGTATTTGTAGCCTGGTATTTGTGCCTATTGTAGCCATAGAGCGGTGTGTAGCCGTAATAGAATTGCAATTTGTAAAACCACCCCCACCGCTGTTTTTTCAACTCATTGAGCGTATGCAAGAAAGTATCGCCCTGATGCTTGAAAGCATGCTCAACAAACTGGCTATAGCCAGTGCGCTCAATCAGGCACTGCAACAAAACATTCAGTTGCAGCACAAAGAAGAACAGCTGCGCCACCAAAACGAAGCCCTGCAAGCCCAACAAGCTAGGCTCGACCAATACCTAGCCGATATACAGCTCAAGCAAGAGTTTATGGAATCCAGTATCGCCGAACAGGTAGCCGCACAAGTAGCTCAAGAAACTACCAAGCTACAACAAGAAATCAATGACCTCAAAAAAATGTTGGCACAAAAACAACAAGCCCTAGAGGATCTACAACTGAAACTAACCCAACAACCTCCACAAAATAGCTAAGCACATTATGGATACCCAAAACCTCCAAACACCCGAAGAGCTAACCCAAGAGGCTGAGTATCAACGTAAGCTGTGGGAAGAGAAGAGTCTGAGTACTTTTGATGACACACTGCGGGTCAATTATGCCAAATCACTTCAGGAGTTTTGTGACATATTGCTCGAAGAGCTGGCTATGTTTACCAATGCCTTTAGCGGTGTGTTGTATCTATATAACCGCGAAGCACAAAAAGCCGAGGCTTATGCCACCTATGCTTGTGCATTGGCCAAGCTCCCCCAACAGGTATATGCGCTGGGAGAAGGAGTAGTAGGGCAGGCCATCGCCTCCGAAAAGCACTTATTCTTCGATGGCATCCCCGCCAAAAATGTAACACTCTCACACACTACAGGCCAGCTACAGGCTGTGTGTATACAGGTAATGCCCCTGATTTTTGGAGGAAAAACCTATGGCGCTGTGGAGTTGGTTTATATCCACCAACTCGAAAAAAAATACCGCCAAGTTTTGCCCAAAATGGCCGCCAATATGAGCGCCGTGCTCGAAAGCCTTATCAACAATGACCTCAACAAAAAACTCTTAGAAGAAAGTCAAGCCAAGGCCGAAGAACTATTGGCACAAGAAGAAGAAATGCGCCAAAACCTCGAAGAGCTACAAGCTACCCAAGAGGCGCTACAAGAGCAAAAACAAGCCCTAGCTGACCAACAAGCACTCTTGGCTGTAGCTGAAAAAATGGCACAAATGGCCGGCTTTGAAATCAATATAACGACTCAGGAGCTGTTTCATTCACCCAACTTGGCTACGCTGTATGGCTACCCCGAAGGAACGGAGCTCCAACTAGATGACATTAACAATATCATACACCCCGAAGACAATAGCCTCCTATATGATTTGATTCCTCAGGCCATCGCAGATGCCCAAGACCAAGTCTATAAGTATCAGTTTAGGCTAAAACACCCTACATTTACAGACTGGAGGCACTTCCAGGCATCAATCCGCATAAACAAAAACAGCCACGACCATGTGATGGTTATCGGAATGGCACAAGATATCACCGAACGTGTACAGCGTGATATTGAAATGCAGGAAGCCTACCAACGAGTACAAGCCTCTGAAGAAGAGCTACGCCAAAACCTCGAAGAGCTACAAGCTACCCAAGAGGCCATGGCCAAGAAGCAAATTGAGCTCGAAAAATATAAAGACCGCCTCGAAGCCAACGAACAAATCTTGACCAAGGCGCTCGAAAAATCAAAGGCCAACGCAGAAGCCCTCAAAGCATCTGTAGAAGCGCAGCAAGCCGCCGAAGAGGAGTTACGCCAAAACCTCGAAGAACTACAAGCTACCCAAGAGGCCATGCGCGCCAAACAAGAGGAACTAGAAAGATACAAAGACCGCCTCGAAGCCAACGAACAAATTTTGGTCAAGGCGCTCGAAAAATCAAAGATCAATGAGAAAGCGCTAAAAACTTCGGTAGAAGCACAACACGCCGCCGAGGAAGAGCTACGGCAAAACCTCGAAGAGCTACAAGCTACCCAAGAGACGATGCGGCTTCGACAAGACGAACTAGAAAAGTATAAAACACGGCTCGAAGCCAACGAACAAATTTTGGTCAAGGCGCTCGAAAAATCAAAGGCACAAAAAAACCTTTTTGAAGCCAAGGCCAAAGATCTCGAAACAAGCGAGGCAGTGCTCCAAGCCTATATAGAAGAATCAAAAATCAAACAATATGAGCAAGACCTAGGGCGTGCTAAGCTCTATTTTCGCTGCAAATACCTCGAACTCACCAATCAGTATCAGGCCTTACAGCTCAAGTCATCTTGATGTATGCTAAAAAAAATAGCAAGTGTTTTTATTTTTAGCGTAAATAATTTATTTTTGCTAAAAATACATTCGTTATGAAGTCTATCAATACATTGTTACAGCGTATTTGGCGGCCACGTCACCACACTGCTCCCCAAACCACCAAGGAAACGCTACGACTCTCCGTACAGGAAATGCGCTTGGTTAGTTTGGCCTTGCTCAGCTACCAACAACGTCTAAACTACGAGGGGCAACACCCTCAAGCCAAAAGGGTTGATAAACTTGATCAAAAATTTTATGCACTCTTATGTGCCTTAGATAAGGACTAATACAAACCACAAAAAAATGGGCTAAATTGTGTATTTTCGCCTCTCCACAAACCCTACCCCATTCGCCCTAATGCGTCATCAAACAACCTTATCCCGTTACGTTCGTTTTGGCCTCTTTTTAGGCATCAGCCTGTGTTTGTTAACCCAAACATCCTGCAATAATCAAGATGCTTGCCAGTCAGACCCTGCGCTAGAGGCCATTCCGCTCAATATCAACATCATCCGCCTCGAAAACCAGCTTTTTGCTGACAAAAGCCCTCAAGGCTTGCTCCAACTGCTACAAGCGCATCCCGAATTTGCCCGCGAATACCTCAAAGAAGGCAAACAAATCCCTGATTCTGTCATCGTGGCTGTGCTCTCCGATATGGTCAATAACCCTTATCTCGACACACTCTACCAAGATGTACGCCAGGCCTTTGCTGATCTCTCAGAACTGGAGGCCGAACTTACCTTGGCGCTCAAGCGTGTCAAACAAGCCTTCCCCGATTTCAACCCACCCAAAATATACACCACCATCACCGGCCTTCGGGCGTTTTATGGCAACGATCTCTATGTTTCGCCTCGGCTGATGGTCATCAGTCTCGATTTTTTCTTAGGCGAAACCTCCCGCTACCGCCCACCCGATATGCCGCTCTACATCTGGAAGCGCTACCGCAAAAACTACATTGTTCCGACCTTGATGCTGGCACTCTCCGCCCAATTCAACCAAACAGAAGTACAGAAAGACCAAACTGTACTAGCCGAAATGATTGATTATGGCAAGGCCTACGAATTTGTAAAATCTGTCGTGCCTTGTACACCTGATTCTATCATCGCCGGCTACAACAGCGAAGAAATGCTCCGTCTAGACCAAGAAGAGAACAAAAAGCTGATGTGGTCTCATTTTATTGAGCGCAATGTGTTTTATAGTACCAGTCAACTGACCAAAAGCGCCTATCTCAACGAACGACCCTATGTAGCCGAAATAGGCAATAAAGCCCCTGGGCGTTTGGGTCGATGGCTGGGTTGGAAAATAGTACAGAAGTACCGACGCAAAACAAAGACCTCTCTGGCCGAACTGATGGCCACACAAGATGCCAAGGCGCTTTTTATAGAATCTGGTTACAAAGGTGAATAATACATCCCCCCTACATCTCCTCGAAATCATCCCTTGTACGCCCAAAACCCTCCCGCTCATCAGCGAGGTGGGCGTGCGGGCTTATACTGCCGTCTACCGCTATCTTTGGGATGATGCCGGCGCATACTATCTCCAACATCATTTTTCGGCAGCAGTATTTGCCCAAGAAGCCACACAAGCCGAAGTACAATTTTATGGCATTTATTGGGAAAACACCCCTGTGGGCTTGCTAAAGCTCAACCGTAACCGTCCGCAAGCCCGAAGCTTGGAACTAGAACGCCTCTACCTCATCCCCGAAGTTACTGGCAAGGGGCTTGGCACAGCTGTGGTCAACTACTGCAAGGCCGTCGCCAAAGCCGAAGGCTTTGAGGCAATATGGCTCAAGGCGATGGACAGTAGCCCTTCGGTAGATTTTTATCTCCGGCAGGGGTTTAAAAAAACAAACCACGTCCGTATTCCCTTTCCCCATTTCCTGCCCCAGTATCGTGGGGCTTGGGAAATGTGCTGGCAAGTAGCTTAGAGCTCAAGAAGCTGCCGTACTTTATCAATATAGGTAGCGCCAGTCGTGATTTTGCTTTGTGGACGGTCTTGCAATGCCAAGATGTATTGACATATTGGACTAGGCCGGCTTGCGCCAAAGCGCAGCAGAAAAATAGGAGTAGACAGGCGTTTCTCATAGTAGTATTTTGACTGTTGTTTTAGACAAAATACGGGAGCTAAGGTCTCAAGAGAAAGCATTTTCTGACCAACCGAGTAACGGAAGGGCTAAACTTGGCTATAGAAGGGATGAGTTTAATATGGGGGCAGCGCTGCCGCTGTTATGGTGTCATACTCCGGCAGGGCTTGAGCTTACTCCGTCCGCAAGCCTTCCCCTTTGACATAACGCTCGATAACCCTCAGTTGAGGGGCAAGTTCTTCGCCGACAAAGCCCCGAAGGTCATCATAGCTGATTTCTGAGAGATACTCTTGTAGGCAGACATCAGCTACGGGCATATACGACCAATGCCAGCGTTCTTCGGCATAGGCGCGCTCGTGCCCATCAAAAACTTGATAAAAGCCAAATTCACGGGCATGGCGCAACAGCCAATCATATACTTTCTTTCCTTCCCCTTTATCAAAATAGCTATTGGTGAGATGGTTGAGGTCTACATCTGTCCCCCAGTGGTGTCGTGAGATACCCGGCATAGAGCTATAAACCATAATATTTTGCGCTCGGCTGATACCATCGCCTTTGAGCTTGCTCCATTTATAGTTCCAAATCATAGCCTGTTGCTCAAAAGTGCGCATTCCGGAGATAATGCTAAGCTTGACCCCATCGCGCAGCGCTGCCTCATACATCCTTGAAAAGGCCTCATATGCCTCGCGGTGCATATACATTTCGGCCTTGGGTGTATGCTCGGCTCTCACTCTCACAAATAAGGGATGGGCTGCCGGGTAAGTCTTCCCCAACAAAAAGGCCTTGTTGTACTTTTGTTTGAGGGCGATGCGCTCCATCGCTTCCGCTACTTGTGGTGCGTCGGGGTATTGGCGGACAAAATCCTGATAAGCACTCAGCTTGTTCGACAAACACGCCTCTGCATAGGCCCAACGATAGCGCTCTTGTTTGGCCTGTATGACGGGTTCGGCTTCGGGGAAGCTCTGTATAAACCACTCATAGGCATTGGGCTCATCAAGGGCGCACACTTCGGTAAATACGCGTTGGTGATACGCAGAAGCAACCACAGGAGCCCAGCGTGTGTTGGCGCAGGCCTCCAAAAAATGTTCGTATAGCTCTGTACGGTCTTGAGCAAGTACCTGTGCGTGCCAGTAGGCATACAGACTGTCATAAATCAAGGCTCGGATAGGCGGTACTTGTTCCCAGTGTGGCGTATATTTTTGGAGGATTTCGCGGTCGGCGGCCACCAACCTATCCGGTACATTCTGAATGTACTCAAAAGCCCGCCATCGATCAAAACCTGTAGATGTTTGACCCGAATACATCAGCGCCAAGCCATAGTTGGCCAAGGGCTGGCAAGCATCCTGCCTGAGTATAGATTCAAAAATTTGATGTGCTTGCGCATAATTGGCTTTAGCCAATTGTTTGAAGCCTTTTTTAAGGTCTTGCGCTACAGCCGGTGTTTGCCAAGCCAACACGATGGCCAGAGTACTTATCCAAAAAACAAATCGATATTTCATAAAAACCCTCCCAAGCTAAATACTTCACTGTTTGAAAAGAGCTAAACTTCTTTTCTCAACAATCAATTGATTATATTCGCAAACATTGCCGGACTTGAGGATGGATTCCACCCTGTTTAACGCAAAATAAAGGGGAAAGATTTATGCTTCATAAGGGTTTTGTGAGAAAATATACGCCACATCCGCCACAAGCTCCGAATCGAGCCAAACTCAATCAGTATAAAATTTTGAAAAATGCGATAATTAATACATTTTGTTTTTTGTTATTAAAAGTATGCTCTCCCCATAACACCTCAATTGTCAGATAAGCCAAATAAATATAAAATAATTGCAAATAAAAGCAGGAAAAGTTATATTTGTACCGATTAAAAAGAGCCGGTCAATGTATGGGGAGGCTCTTGCCTGCTTTTATCATCACACATTATGAAGATATACACCAAAACCGGAGATAGCGGACAGACCTCACTCATTGGGGGTACGCGTGTGTCCAAAGCCCATATCCGCATTGATGCCTACGGAACTGTAGATGAGTTGAACTCACACATCGGTTTGCTGGGCGACCAAGAGGTCAATGCCAAGCGTAGTACCTTGATTCGGGAGATTCAAGACCGACTCTTTACCATTGGTTCTAGTTTGGCTGCCGACCCGGACAAGTCGGCTCTGAAATTGCCCGATTTACGCGAAGAAGATATTCAGCTGCTCGAAGAGCAGATAGATGAAATGCAGGCACAGTTGCCGCCTTTGCGCTCCTTTATTTTGCCCGGAGGGCATCCTGCCGTCTCAGTGGGGCATATTGCCCGCTGCGTTTGCCGACGCGCCGAGCGTGCTGTCATCTTACTCCAACAAGAAGCTTTTGTGGCTCCCTTGGTGGCGCAGTACCTCAACCGCCTGTCGGATTATTTGTTCGTCTTGTGTCGCCAGATGCACCAAGAACTAGGTGTAGACGAAATACCCTGGAAGCCTAGAAAGTAGCACGTCGCCTACTTGGCTGTTATGAAATACCACTGATTGTTTAACCCCATGATTGATACCTTGTCTATACATATCGAACCCGTAGCTGCTTCGCGCCTGCCAAGCGTCGATTTTGAGAATTTGGCCTTTGGCCGAACTTTCACCGACCACATGTTTATGGTCGATTATAAAGAAGGGCAGTGGCAACAACCCCGCATTGTACCCTATGGCAACCTGCCTATGAGCCCGGCTACAATGGGCATTCACTATGCCCAGTCGATTTTTGAAGGGATGAAAGCCTACCGCAGCCCCGAAGGTAAGAGCTTGCTTTTCCGCCCGCTCGAAAATGCCCGCCGCCTCAATCGCTCTGCCGAGCGGATGTGTATGCCGACCTTGCCCGAGGAGCTGTTTATGGAAGGTCTTACGCAGCTTCTGCGCCTTGACCGTGATTGGATTCCGGCCAGAGAGGGGTATTCGCTCTACATCCGTCCATTTATGTTTGCGGCTGATGAGTATGTCGGCCTGAAAGTATCTGATAATTACCGCTTTATGATTATTGCCTCGCCGGTAGGGTCTTATTATGCTGCGCCGCCCAAGGTCAAAATCGAAACCAAGTATGTGCGGGCTGTCAAAGGGGGGGTAGGTGCTGCCAAAACTGCCGGCAACTATGCTGCCTCACTATACCCCGCGCAACAAGGGCGCAATGAAGGGTATGACCAGCTTGTTTGGACAGACGGACTGACGCACCAGTACATCGAAGAATCAGGAACGATGAACTTGTTCTTCCGCACAGGCGAACGCGAATTGCTTACGCCTACCCTCACCGACGGCACCATCCTGCCCGGTATCACTCGCAGCAGCATCATCGCGCTGGCAGGCCAACAAGGCTACACCGTTACCGAACGCCATATCAAAGTAGCCGAAGTAATTGAGGGCTTGAGCAATGGCACCATTCAGGAAGCTTTTGGAGCAGGTACAGCCGCTGTCATTAGCCCTATACAGCTTATCGGCTACGAAGGCCAGCAGTTTCCCCTGCGCTCACACGAAGAGGGTAGCCTCGCTCTAACACTCAAGCAACAACTGACCGACATCCAAACCGGCAAAGCCGCCGACCCCTTTGGCTGGGTTTATGAAGTAGTCTAACCCCACCATATGCATACTATCAATTGCCAAGGCCTTCACAGGCTTTGGCTTTCTTATACTCAATGAAAATTATACCAAGATTTACTTGAGTTGAAGGTTGAGGATTAACAGCGTTTGATTACCAAAGGCTTTCAGGGTATATATTTCCCAAACCAATTTTGATTGGGTATAAACAAGTTCTAAAAGGCAAAATACAAGCATTAGCGCCCAATCAAGCGCAAGCTGACATCGCCCAACAGGTACACCAGTGTAGCCTCGCCTACCGCCCAAACCACCGCACTAAGGAACATATACCACATAATCCTATGCCAGCGCTCGTTGAACGACACAGCCACCAAGGTTCCTCCTATGGGTGTGAGAAACAGGGGCGACAAAAAAGCAATCCCCAACAACCCATAGCTACGCCAAACACGTACCAAACGGCGCGTTCGTTTGTTGAATAGCGGCGGCTTACGGCGGCGCAACTTGCGGATAAGGAACTTGACAAATTCTGAAGCAAAGCTTACAAAAATAACCGCTATCATCATCCCAAGAACCACACAAAGCACGGTTTCGAGCCATGACAAACGCAGGGCATACCCTGTGATGACTCCAAACAAAAACTTGATGGTTCCGAGCAGTACTACACTGCTGTACTTCGCCAATTGTTCGAACATATCCGCACTAATCTAGTTTGCTCCCAAAGGCTAAATCTCCGGCATCACCTAGTCCGGGCACGATGTAGGCCTTGTCGTTGAGGGTCTCATCGATATCGCCTAACCACAGTTTGGCTTCAGGCATCTCCTGTTGTATGAGCGCTACCCCTTGCCGGCTGGCAATGATGGCCGCTACATGCCACTGTGCGGGCTGGCCATATTGGCGTAATACCTCCATAGTACTCAAGAGCGAGCGCCCAGTGGCCAACATAGGGTCTGCTAAAATGACAACCCTGCCTTCTAGGTTGGGGGTAGTTAGATAGTGTTGTTCTATTTCAAAAGAATGGTCGGCCTGCGCTCGTCCACGATACGCTCCTACAAAGGCGCTATCAGCCTCGTCGAAGATGCGCAGCATCCCTTCGTGCATAGGCAGGCCCGCCCGCATAATGCTGACCAATACTGGGTGCTGGACAAGCGTTTGGGTTTGTTTTTGCCCTAATACCGTCGTGATTGTAGTCGTTTGGTAAGCCAATGTACGCGAAATTTCATAGGCTAGCGCCTCTCCAATACGAGAGAGGTTGTGCCGAAATTGTCCACGATGTTGTTGGCTGCGGTGGTCGCGCAAAGCTGCCAGCCACTGATTGGCCACAGAAGGGGTTTGGGTCAATACAAACATATAGAGGTACCTTCAATAGGAGATTTTCACACAAAAAATAATGGTTTCATAAACCACGGGCAAAGATACAAAATCTGTAGTCAAGTATTCCCTGTATGGCATCTCGGTGGGGGCTTTGACATCAAATTGATTCACAGCCAATACGGGTCTGTTGAGCAGCTTTGGCTCTGATAACAGGTCGAGGCATCAGCAGCCCCCTGAGACAAGACCCTGATAGCCAAATTATTCCACAAAAAAGGCCTCCTAGTACATACTAAGAGACCTTGAGATATATTTCATTGGCAGCCCTGTGGCTGTCGATGCTTAACGGACGCTATTTTTTTCTTTGTGTTTTTTGATTTGGCGGCGCAAGCTTTCGACGGCTTCGTCGGTAGCTGCCTCAAAAGAGATGTCTTGTTGTTTGGCAAATAAAGTTGCGCCCGGGATATTGAGCTTGATTTCCACCAATTTGTTTTCCCGACTGTGCTCTCCTTTATCAATCCGTAGAAAGACCTCACCGTCGATAATGCGGTCGTAAAAGGTTTCGAGCTTGCTGCTTTTTCTTTGGATGAAGTCGAGCAGTTTTTGATCAGCATCGAAGTGCACGGAATGAATTTGCAGTTTCATAAGCTTTAGAGTTTAGGTGAAAAAAAAGAACCGCTAAGCCTGTGCAGGGAAGCCTTCGAGAGGCAGGTAGCTTAGGCTTTAGGGTGCGCTTGTTGGAATACCTCTTGTAGGCGCTCCAACGAATTTTGTGTATACACTTGCGTGGCTGCGAGGCTACTATGCCCCAGCAGGTTTTGGATAGCTTTCAGGTCAGCTCCTTTGTTGAGCAAGTGAGTGGCAAAAGAGTGCCTCAATACGTGAGGGTTTTTGGCTTCTTGGGTAGTTACGAGGGCGAGGTATTTGCGTACAATCTCATAAACGAGTGTTTCGTGGGGAGCCAACCCAGTATCGCTCAATAACAAGAAATCGTGTGGGGGCAGGTTTAGGTCTTCCACGGTGCTTGCCCTGGCTTGGATATATTCCGCCAGTAGAGGCAATAAGTTGTTGTGTATAGGGATGAGGCGTTCTTTGGCTCCTTTGCCCAATACTTTGAGCAGCTTACGGCTCAAATCAACATCTTGTATACGAAGTTGTAACAATTCGGCAACCCGCGCCCCTGTACCATAGAGCACCTCCATCACAATACGGTCGCGCATCCCCCAGAAGTCGCTAGCGAAGTGCTGCTCATCTTCTAAGAGCGCCAGTAATTTGTCAGCAGTAACGAACTCGGGTGTTTTCTTGGGGGTTTTGATTGAGCGCAATTCGGCAGCTGGGTTACGTTGGATGTACCCCTCACGGTGCAAGAATTTGTAATAAGAGCGCAAGGTGGCGATTTTACGGTTGATGGTAAGTGGGTTGGCTTCTTTTTCGGACAGATGCGCCACCCACCCTCGCAGCATATAGTATTCTGCTGCTAGAGTATCGCCTAGCTGATGTTGGTCTTCAAGATAGCTACGAAACTGAACCAAGTCATTTTTATAAGAATACAGGGTATGTTGGCTGTATCTTTTTTCGTAGCGGATATAATTGAGGAAAGATTCTAGCATAAGTTAGGGTTATGGCGGGCGGTGTCGTGTGCCGCTCATAACACTAACTTAACACAAAAAAACGAGGAATAAAAATGTTTTAAGCATTTTCTGCATTGCTGCGCATACGCTCGCGATAAATCGCTTTGAGTTTGGTAGTGCGCTTGCGTACAGAAGGCTTTTCGTAGTAGCCACGTGAGCGAACACGGCGCAGTATGCCAGTGCGTTCGAATTTTTTCTTGAAACGCTTAAGCGCCTTGTCGATAGACTCGTTTTCTTTAACGGTTACGATAATCATATTAAGAAGATTTTATTGGGAATGATACAATGCTTTTATCCGCCGCTGATGCTGATAGGGAGCATAAGGGGTGCAAATATACAAAGATAATTGGCGATACGCAAGCGAAGTTGGAAAAGTTATCTCAGTTCCAAGAAGTTGTGCGTAAAATTTGGCACATCCGCTCAAATCCTCTGCGCTGAGGTTCGGTAGCACCTTGGCGCTTCAGGCTTTGGGTATAGGCTAGAGCCAGTTTTTCAAAATCAGGGGAGCGCAATCGCCAAGCCACGACCTGCCCTCGGAAACAGCGATATTGTTGGTTGTGGATATAACGACAGGGCTTATCGGGGTCGGTATTGAGCAACTGATGGAGGTATGTCAGCGAGTCACAGGCTTGCATCCAAGGGAGGGCTTTCTGGAGGAAAACCTCTTCTATTTGGTTACCAATGAGTTTGATTTCGCTTTCGTGGTTGATTTCGTAGCGTAGGTAAGGCTGCTCTAGGAGCTTGCCCAATGAGGTTTGCAGGGTTGCTGTATCAGCGCGCAAGCTCATCGGAATTTGCATAAACTGTGTAGCCCACTGTTCGATGTGATGATGCCGAACCCCAAAGTTGACCTCAACCTTACATACCCCTTCATATAAACTTACTGAAGGAATAAGACTCCAAAAACCTTGGTCGGTATTTCGGCGAAATTGTTGTTGGTGATTGAGGAGGCTAAACCCTTGTTGGTACATCCAGTCGGCAAGGGCAATGAATAGCTTCGGGGCGATATTTTCCATAAAAAGGCGGTGTCTGGTGGTGTTGGTCTATACTCCTCCAACACCACCGCCCCTCGAAAGGTTTGGCCTTTGGGGCAGTGGTGTTTGACCGCTTGTTATCAACGGGCAATGACGAGACGTTGATACAACCTTGTTTTGGAGGCTGGATGCCAAAGCTCTACGAGGTATGTGCCGCTGGCGACGCGTTCGGCATTCCACACCCAGCCGGCCTCCTCGGCGAGGAGGGTACCTTGTTCAATCAATTGTCCATTCAAATCCATAATTCTCCATTCAAAGTTTTTGCCTGCCGCTTGGTCAAAGCCAATGTAGACTTTATTTTGCGTTGGGTTGGGATATGCTTTGAGCTGAAGGCTCTCCGCAGCGCCTTCGGTCGCTGTAACGGTAGCCACACGCAGGTTAATTCCATTCAAGCCTTGTATGGCAGCTTGGTATACAGCCGCGTTGCGGTCATCTTGTACGAAGACGATGACAGCCAGCTGAGCAGGGTCGCGTACGTTTTGGAGGTTCCACATTCCTTGGAAAGTCTGTGTTTCGTTGGCTGTCCAAGGGTTTTGGCGGAAGGTTCCAGCGGCAGAGGGAATCATTTTGCGCAATACATTGCGATATACCATCCCGCCGACATTGACTTGCCGCTCTACGACGGCGATGTGTACCACGGTCGCATTAGCGATGTCTTTCAAGGCCCGTACCTGAGCCTCAACACGAAGCATATCGTCCAGACTGTTGCTCAGATCTATATTGATTTCAAAATCCCCTTCTTCGAGTGTTTGTTTGGAGAACTGCGCTGCGCCCCATCCTGTAGAGAAAAGTGTATTTTGGATATTGCCATCAATGGCAGTTCGGGGAGTAGTGCCTACGCCATAAAACAGTGCTCGGGCGCTGGGGTCGGCGGGGTTGTCTTGGTTTAGCGCATCTTCCCCGGGGAAGTTGGTATGGTAGGCAATCCGTATTACTTCGTTGCTGGTGGGGCTTGGGAAGTTGTTAATAAAATCATCTTCGGTACGAGCCCCTGCATTGCTGATATTGGTAAAATGCTCTAACAACACCACTCGATTGCGTTCGCCAATAAAGAAATCATCAAAGGCAAACCCATCAAATGTAATGCCTGCCGGGTTATCCGCATTGCTACCAAAGGCAATACGGAACCTGACCGAGCTAGCGCCATTGCTAATCATTGCATTACGGACAGCGTCAAGGCTAAACTTGGCTTCTTGCCAGTTGGGATTTGCATTACCACTCCAACCCACGATTGTCCCTTGCCAAGTCTGTTGGGTAGGGCCTTGTTGGCCGGGGTTGCCCAAGATGCCGGCGCGGTTATACCAGTTGATCCCATCATTGAGCGTACCTACTACCTCCCACGTCAGCCCATCATTGATGCTATAGAGCATTGCCGCTCCGTCTGCGGCAGCATCAGTATCGATGGCAATTTTCATACTGACAATAGGGCGCTGTAGGGGGATGATATTGAAACAAGGACTCTCGACATAAGAGCGCTCTAGGTTGTTGTAGGTTCCGGTGAGGTTAGTAACCCACGCATTGCCATTATTGGGGATAATGCGTGTACCAGCGGGGGTACCTAAGGCCCAACTATTGTTGTCTCCTCCACTGACCCAGCCGGCGGCTCCACCATTAAAGCCTTGGAAGTGAGGGTTGGTAGGAGTAACCATAATATCAGGGAAAATCGTAATCTGACGCTGTATTTGAGCATCACATCCGGCTCCAGTACTGATGCGCAGCGTTACGGTATAAGTACCAATACCGGCATAGGTGTGCGCAGGGTTTTGGTGAATGGCGGGGTTGCTGCCGCTCAAGATTGTACCGTCGCCAAAATTCCACTCCCAAGTACTAATGGCCGAAGGAGCCGGCACTGTTGATAGGTCTGTAAATTGGGTAGCACTGCCTAAGCAAAGATTCGTAGCGCGAAAGTTGGCAACCGGCACTCCGGAGATGTTGATAACTTTACTGATCGAAAAGCTACACCCTGTAGTATTGGTGGCCGTCAGTACCACTGTAAAGTTACCTAATCCTGTATAGGTTTTGCTTGGGTTTTGGACATTGGCTCCTGTACCGTCGCCAAAGTTCCAAACAAATGACCAACTTGGGGCTAGTCCAGTGGCCGTAGGCGTAAACTGAATCACCTCCCCAAGGCAAGTTCCGCTGAATGTAAAGTCCAAATCTACGGGGGCAGGATTGATTGTAATGGGTTGAGTAACCGTGGCATTACATCCTGTGGCGGTAATGCTTTCGGTGAGTGTGAGTGATGCCGGGCCTGTGGCATTCCAGTTTACGGTGATGGTCGGGTCAGTACTAGAAGTAGTAATCACTCCACCAACGATATTCCATTGGTAGGTAGCCCCTGCGGTAGCCCCTACACTGTAGGTTTTGTTTGACTCTTGCCCACAAACTGTAAAATCTCCTGAAATGATGGGAGCAGGAACCTGATTGACGGTTACATTGCGATTGTCAGTAGTGTTACAGCCAGTAGCGGTAGTGGTTTGGGTAAGGCTCACCTGATGTGTTCCTAGGCTTGTCCACTGTATGGTAACACTGCTATTGTTGGCGGGGCCGATAATTGTACCAGCACCGGCGGGGCTTATACTCCAAGCATAGGTATCCCCTGCTACTGCGGGAGTGGTGTATGTGGTAGTTTGATTGAAACAAACACTGGCATCTCCTGAAATTATAGGTATCGGGCGGGGGTTTTTGGTAACATTGTAAGGTGGGTAAGTAGTGATACAGCCCGTAATATCATTAATCTCTGTTAGCGCTACACTACTTGCTCCGGCAGCGCCCCAAACAACCGAGATTACATGCGGTGTACTGGGGTCTACAGTTCCAGCGCCTCCCGAAACACTCCAGAAGTACGTTCGGTCAGCTATAAGAGGAACACTGTATATTTCTGTAGTGTTGGCACAGGCATTTTGATTGCCACTAATCGTACTATTAGGCAATGGGTTGACTGTTACATTACGTGTATCAGTTCCTTCGCAGCCGTTGCCCGTTTGTACAATGCTAACGGAACCAGCACCCACAGTATTCCAAGTAACATTGATATTAGGGGTTCCCTGACCACTGCTAATGGTTCCTCCTACAACACTCCAAAGGTATGTGTTATCGGCCTGAGGAGTTACCCGATACTCTACGCTATTCCCTACACAGGTTGTTACTGCTCCCGTGATGTTGGGGGTGGGGACTGGGCGTACTGTTACGGGAACATTGCGGGTTTCTGTTATTGGTGATACACACAAACCAATAAAACCAGTAACGGTATAAGATACAATAATAGTAATGTTAAAGTCTCCTACACCTGCCGCAGCAGGATTAAAAGTATAGCTCCCGGGTGAACCACTAATACCCGGTCCACTAATGGTATAGCTGTTTAGGGTATAGTTACACAACCCTACCGAAAAAGTATTAGGGAAAGTAGCAGGGTTTGGCGTAAGAGACCCGCTGGCCGGGGCATTGAAGCAGTATATCGCATCCAAGCCGGAGATGGCTGCGTCTGGGTCAAATACTGTGATAGTGATATTGGCGCTGGCTGTACAACCATTACCATCCGTATAGCTATATGTAACGGTATGGATGCCTACCCCTGCGATATTAGGGTAAAAATTAGCGCTAAAAACTCCCGGCCCGCTATAGTTACCTACTGACTGAACAACCCCGTCGCGTGTGCCGCCAAAGGTACTGCTGTCTGATAAGGCTACTGGGGTAGTTTGTGTTCTTGGAAAAACTGTTGTAGGTGGTGCTACGAAGCCTACATCAGGCAGTGGGTTGATGCTAATACTCACCGCCGGTGAAGTATAAGTACATCCGCCTTGAGTTACTTCTACAGTATAATTACCGGCTAATAAAGTCGTGCTAGACAACACCCTGTCGGTGCCATTGGCAATTTCCACCCCATTCCTCAAAAAACGATAATTCGCTGCTCCTGTGGGGAAAGCGGTGAGCGTGATATTTTGGCCTGCACAGGCTGTTGTTGCGCTGGCATTCAAGAACGGATTGAAGTTATTGACCGTTACCGCTACGCTGCTGGCGGCGGTACAGCCTTGGCTATCCGTAACAATCAGGGTATAGCTGGCGCTGCTGGTAGGGCTGGCTGTAGGGTTGGCTATGTTGGGATTACTCAAGCCTGTTGCCGGAGACCAGCTGTAGGTATAAGGAGCTGTACCGCCTGTGGCTGTTCCGTTGAGGTTGGTACTTCCGCCATTACAAATCGAAACCGGTGTGCCGGCGTTGGCTGTAAGGGCAGGGTTGCGTGTTATGGTAACAGCGCTCGTAGCCTGACAGCCATTAGCATCAGTTACAGTAAGGGTATATGTTCTGGCAGCAGCTGTCAGGGTTACTGTTGGATTAGCAATATTGGTGGCGCTCAAATCGGTTGCTGGTGTCCAGGCATAGGTATATCCGCCGCCACCGCCGGCAGCGCTGCCGCTCAAAACAGCATTCTGCCCAAAACAAACTGTCAAATTGCTGCCTGCATTGGCCAGAAGCTGTGGAAATACTGTTACGGTCGATTGTGCTGTACTTGTACAGCCATTAGCATCGGTTACGGTAAGGGTATAGGTGATAGTACTGGTAGGGTTGGCCACAGGGTTGGCTATGTTGGGGTTGCTCAAGCCTACTACTGGTGTCCACGCATAGGTATATCCTCCACCTCCACCGGTAGCACTGCCATTGAGGGTTGTATTGGCTCCAAAGCAAATGTCTCTATCGCCGTCAGTGGCAGCAGTTGGTGGATCATTGACAGTCAAGGTGATAGCGTCACTATCTGTACAAGAGCCGGCTGTAACCGTAACCGTGATTGTTCCAGTATTGACAGTATTGGGTACGTTGTAGGTTCTCGATGGACCATCTTGCAATACTCCTTGGGTGCTATGCTCAAATCGGTAGTTGGCTGCGCCCGCCGGAAAGGCTGTAAGCACCAATGGTGTACCTCTACAAATAACATTGGTAACACTGGTACTGGCCAAGGCCGACACAAGGTTTACCACAGTAATGTTTACTACTGTAGGTGTACTAGCACAACCATTGGCATCGGTTACCACTACTGTATAGCTAGCTGTTCCTGAAGCGCCAGGAGTAGCCACCGGGTTGGCCGCTGTAGCGCTGCTCAGCGTCCCGGCAGGTGTCCAGAGATAAGTATAAGGACCTGTGCCACCTGTTACTGTGGTGTTCAGCGTAGTGCTCTCTCCAACACATATCGTCGCATTGGTCGGCGTGATGGTTACCGTCGGTCGGGGGTTGACCGTAATCACCACATC
>NZ_AUMD01000001.1 GCF_000430505.1 Eisenibacter elegans DSM 3317 | reverse complement strand
CCCTTGCCAGTATCGAACAACTAAGGCAAGAGATGAAAGCCCAAGGCCTGATCTAACAAACGATTGTTCGGATTGGGTTCAGGGCAAAACTCCACTACACACCAAAAGCTTTTATGGTCGAGTACAAGCAGTTTGGTGCTCGCTGTGATGGCTTTTGATTGGTGCTTCAGCCGTTTTCTGTTTCCAAACAAAAAGTAGTATCTTTGTAACAGCCCTTTTATCAAGTGGGGTTGTTTTTTATTGCTACGCCCCAAAGATTGTTTCTAATGGAAGATGTTATCCGCCTACTGCCCGATGCCATCGCTAACCAAATCGCCGCCGGGGAGGTCGTTCAACGGCCTGCCTCAGTAGTCAAGGAGTTGGTAGAGAACGCCATCGACGCACAAGCTACCCATATACAAGTAGTCATCAAAGATGCCGGCAAGTCCCTCATTCAAGTCATAGATGATGGTTTGGGAATGTCGGCAACTGATGCTCGCCTGAGCCTAGAACGCCATGCCACCTCTAAAATCCGTCAGGCGCAAGATTTATTCAACCTACGTACGATGGGCTTCAGAGGGGAAGCGCTTGCTTCTATCAGTGCCGTAGCCCAAGTAGAAATCCGCACACGCCGATCAGTAGACGACCTCGGGACGATTGTACGTGTGGATGGCGGTGCTTTCCAAGGACAACAACAAGAGGCTTGCCTCAGCGGCACAACAGTTACGGTCAAAAACCTGTTCTATAACATTCCAGCACGGCGTAACTTCCTCAAAGGCAACAGTGTGGAGATGCGCCATATCGTGGATGAGGTGCAACGTGTGGCACTGGCACACCCCGATATCCACTTCAGTCTCTACCACAACGACACAGAAATTTACGACCTTATAGGCGGCAAACTAAGCAGCCGCATCGTCGGCATATTTGGCAAAAGCTACCGCCAACAACTCATTCCTTGCGAAGAGGAAAGTCCACTCTTGCGCGTACAGGGCTATCTTGGCAAGCCCGAAAAAGCCAAGCGCACCCGTGGCGAGCAGTTCTTCTTTGTCAATCAGCGCTTTATCAAACACCCCTACCTCCACCATGCCGTAACAAGTGCCTTTGAGGGACTTATTCCTAAAGACAGCCACCCGTTTTATGTCTTATTTTTAGAGATTGACCCCACACACATCGATGTCAATGTACACCCCCAAAAAACCGAAATCAAGTTTGATGACGAACGCGGGGTCTATGCTGTGCTTCACTCGGCCTTGCGTAAGGCCCTGAGTGTACACCACGTTTCGCCTTCATTGGATTTTGATGTGAATGTCAACTTTGATGTGTTACCCAAGTTACATACAGGCTCCTATGCCCCTCAAGCATCTCAAAATAAGCATTTTGCTCAAACCTTCGGCTCAGGAGTCAATGCTCCTCGCCATCGCCTACCAACGCAAGAGGATGGCCCAAGAGCCAAGGTAGACTGGGCTAGGCTGTACCAAGATCTCGAAAAACAAGCCCTAGGCCAAGAACACGAAGGCTTGGCCTTATGGCCTAAAGACACACAGGCCTTGCCTAGCCTCGTCAACCAACTGAAACCAGAAAATCAACACAATCCCCCGCCCACAACAACAGCTGATTCAGATACAGCGCAGGGGCCTGTTTTTCTGCTCCAAAACCGCTATATCGTTTCGCCGCTCAAATCAGGGCTTTTGCTAGTTCAGGTGCAAGCCGCCCAAGAGCGCCTTTGGTATGACCAATATGCCAAACGCCGACAACAACCGGGCAGCGCGCCCTCACAACAGATTCTTTTTCCACAAGACCTTGTTTGTGGGATTCAAGATTATGCCTTGATTGAGGAAATACTACCCGAATTAGAAGCCCTAGGATTTGACTTACAGCTTTTTCCTCCACAGACTGTCCGGCTAAAGGGTATTCCGGCAGACTTACCCACCAACACCCAAGAGCAGGCCTTACTAGAAGGTCTTTTGAGTCAATATCAATACAACAAACACAGCCTGTCGCTCCCCCGACAAGAGGCTGTCCTCAAAGCGCTCGCACGTAAAACTGCCCTTTCCAACCAAACTCCACTCTCGGGCTTAGAAATGCAAGCCCTCATTGACCGGCTGTTTGCCTCTTCCAACCCCAACTTTGCCCCTGATGGTAGCCCGATTTTTGTGGTCTTGCCCTTGAGCAACATTGACGACTTTTTCAAACCAAGTTCCTAACTTCTGAGTTATCGCTATATGAACAACCAACTAACCCCTGTTGTACGTACCCTGTTGATATTGAATGTAGGTGTGTTTGCCCTGCAAATACTCCTCTCGTTTGATTTTGTAAAGCTTCTCGGTCTTCGCTATTTTTTTGCAGAAACATTTGCCCCTTATCAGTACCTATCTTATATGTTTGTACACGGGAGCTTGATGCACATCTTTGGCAATATGTTTGGGCTGTTCATCTTTGGCCCCCTGCTCGAACATGTGCTGGGCTCTCGCCGATTTCTGATGCTCTATTTCATCACTGGTATAGGCGCAGGCTTCATCAATTCAGGTATTGCCCACATAGAGTATAATAGGCAGGCAGAAATTATACAGGTATATCAGCGGAACCCTAGCCCAGAGGCTTTCGTACAATACATGACACAGTTCGAACCACATCTTTATCGCCACTCTACAACAATAGTTAGCTTTGCCAATGAGTTTACGGACAAGCCAAAAGACCCATACTACATTGCAGAGAGCCAGACTTTTATACAAAAAACATTCGAAGAGCGGCAAAATATCCCCATGGTGGGTGCTTCAGGAGCTGTATTTGGAATATTGGTTGCTTTTGCAATGATTTTCCCAAATTTGGAAATGATGTTACTCTTTTTACCAGTACCTATCAAAGCAAAGTACTTTGTACTTTTTTATGTGCTTCTAGAGTTGTATCTTGGGTTTGAATATGCGGCCTCAAGCAATGTAGCACATTTTGCACACGTAGGTGGGGCTTTGGTTGGCTTTATTCTAATAAAAATTTGGCAGATACCCCGAAAATACTAGGCTTATGATACTCGATGAATTTAAAAACGCCTTCCGGCGCAGCGATAACACCCTTATCCAACTGATACTTATCAATATCGTGATTTGGCTCGGGGTAAATATACTTAACGTAACGTTTACAGTGTTCTTCAACACCCAGGCATCAACACTGTTTTTCTATCACTTATTACATATTCCTGCACATATTCCTTCGCTCATCACACGCCCTTGGACACTGTTGACTTATGCCTTTATGCACGATGGTATTTGGCATATCTTATTTAATATGCTGTTTCTATACTGGTTTGGCAGACTGATTGCTGAATACTTGGGGCATCGCAGAATTTTGGCGCTTTATATCTTGGGCGCATTGGCAGGAAGCCTTTTTTATGTTGCACTTTATAACCTATTACCCATCTACCATCCTTATGTAGCTAAGTCTAATATGGTAGGCGCATCAGCGGCGGTTTATGCAGTGGTAGTGGGAGCAGCTACTTTTATGCCCAATCACGTATTCCATCTTTTCTTGTTAGGGCCGGTTCGTATTGTTTATATCGCTATTTTTTATGTAATTATGTCATACCTTGGTTTGTTAGGGGCTAATGCAGGAGGGAACATAGCCCACCTTGGAGGCGCGCTTTTGGGGTTTGTATATATCAAACAACTGCGCCAAGGGAACGATTGGGGGGCACCTGTTTATGCAGTGGCTAATTTTTTGGTACGTATACGAGGTTTCCATTTTGGTAAAAAACAAAACAGAGGCAAGGTACGTGTCAAACAAACTGTAACTGTAAAAACCAACAACGCCAAAGGAGCTCAACAACGAGAAGGTAGCCATGTGCCCGACCAAGCCGAGATAGACGCTATTCTGGATAAGATTTCGGTGTCAGGTTATGAAAGCCTCAGCAAGGAAGAAAAACAGAAGCTCTTCCGCGCCAGCCAACGCTAACTCATTGTCTCTAAGGCCTCTGCTCTATCGTGGAACATTACCCAATTCCCTATGCCATTTGTCGTGTTTGGCTTGAGGAAGTATTTGCCTCAACAGGCCTGCATTGGCAAATAAGCCCCTTGGGTGAATGGCAAATCACGGATGCTTCAGGGATGCTTTTGGCTACAATCACACCACCGCTACTATTCCAAAATCAAAACATCTTACATTGGGAGCACTTGCCCACCCATCCACCCAACACACTCATACTCTTGCTAGAAGCAGGGGGTACGGCAGGGCTAGCTTATTTGGAAGAAGGAGCGATGGTACAACACAAGATTATCCGCCGCTATACGGTGCGCAAAAAACAAGGTAAAGCACAACTCAATCACCTCAAAACCAGAGGCAAATCCAAGGCAGGGTCTCGTGTGCGCCTCGCCGAAACGATACTCTTCTTTGAAGACATCAACCAAAAGCTGCTGGAATGGGAAGTAGCTCCGCAAGCCTCCCAAATATGGTATAGTGCTACCCCTCCGGTATGGCATCGGCTGTTTCAGGCCAAAGCAGCACCTCCTTTTACGGTTCAAGACCCACGCTTGCACAAAATCCCTCTCGACCTGCCCACGCCTACGCTTGAAGTACTAGGCCAAGTAAGTGATTTTTTGCTACAAACCAAGCTCCAAATACATCGTCCACAGCACTTGCCTACCTTGTCGCTCTTGCATACTCCGGCATTGGTACAGCCGGGTTTTCAATTTGATGACTCTGATACAGAAGGTTTTGATGCAGACTAGGACAACTCTACGTTGCTGTATGGTTTTGAAAGCCTCTTGCTCCGAATCTGGAGTTATCTTTAGTGCTATTTCGTCGTCGGGCTGCTTCTCGGTAGTGTCCAGCGGTGTAGAATGTCTTTCCTCTAAACTTAGAATACTTAAAGTGCCTTTACCAGAAAAATGTTTGCGAAGGGCGGGATTTGATAGCACTTTCCTTGCCCTAAGCACAAAGTTTATAGAAAGCACAAAAGCCTAAATCACTCACATTAGCCCGCCTTTTGGCTTCGCCGGCTTTCAGTTCGCAAACATAATGTTGTGCCTTCGCTGTTTTTTTTAGTCCACATAAGCTTCTTTGATGATTGCCTTCACTTGTTCAATGATTTCGTCTTCTAAGTGTCCTATGGTTTTGGTTACTCGGCTCTTGTCTATGGTGCAAATTTGGTCTATCACTATCCAACTCTCCTGTCCTTCCAAATCAAAACTTACCCTTGTTGGATATTTTTTTGACTGCGAAGTTATGGGACAAACTACGACTGTTGCCAAGTGTTTGTTCATCTCGTTAGGGGAAACAATGAGGCAAGGTCTTTTTTTCTTGATTTCACTCCCCACTGTTGGGTCTAAATTGATAACAACAATTTCGTACTGCAAAAAAGTTATCATTTTTAGCACCAATTTTCGTCTTCAAACACGCTGTCAATAAACAATTTGTCGTCTCCGTTGCGGTGCATTTTGGCAAAGGCTTCTTCCCAATTCTTTCGGGGTTCGACAACTGGTTTGAGAATAATGTAATCATTCTCTAAAACAAGTTCTATCTTGTCGGTGATTTGGTACTTTTCTAAAAGGGTTTTACTTAGTCTAATCCCCTTTGAGTTACCTACTTGAATTACTGAAACCTGCATAGTCGTCAAATTTTTAATTTTATTGTAATTACAACGTAATTACATTGGTTTTAGTTTCAGTTTTTCGTTTTTTCCTTTGCAGTGAGGCACAACATATTGTTTTGAGGTACACAAGAAGTAGCTAAACATCAAGTCATAAGGCATTTGAAAGGCTTGCCAACTACGGATAAGCCTTTTGTTTTGTTTCACAAAATGCCCGAAAACATTGGCCTTTATCTTTTTTTGGTTATGTTTGTAATATCGTATGTACTCCGGAGTATATACAGGTGTTGTGTTATTTGTTCAATTAAAACACTTGCAAGTGTATGGAAGCAAAAAAGAACCCTAAGGTTGATGTGAATCTAAAAACCGGGATGTTTTTCAACATCGGTCTGATTATCTCACTCGCCATCACCTTGTTCGCCTTTGAATGGCGTACTTATGACGAGGTAGACTCTGGCAATCAAGAAGTTGTAGAAGCCCGCGAGGAATCTACGATGGAAGAGCCACCAATCACCGAGATGCCCCCTCCTCCAAAGCCTGTCATTCAAGACCCCGAAATCATCGAGGTGCCTGATGAAGAGGAGATTGAGGAGGAGATTGAAACCAAGTTTAGCCAAGTAGCCGAGCCTCTCAAAAAACAAGAGAAGGTTGAAATCAAGTTTGAAGCTCCTAAATTACAGGAAGAAAAAACAGATGAAGTCTTCGATATTGTAGAAGATCAGCCAGCACCAGATGGTGGTATGGAAGAGTTCTATAAGTATATCGGCAAGAAGATGAAATATCCTACCCAAGCCCGTCGTATGGGCATTGAGGGCAAGGTGTTCGTACAGTTTGTAGTCGATGTTGACGGCTCTCTCACTGACATCAAGGTAGTGAAGGGCATCGGCGGCGGCTGCGACGAAGAGGCTGTACGTGTACTAGAGGAGTACCCCAAAAAGTGGAATCCAGGTAAGCAACGTGGTCGTGCGGTAAAAGTACGTATGTCGCTGCCTATCGTCTTCAAATTGGGCTAAACCCCGATTTTAGGTTCAAAAACACATCACCACAACACAAAACCCTTGCTGCTCGCTGAGTAGTAAGGGTTTTTTGGTATATAGGCGCTAAACATTTGCCTGTCAGTAACGTTTTTCGTTCAATGTATCTTGCACTACAGGCAGCCCATCACCCCCCCAGTCCAATTTATGAAAAATAACATCTTTTTAGTACTTTGGTTTATAGGTTTTGTCTCACTAGCTTGTCAACCATCCCCTACTCCTACCCCAATGAAATATAATTTTGACGAACTAGACGCTTTTTTAGCACGCCCTGATGTAATACAAGCTTTTCAGGGCAAAGCCGTGGTATGGGTCAAAAAAGAAGGCGAGACCATCTATCAGCGCAATGTCGGCGGAATGCCCACAGAAGAGGTTATCTTGGTGGCCTCAGCTACCAAATGGGTGGCTGCAGCAGTACTACTGAGCTTGGCACAAGACCAAAGTATTGACCTTGACAAGAACATCGGGTATTATCTACCTGTTTTCGACAACTTTGGTAAAGGCGCACCCACCGTAAGGCAGTGCTTTCAGATACAGTCAGGATTTGAGGAGTGCTTGGGGCTGGAAACTACTTGTATTTTCAGAGACAATACCCGCACTTTAGCTCAGGTAGTGGAACGGATAGCTGCCGAAACACCCCTCGTATTCGAACCGGGCAGCACCATGAACTATGGCGGCGTGGGGATGCAAATCGCCGGCCGGGTAGCCGAAGTAGCCGGGGGAAGCTCGTGGGAGCAGCTCTTCCAACAACGCATTGCGCAACCCTGCAGGATGGCAGGGGCTACTTTTGGTCGGAGCAGTAACCCCGGCATCGGAGGTAATTTGCGTTGTAGCGCTACAGATTATATGAACTTCTTGGAGATGGTGCGCAACCAAGGGCTTTCGGGCACACAACGTGTCCTGAGCACAGAGATGGTTGAAACATTTTTCCGCCCGCAAACACCTCTACCCATTGCCTTTTCGCCACTCCCCCCTAATCCCCCATTGCACCCCTACAATGCCCGCAATGTTTATTATGGTTTCGGTACTTGGCAGGATGTGGTCAACCCTAATACCAACATAGTAGAGCAAATCAGCAGCCCGGGGGCTTTTGGTACTTATCCCTACATCGATCGGGTGCGTGGGCTTTCGGTGGTGATCTTTACACAAAGTGATCTGGCTGCTGTGCTGGCCAATGAACTGACTATCATTGACTTGATACGCAAGGCTATAGACCAAGGCAGCGCTGGTTAGGCTTGCAAGCTCAGTGGTTTTTGGCTATCTTTGTGGCAAAATTAGCCCAATCATCGACTTTTTGCCATCATTCATTTGCCCATGAAAGAAGTACAAGTAGGCCTGGCACAGGTAAGCTGCGTAGCAGACAAGGCCGCCAATATTGCCAAAGCTGAAGACAATATCCGCACCCTAGCTGCCAAAGGGGCGCAAATTATTTGTTTGCAAGAGCTGTTTTCGTCACTCTATTTTTGTGATGTAGAAGATTATGCCAATTTCCAACTGGCCGAAGCCATTCCCGGCCCTACGACGGATCGTTTCCAAGGCTTGGCCAAAGAACTAGACGTTGTGATTATTGCCTCGTTGTTTGAAAAGCGCGCCGAAGGCTTGTATCACAATACCACTGCCGTGATTGATGCCGACGGCAGCTATCTGGGCAAATATCGTAAAAATCATATCCCCGACGACCCGGGGTACTTTGAGAAATTTTATTTCACCCCCGGCGATACTGGCTACAAGGTCTTCGATACGCGCTTTGGTAAGCTAGGGGTGCTGATCTGCTGGGATCAGTGGTATCCAGAGGCAGCACGCATCACGGCCTTGATGGGTGCCGATATTTTGTTTTACCCAACCGCCATCGGCTGGGCACAGCACCAAGCCGCAGAGGTAAACCAAGACCAATACAACGCCTGGCAGACGATCCAGCGCAGCCACGCAGTAGCCAATGGCGTGCCGGTAGTGTCAGTAAACCGTACGGGGGTAGAAGGAGAAATGGTGTTCTGGGGCGGCTCGTTTGTGAGCAATGCTTTTGGGCGTATCCTCTACCAAGCCCCCCACGACCAAGAGGCGCTGCATGTACAGACCATCAGCCTCACCGAATCGGACTATTACCGCACACATTGGCCGTTTTATCGTGACCGACGCATCGAAACTTATCAGCCTATCCTCAAACGCTATCTGGGAGAGGAATAAGGCTTGGGGGGCTGTCTGGGCATGTGCTTGCATGCGTAAGTGGCTTAACCATTCGAGCACGAGAGCACGAAGAATGCAAGCATAGCTCAAAGCCAAGTAGCGTCCTTGGAGCTCAGGGACTACAGGTGATGACCCCGGCCCGAAGGGCAAGCCCCAAACAATAAAAAAGAAAGTGCCTATTTTGGATAGCTAAGTGATTTAGAAAAACAATCAAATCAAGAGAATATGCTCAACATTGCAGTTGTATGTATCAATGACCAAGGGCGACCTAATGAGATTCCGGTGTCGCGATGGGTCAAAAAAGGAGAAACCTACCACATCGTACAGATTGACAAGCTCAACGCCCAAGGGGGGATTATGGGCTGTAAGCTGGCCGAAATCAATAACGACGACCTTGCGCCATACCAATACTTCCGACTTGACCGCTTTGCTGTACCCATAACAGAGGAGATGCTCGAAGAAGCGCTGGAGGAGATAGACATCAGCGAGCTTACCGAAGTGCTGGAGCCTAAGGAGGTCGAAATAGAGATTGAGCGATAAATACCCCTGCCCGAAAGCCAACGCGGTTTTCGGGCAAATCTGGTAAATGTTGTACGAACTCATCGCTCAGTCTGTAAATCAGGTTGACTAGCGTTTTTCAAACCAAATATAAACCACTACTAATGAAGCACTTATCCTTACTCTTGCTGTGGATGTTTTTTATACTGCCCACCATTGCACAGGCTCAACAAAACACCCTGCCCCCACAGGAAATAGCCGAGCGGCAGCTGGTGGCCTACAACAACCGTGATATCGAAGCTTTTGCAGCGCTTTTTGCAGAAGATGCGGTATTGTATACGCTAGGCGTTGACAAGCCCATTGCCCAAGGCAAGACCGAGGTCTATGAACTGTACAAGCGGTTGTTTGAAAATTCTCCCAACTTGTATTGCAAGGTCGTAAACCGTAGCATATTAGGCAACAAAGTACTTGATTACGAACAGGTTACAGGCAGAGCAGGTACCGAAGATCAAGTAATGGAAATCATCGCCATCTATGAGATTGAAGGCGACCTTATCAAACGCTGCTATTTTGTGCGGAAATAACAGTGGATGTTTTAGGCCTCTAAACCATTGATATACATCAAAAGCCCTTCGCGATGACTGCTGCCATACGCTCAAAGTCGAGGGTGTCAATGGTATCAGTCGCTTGGTGGTAGTTGGGATTGCGTAAGAAAGAGGTATCTGTAATCATTATTGCAGGATAACCAGCCTGCCAGTAGTTGTAATGATTGGAGCGGATAATGTCATTTAAGGAAGGCTGTTGGCGCACACAATACCTGAACATCTGCCTCGTTCTGGCCACGCATAGCGCTTTGCATTTTTGCAACAAGTTGGGCTTCTTCTACTCGTCCAACAAGACAGATAAAGTTGCCTATATCAGGATAGTGTTGTGCTAGCTCGGGCATTGGAAACTTCTGAGAATTAGGCTCATCAGGAAAATACCCAATCATTTCCAGACAAATCATCAACACCAGCTCTACCCCTTGTGCTTTGAGCGTTTGTGCATGTACAGCGCTTCCCATTTGATTGGTATAGAAAAAAGAAGGCTCTTCGAGGGTGTACTCAACCAATTCTATTTGATATGGCAGCAGCGGTTTGTGTTCTTTGTAGGTACTGAGCGATGGCCAACATTCCAGCTACAGCACTGGCATTATGTCTGCGCCTTCTCGTTCTCCATCTACATCATAGTGCGCCCCTATGACGATGCGTTTGGTACTTGTTACTCCATAATAAGCCAAGACATTTTTGTAAGTATCGTCTCTTGCTGTGAGAAAGCTAATGTGTTGATAAAGTCTGTCTTTTAGGTTTTTCATTTTGAAAAAGGTTTTGTTGTTTGTGATGCTCAGTCAAAATCAGTTTGGGCAATGTATTGGCTCAAGATCAACTTCACGCACCTTTGGTATGTCATCCACCAAAGTCCCGCAGCCAGTTGTCGCAGAGCACTGCGGTGGCAATGGCGACGTTGAGAGACTCAGAGAGGCCATACCGGGGGATATGTAGGGAGTGTTGTACATACTGAAGTAGTTCGGGCTGTACGCCGTGGCCTTCGTTGCCCATCAGGAGTAGACCACCTTGGGGGCTGAAGTTGAACTGGTGTACGTTTTTCCCTTCTAACATAGCCGCATAAATGGGCAAGGATTGTTGGGCTATAAATTCTTGTAAATCAGTGTAGTATACAGGCATTCGAAGGAGTGCGCCCATCGAGGCCATCACTACTTTGGGGTTATATACATCTACTGTACCGATAGAGCAAACGATGCCTTGGAGGCCATACCAATCAGCAATGCGCAAGATAGTTCCTAAGTTGCCCGGGTCTTGGATGTCATCTAAGATAAGCCACCGCCCTTGGGTAGGGTTACCCAAATCAGGCCACACAAACCAAGGCACAACAGCCAAGCCGGCCTGGTTGTTGGTCAATGTGCCAGCTTTGGCCAAGTCATCAGCAGTAGTAAGTATGTATGAAGCCGCCCTCTGTTGAATGAGTGTGGCATATTTTTCATAAAATAACTCCGTACAGTACAAGGTTTCGACCGGCCAGCGTGTGTCTGTGAGCAATTCGACCAAACTTTTTTCACCTTCTACCAAAAAGGCTTGGTGTAGTTTACGATACTTTTTAATTTGCAATGCTTTGATATACTTCTGCTGTGCTTTGGTTATCATCTATTTGTTTGGATACTACTCATCAATTTTGCGGTGAAATATAGGCATATTTTAGAAAATCGCTTCCGTTGGCTGTCGGTTTTGTGTGGCCTGAGCTTAGGCTTGGGCAGTTGTATTAGTACTAAGACCTGGAAAGAGGGCAGTTATATGTTTGTCAAAGAAGAGTTTAAGGGCAACAAAACTGTTTCTAGCTATGATTTGTACGAGCTATCACGTCAGAAGCCCAATGCTACTATCCTAATTACCAAACCTTATGTTTGGCTCTATCAGATTGGCGAACGCTTCTACAACCAAGAAAAGGCCAATAGCAATTATGATAATGCTAAGAGCAAATACAGCGCCCTTATCAGCGAAGCCGAACAAAAGGAGCAGCCTAAAAAAGTATTGCGGCTCGAAAAGAAGCAAGACCGTAAACTGGCGCGCCTAGAAGCCGCCAAAGAAAAAGGCAATATGTTGATGCGCATTATGGGAGAACCGCCAGTGTTTTATGACCGTGCGGCGGCAGAGGCCACCCGTGAGTCTGTAGGCGCATATTTGCGCACCAAGGGCTTTTTTGACAATACTGTCCGACTCGAAGAACATCCCAACGAACGCAAACAACGGATGGCCATCACATTTCAGGTTCAAGAAAATGAACGCAGGTATCTCCGTGATATTCAGTACAATACTTTTGGCGATACGGCCTTAGACTCCTTGTTGAAAGCCCATAGCCAAAGCGCCAAACTCAAGCCCGGGCAGCCCTATGACGAAAGTAACTTTAGCACTGAACGCGTGCGCATAGAACAAGAAATGCGCAACAATGGATATTTTAACTTTTCAAGACAATACATCCTTTTCAAGCTCGATACCACTGTTACAGACAGCCTAGACAAGCGCAAACTCATTGATGTAACGGTTTTGATCAACCCAATAGCCCCTAAGGTTTATCACAAAATACATTATATTTCTGATATCCGATTTTATTCTAATGACCCACGCCGCCGCCGCCGCTCCGAGCGCCGTGTAGAATATTACCCCGAACGCGACAGCCTCCATCAGGTCAGTTATACTTATGAAAGCGAGCAGATTTATTACTCTCCCAAGGTACTGAGTACCAGGATAAAAACTCAGCCCGGAGACCGCTACAGCCAAGACCGTATCTCACAGACACAGCGGGCAATGGCCAACTTGGACATGTTCAAGTTCGTGAATATGAGCTTTGACACCACAGCCACACGCTTTGCAGTAAATATTTTTACCAATCCATTGCAGAAGTTTAACTTCAGTGCCGAAACAGGGATGAATATTACACAAGGCGCACGTGTGCCTGCTCCTTTTGTCAATTTCAGTATCCGTGATAGAAACCTTTTTCAGGGGTGTGAGATTTTGGAGGCCAAAGTACAATACAGCCTAGATGCGCAAGCAGGCTTCAGCCAACAGCAAGACGCAGGTCTGCTCTATACCAGCCAAGAGTTTAATGTTACGACATCGCTCATCTTTCCACAAGTGCTCTTTCCCTCACGGCTGAGGTTTCAGTTCAACCGCTTCAACCCTCAAACACGACTCTCCCTTGGGGTCAATTATACTCAACGCCCCGAGTATACCCGCTCCGGGGTTCAGACTTCTATCAACTACTTGGGAACCCTGCGGCAATCTACCTTCCAGCTGACCTTGGTAGAGCTAAACGTAGTCAATACCTTGAGTATCAGCAGGGATTTTGACTTGCTCCTGCGCAACCTAGAACGCCAAGGCAACCCTATCCGCCAAAGCTTTGACCGCGCCTTTGTATCCAGCACTTATTTCACCTATACCTACAACGAAGAAGGCAAAGAAGGCGTGAAGCACCCTCGCTATTTGCGTACCTTGGTGGAGCTAGGGGGAAATATTCCGCACCTACTCAGCAATGCTACAGGCGCAGAGCCGGGGCAATTGTTTAACCTCAAGTACTTCCAATTTTGGCGCTTGACCCTCACCGGACATTACCGCCACAGCTACCCCAACAAAAAAGCACTGGCCTTCAGAGTACACAGCGGTATTGCTGCGCCCTTCAATACTTCCAATACGCTTCCGTATGAAAAGTTCTTCTTTGGTGGGGGCTCCAACAGCCTTCGCGCCTGGCAACCAAGACGCTTGGGCCCGGGCTCTTATGCTCAGTTTGATGAGCGGGGGCGCTTGAGCTATACCAACGAACAACCCGGCGAAATTATCTTAGAAGCCAACATAGAGTACCGCTTCCCGATGTTTAGCTTCATACACGGTGCTTTTTTCGTAGATGCAGGTAATACTTGGATGATAAGCCCTGACCCTACGCGCCCGGGAGCCAACTTTGAGGTGAATCGCTTTTATGAAGAAATAGCCATCGGAACTGGTTTTGGTTTACGATTTGACTTCTCTTTTCTTATCCTACGTTTCGATGCCGGCCTGAAAGTCTACAACCCTGGCCTGCCCGCCCGCGATGCGCTGCGTTGGAGTATCCTCGATTTTGATTGGAGAAGCCCCTTTAGCAACAACCAACTACTACTTAACATCGGGATTGGCTATCCGTTTTGATATTTTTTGTATTTTTGTCACACATCTTACTTATCTGCTCTGTGGACAACCTAGCGTTTTATGGAGAATATCATCATCGCAGCCAACAAACGTACGCCCGCCGTCTCTTTTGAGTTTACCAAGGGCGAATTGAGTATTACGGGGCGCTCTATTCCTGAGGATGCTTTTGCGTTTTACAGTCAGTTGCTGCTGTGGCTCGAAAACTACACCCATCAGCACACAGCGCCTCAAACTACCATCACCATCAGCCTCGACTATTACAATACCAGCTCCAGTATGTACTTGCTCAATATGCTCAAAATACTTGATGAGTTAGCAGCCAAAGGACATCCTGTTTTGCTGAAATGGTATTTTTATGAAGAAGACGTAGAGGGTTGGGTAGAGACATTTGAAGAATCTCTCATCCCGATGCTCAAGCACGTACAATCAGAGCTGATTCATTTCAAGGAGTAGCTTTTCCGATAACACTACAAAATCCCTAACTCCTATGCTATACCAAGATTTGCTGGATATCTGGATTTGATTTCCTTGCTTCTCCAAGATTTTCAGCACATCTATTTCCCCAAACTAATTTTCATTGAGTATACTATGTTGGATAAAGACACCATCAGCGCCGAATTCAAAACCCTCCAAGACAATATTTGCCAAGCCCTTGAGGCTGCCGACGGTAGTGGCAAATTTGTCGAAGACCAATGGCAGCGCGAAGGCGGCGGCGGCGGGCGCTCCCGTGTGTTACAAGACGGCTCCGTGCTCGAAAAAGGCGGTGTAGGTTTTTCGGCTGTATATGGCAACACGCCCGAGGCCCTACAACAGAAAATGGGCTTCCCCCAAGGGGAGTTTTTTGCTACTGGAGTCTCTATCGTGATGCATCCCCACAACCCACACGTGCCCATCATCCATATGAATGTCCGCTATTTTGAGTTGAGCAATGGCACATTTTGGTTTGGAGGTGGCATAGACCTCACCCCACACTACATCGTGCCCGAACAAGCTGCCTACTTCCACCAACAACTCAAACAAGTGTGTGATAAACACAATCCTGCCTACTACCCTGAGTTCAAGGCCTGGGCCGACCGCTACTTCTACCTCCCCCACCGCCAAGAAACACGCGGTATAGGGGGTATCTTCTTTGACCGCCTCAAACCAGAAGGTCGACGTGATAAAACCGCCCTACACACATTTGTAATGAATGTAGGCCGCGCCTTTGCCCCGATATACACCCACCTCATAGCCCTCAATAAAGATAAGCCCTATACCGAGGCTCAAAAGGAATGGCAGTTGCTCCGTCGTGGGCGCTACGTAGAGTTCAACTTGGTGTGGGACCAAGGCACCAAGTTTGGGCTCGAAACCGGCGGGCGTACCGAGTCTATCCTGATGAGCCTCCCCCAACACGCCTCTTGGCGTTACAACCACCAAGTCCAGGCCGATAGCCCCGAAGCCCAAACACTAGCCCAGCTCAAACAAGGCATTGACTGGTTTAGTATCTAAAAACCCAAGGAGCTTTGTATACCTCACCCAACTTGGTTAGGGAATCGAATCTTGGTATAGAATACCCAAATCATCACCACAGAAGCCACCCAATCTCTCGAGGTGGCTTTTTGGTGTGCCTACAGAGAAAGTTAGTCTAAGGATTTTCAGTACACACATTTCCCAAACCATTTTTGGAAAAGCAACTCGGAGCTGGAGCTCCGAGACAACCTGAGACCTCGTTTTGGGGGACAATGAGACTTAACCCATAGCTTTAACTATGGAGTTTGAAAAATATCCATTGGCGTGTGTCCCAAACCATTTTTGGTTGGGTACAAATATGGCACAAGGCTTGTAGCTTAAATAAAAAGTGGAAATATTGGTTTTGTACAAACGTTTTATTCATCATTTCGTTTAACAACAGTATAATCAATGAATCAGGCTGATATTTGCCTGATTTCTCCACTACATTATCTACTACACCTAAAGCGCCTGATATTAAATGCTTCCTACTATTTCTGACGAGCAGATTGCTTGGTTAGCACAGCAAAAAGTGGCACTTAACCAAGTTCTGCACGATTTTTTCAATACAGATACCCCTGCTTTTTGTAAGGCAGTGCTTTATCATTTGGCTGAAAACCTACAAAGCATACAGGCCTTGATGTATTATTACGAAGCAAATGACAATGTACTCTATCCGGTGGCGGCCTACGCCCAAACACTCCCTACCACCCCATTACAAATAGGGCAGGGTTTACTCGGCCAAGTAGCCGAAACACAAGTACTCAAACATTTTAGAGACATTCCTGCCAAGCACGCCATTGTGCCATTCAATACACTTGATATATACCTGAGCCAAACGATTGCGCTACCTATTGTCAATCGTGGGCAGATCAAAGCCGTAATGCAGTTTGACTTTGTGCTTCCTCCGCCTCAGGCCGGCCTTGATAGATGGGGTACAAGTGGTGTTTTCGGGAGCCAAAATAGATTTGTTGGTCTGTGAGATATTCCCCGAAGAGCGTGGACATACCCTGCGAGAGTACCGAGGCGATCGGCAATCTATCGGAGGGCTGAGCTTAGACAAGGAACTGGTCTTTACCCAAACACAATTTTGCCTCAAACCCGGAGACCAACTTTACATTGCTACCGACGGGGTAAGCGATATCTGTAACCCTCAGCACAAAACTTTTGGCAAAAATCGCCTCAAAGACCTCATCCGTACTGTGGCCAATTATACTTTCAACCAACAAAAGTATAACATCGAACGGGTCTTGAGCAATTTCCAAAGCACTGCCGAACAACGAGACGACGTAACACTGGTCGGCTTGAAAATATAAAGCCTTGCTAAAAATACATAAACAAAAAACATAACTTATTATACAAACTCTATATCTCACAAACCTATGAGTACCTCCAAACAAACCTACACACAAGATGCCTTTGAAAAACTCCGCGCAGAGTTTGAGCAAAAAGAAAAAGCGATGCAAGAACGCATCTGGCTCGATTCTAATGTAGCTAAATTTGATGAGGTGATTCGCCTCAACTACTCACAAGACACACAGAGCTTTGCCAAGGCCATCACTAACTATACCGCAGAAACCACAGAAGCACTTAGCGCGGTTTTCTATCACCTCGACAGCGCAACCACCCTGCTCAAACCTTTGGCCAGCTATGCGATGCTGATAGAAGATTTGCCCCAAAAGCAAGTTACTCTTGGACAAGGGCTGGTGGGGCAGGCTGCCGAAACAGGCAAGGTGATTTTTTTGAGCAAATACCGGCGCAAAATGTGTTCATAAAAACCAGCGGAGCAGCACAAATCAGCGCAGCAAGTCTGTTGGTATTGCCACTCTCATTCAATGAACGCGTCTATGGAGTGATGGAGGTGATTTATGTACAAAAACTAGAAAAACAGTATCTCGAACTACTCAAAGTAGCCTCCCGAAATATTGCTACAGCACTTGAAAGCATCTACAACAATACCCGCACCAAGGCGCTCTTAGAAGAATCTTATCGACAAACAGAAATGTTACGCTCGGCAGAGGAAGAGCTACGTCAAAACCTTGAGGAACTCCAAGCAACACAAGAGATGGTAGAGTCCAAACAACAAGAAGTAGAAGAGATTGTAACACGCTATGAGCAGATATTGGAGGGTTGTGTAGACTGTGTAATCAGTATCAGTCAAGAAGGGATTATTGATTTCTTCAATCAAGCTGCTGAACGCCTTTGGGGGTACGACCGCAATGAGGTAATGGGCAAGAATGTCAAAACACTGATGCCTCAAGAACATAGCCACAACCACGATCAATACCTACACAACTATATGACCACACACGTTCCCCAGGTTATCGGAAAGGGTCGTAAGGTGGAGGCCTTAACCAAAAGCGGGGAACTAGTCCCCATTTTTCTTACATTGAGCGAAGCCCGCCTCAAAGACGGGCAACATGTCTTCACGGCTTTCATCAAAGATTTGCGCTATATGCAAATTCAATAATTCGCCGGATTGTTGGGTAGGCTGATACTCGGCGTTTGTTGGTGCACAACCTCCAACAAACCCTGAGTATTTTTTTGTGCCTTTTGCAAATCATCGAGCGTACGGCGCAAGTTGTCTAAGAGCGCCTGATTGTTGTGCTTTTGTACTTGATTTTTCATAATTCAGACATTTTTGGCGACATTGTATCTTGTTTCTGAATGGTTTTTGTAAAAAAAGCTTGTTAGCTTTGTCTTACCATAAACTACCACATAGTGATGGAATTGAGGCCTAAAAGCACCTCAACTTTTGGCGTTGTACGTCAATCGCCCCCTAATATTTGGGGGATGACCAATGTTTTGGGGGATGAACAATGTTTAGTAACAAAACATCTGTTTGGGTAAATTGATTGCACAATTTGGGGCTTCCGTAAATTTGGCGCAAATCTTTAGTGATAGGTTTGCCAACTTATCACTAAGGAGATTTTCGATGACTCGAGCGCTAAAATCACAGAATAATCCACAATTTTATACTTTTTACTCGAAAACACCAATTGCATGAAACATTATTTTTCAAAAATAGCCTAACACCAACTTTTATACATATACCAACTAAACACAGATGCTATGAATACTCCTACTTCGAGTGCTACAGCGCTCCAAACATTTATGGAAACCTATGCAGCGCACCCGCACTACAAAGCCCCTACTGGCAATCAACTGCACGCCCGCTCTTGGGCAACAGAGGCTGTTTTGAGGATGTTGCTCAATAACTTGGACGGTGAAGTAGCCGAAAATCCCGACGCGCTGGTTGTCTACGGGGGGATAGGCCAGGCAGCCCGCAGCCGCGAGTCGCTCCAAAAAATCATCGAAATCCTTCTGACTCTCGACGATGAGCACTCGCTCCTCGTACAATCGGGCAAGCCTGTGGGCATTGTGCGTACCCACCCCCAGGCTCCGCGAGTGTTGATAGCCAATAGCAACCTTGTACCACAGTGGGCTACTTGGGATCATTTCAACAAGCTTCGCGCCGAAGGGCTGATGATGTATGGGCAGATGACTGCCGGCAGCTGGATTTATATCGGCACACAAGGGATTTTGCAAGGCACTTATGAGACCTTTGTTGCCTGTGGACAACAACACTTTCAAAGCGACTTGCGCGGCAAACTACTGGTTACGGGTGGTTTGGGTGGAATGGGTGGCGCTCAGCCGCTCGCCGCCACTATGGCAGGTGCTACCTTCTTGGGCGTAGACATAGACCCGACACGCATCCAAAAGCGGCTCGATACCCGCTATCTCGATAAGATGACCGACAACTACGACGAGGCCATCCGATGGGTAACAGAGGCTAAAGCCCAAGGTCAAAATATCTCGGTGGGCTTGGTAGGTGACATTGGCGATGTGCTTCGCCAAATGTTGGCCGACGGCCTTACGCCCGATATCTTGACCGACCAGACCTCAGCCCACGACCCACTCAACGGCTATGTCCCCCACGGCCTCAGCCTGAGTCAAGCTCAAGCCCTCCGCCAACAAGACCCTGCCACTTACCAACAACGCGCCATCGAGAGTATGGCACGCCACGTAGAGGCGATGTTGGAAATGCAACGACGCGGTGCGATTGTCTTTGACTATGGCAACAATTTGCGCGAATTTGCTCGGCAAGGCGGCGTAAGTGATGCCTTCAACTTCCCCGGATTTACCCCTGCCTATATCCGCCCTCTATTTTGCGAAGGCAAGGGACCCTTTCGCTGGGTGGCGCTCTCCGGTGATCCCGAAGACATCTACACCACTGACCAAGCGCTGATGGAGGCTTTCCCCCAAGACCAAGCCCTACACCGATGGTTGCGCCAAGCCCAAGAAAAGGTGGCTTTCCAAGGCTTGCCCGCACGCATCTGCTGGCTTGGGATGGGCGAACGCGAAAAGGCAGGGCTTATTTTCAATGAGTTGGTACGCAGTGGCAAGGTCAAGGCGCCGATTGTTATCGGGCGCGACCACCTCGACTGTGGCTCTGTAGCCTCGCCCAACCGCGAAACTGAAGCAATGCTAGACGGCTCCGACGCAGTGTCGGACTGGCCACTGCTCAACTTGATGGCCAATACCGCCGGCGGCGCTACTTGGGTCTCTTTTCACCATGGCGGCGGCGTAGGAATGGGCTTTTCTCAACACGCCGGAATGGTGGTGGTGGCCGATGGTAGCGAACGTGCTGATCAATGCCTGCGGCGCGTACTCCATAATGATCCTGCCATGGGCATCTTCAGACACTCCGACGCGGGATACCCCGATGCCCAAGCCAATGCCCAAAAATTTGGACTGGATTTGTAAAATCACCGCCGGCTCCTCTGTTGTTTAATCATTCAAAAATACCCTTAGCGTTAGGTTTGCTAATGCTAAGGGTTTTATGGCGAAAATAAAAATTATGGAAGAATCAACATAGGGGTACAGCTCGGAAATCTTCATAGCAATAAATTTTCCCACGCCACTGGACATTTTTGAAAAAGTAGCCCTGAGCTCCACCTACAAGACAAACTGAGGCCTCATTTTGGGGTAAAATGAGATTTAGCCCACAGCTTTAACTATGGGATGTGAAAAATGTCCAATGGCGTACCAAGATTCACAAGATTTGATTTTCTGAATTCTCAAGGATTCTTGGCGCACACATTTCTCAAACCAATTTTGGTTGGGTATAACAGCATTGCACACCCATAACCCCACACAATGGTGGGGTCAGCAGGGATTTGTCAATCAATATTTACAGTCCATACACTCCTTTGAGGAAGGTCTGCAAGTCTATTTGTTTGCGTCCGAGTAGCGTTTCGAGGGTATGGTCTGCTTCATTGAAGTCATTGTTTTTCATACCTTCGGCAAACAACACAGACATCATCACGACAGGCTCGGGCAGCCCAAGCTGGCTCAACATCGCCTTGTACTCTTCCGATGCCGGACTGTAGTAGCCTACTGTTTGGCCACTTAGTGTGGTAAGAATATCGGCAACATCTTGAAAACTATATACTTGGGACGAAGTCAGGGAGTAGGTCTTGTTGTCGTGTCCGGCACTGGCCAAGATATTGGCCGTAGCCTCTCCGAGGTCTTGACGCGCCACAAAAGCCACTGAGCCGCTTCCGGCGGGGAAGTACACCCCTGTTTGGAGCACTTGCTCTCCCAAAAACATCGGGATGACCTCCGCATAAAGCCCATTTCTCAAGAAAGTATAGGTGAAGCCTTTACTTTTGATGTAGTCTTCGGTTTGGAAATGGTCAGCAAGTAGCGGGTTGAGGGCTGAGTGCTTGATATCTTTGATAGTAACACCGGTATAATACAGATGCTTTACGCCTGCCCCATGTGCGGCATCAATTACGTTGCGGTGTTGTCCAAAACGGTCATTGAAATCACTAGAAGAAATCAGCAGAACTTTGTCGATGCCCTGCATTGCCTTGGTCAATGAGGCTTGGTCAAAATAATCTCCCTCCCGAATGTCTACTCCCAAGGCGGCCAAATCACTGGCCGTGTGGCCTTTGCGTACCAAGCCAGCTATAGTACCTTGAGGCACTTGGGGTAATAAATAGGCGATAACAGCGCGGCCTAGCTGGCCATTGGCTCCTGTAATTAAAATTTTCTCACTCATATTTGGTTACTTTTTAGATGTTACTTACTTTTGGTTATCAACAATACAAAGGTAAGTAATATTTTCAGTACACACAAGAACTTTCCTGTGTATACGATAGTTACCAAAAAGTTAGAAAAACTGATAATCAAGCGTTTATGAGCGAAGAAAATTTAAAAAAATTTGCGGACGCAGCCAACTGCCCCGTCCGCAATATTGTCGACCGTTTTGGAGACAAGTGGTCTGTGTTGATTTTATTGCTCTTGGCAGAAGAAGAGGTGTTGCGGTTCAGCGAAATACATAAGTATATCCAAAGCATCTCTCAAAAAATGCTTTCTAGTAGTTTGAAAGCGCTCGAAGAAGATGGGCTTGTCAGCCGCAAAGCTTATGCTGTCATCCCACCCAAGGTAGAGTACCGGTTGACTGCCATAGGCCAGACCCTTATTCCACATCTCAAAGCACTTGTCGATTGGGCCGAGGCCCACAGCGCGGCTATTCACCAAGCCCGCAGCCAAGCACAGCTACGGGAGCGCGCCTAACAACTGCTGGGTACTCCGTTATTCCCTGTCTTGTTTTTAGCCGACCATCCACAAACGCCATACGCCACAGGCCAACACAATGGCCAAAGCAAAAGGCACGAGTACTTTCCAACAGAGGTACATCAGCTGGTCTACGCGCAAGCGGGGATATACCCAACGCACCCACATTTGTACAAAAAACAATACTAGCGCCTTGCTGAGCATCCAAAAAGCACCACTGAGGTAGCCAAACCAAGTACCGGGGGTGCCACTAGTCCAATTGGCCAAGGCCACTGGCCCGATATTGGGCAAGGGGGTATTCCAACCACCCAAAAACAAGACTGACATCAGCAGGCAAAGCAATATCATCATCCCATATTCAGAGAGGAAAAAAAAGGCAAACTTCAGCCCTGAGTACTCTGTATGATAGCCGCCGATTAGTTCTGATTCGGCTTCGGGAATATCGAAAGGCGCACGGTTACACTCAGCAAGTGCAGCGATGAAATAGATGAGAAAGGCGACGCTCAGCAAGGGCATACGTACAATATTCCAAGCCAAAAATCCGCCTACACCCGTAATGTCGATGCCCAAGGCGGGCAAGCCAAAGAGGTATTGTCGGCTTCCGGGGGCAGTATAGGTTGCCCAGATACCTTGTTGGTAGCTTATCTCCTGTAAATCAAGGGTTTGGCAAATCATCACTACGCTTAGGATGGCCAAGCCTGCCGGAATTTCATAAGAAACAATTTGTGCCACTGCACGCATCGCTCCGATAATGGGGAACTTACTGGCCGAAGCCCAGCCTGCCATCAACAGGCCGATTACGTCGAGAGAGATGATGGCTAAGAGATAAAACACCCCCACATAAGCCGCTGAACCGACCAGCTCTGGCGCAAGCGGAATCACAGCAAACCCTGCAAAGATGACCGTAAAAATCAAAATCGGTGCAAGGGTAAAAAGCCATTTATCAGCTCCTTGTGGCGTGATGTCTTCTTTTTGTAAGAGTTTGAGAATATCGGCCACTGTTTGGAGTAAGCCTCGTGGCCCCACCTCCATCGGTCCCATCCGGTCTTGGATATAGGCCGATATTTTACGCTCGGCATATACCGCAGCCAGCCCAAAAACTACCAAAAAGGGTAGAAATATCAAAAGTGTGGTCATAAGTTCAGTATCTGCGTAAGTATGGCTGTGAATATGCGAAAAAGCAACTCGACATACGCCTCTTGCGTTTTGTTGTTAGAACAAATGTATAAAAACTGCCTCAATATGCACACCTCAAACTTCAAAAAACACATCAGGCCTTCAAAGCTGCTGCTAAATTGTATTTTAGCGGGTTTTACTTGCATCTGTTGTATGTGCAATACCCGTACTCCGATAAAGGCGGAGTTTACCCCACAAGAACGGGCACTTTTGGCCTACCAAACCGATACTTCACAGCTTTTTGTACGCTATCTGGCTACCCAACAACCTGCCGATACGCACCGTGTCGAAGCAGCTGCCCCTTTGGCCGAAGACGGTAACAGCCCCACTTGCGCCCCCCATACCGACGGAGCAAGTCTACGCAGTAACCTAGCCGCTCCCGCACTGGCCCAAGCCCGCCAGTGGCCAACAGTAATGGTATATAAACATGCTCAACAAACCCAAGGAGTGGAGCTGGTTTTTCAGTACTATCGCCAACGTTATACTTACAAGACTCCTACACATCAAAAACTCGACCTTGAGGGGTATCAGTATCAGAATGTCTATGAAATCCGAACTTTCTTTACCGAACCTACCGATATCCGCCTGATGTACTACACACCCGCCGAAGGCTTTGTTCGGTTTGAGTTTAATAATGGCGAAATATGGCAATTGATGCACTAGGAGTTTGTTTTCAAATCAGCAGTCAGCCCGATTTGTTGTTGTATTTCGACAGTATGTTGGTTGGTTAAAAGAAAATAAACGAGAAATTTTTTTTGGCTAAAATAGGTTTTCACAAAAAATATCAACAACTTTAGCCAACCAAGCAAAAGCAAGACTTATTTTCGATGAAACCCTAATGTTTTCATTAATGCCATACAAAAATAACCTTAGGCTTGGCGATAGGGCTATTTACAGCACCGCTCTTTCACTTACACACCTATTCCGTTTTATTTTCCTTTACAATTTATGAGTACTACCCTAAAGTTTGGCCGAACTGCTAAAACCAACTCCGAACAACAATTTCACCCGCTTGTCAAAAAGCGTGTGCAAGCCTATTTCAATGACAATAACCTTTCCAAACACGCCAACGCTGCCATGGTGTTCAAAACTTTCTTTTTTATGGGCGGTGCGGTCTTGTTGTATAGCCTGATTTTGTGGGGAGGTTTCGGACTTTGGGCGATGTTAGGTTTGGCTGCCCTGTTGGGGATGTTCCAGGCCTTTATTGGTTTCAATATCTCTCACGATGGAATGCATGGCGCTTATTCCCCCAAAAACTGGGTAAACCGACTCGTTGGTAGTAGCTTTTATTTGATTGGAGCCAATGTGGAAGTCTGGAAAGTAACACACAACAACGTACACCATATGTACACCAATATAGCCGGCCATGACGAAGATATAGAAATAGCCCCCGGTCTAATACGCCTATCACACCACGATCAGCTCAAGCCTGTTATGCGTTATCAGCATATTTATGCCTTTTTCTTGTATTGCTTTGCCTCTCTTACTTGGGTATTTCGTAAGGATTATGTAAAGTTTTTTAAGGAGAAAATTGGCCAATATGATAATCGTCGCAACAGTTGGCAACCTGCTTTTAATCTATTTTTCTTCAAAGCAGTGTATTATGTGCTCTTTATTGGGCTTCCGTTGTGGTTATTGCCTATTACTTGGTGGCAGTTTATCATTGGCTTTTTGGTGATGCATTTTGCCGAAGGGGTGGTTTTAGGCTTGGTTTTCCAACTAGCGCACGTGGTAGAGGGAACTGATTTCCCCTTGCCCAATGATGATGGGAATATGGAAGCACTCTGGGCCGTACATCAGATGCATACCACGGCCAACTTCGCACGCAAAAGCTATCTGGCCAATTTCCTCTGTGGAGGGCTTAATTTTCAGATAGAACATCACCTCTTTCCCAAAATATGTCATATACACTACCGCGCTATCTCGGATATCGTCAAACAGACTGCCGAAGAATGTGGGGTGCCTTATATCGAAAATAAAACCTTTTGGGGCGCGCTTGTATCACATCAACGCTGCCTAAAGAGCTTCGGAAGAGATGCACTAATGGCGCGCCGTGTGGGGTATATGGCAGCTCCTGCGCAATAAGCCTGTCTCCTGACTAGCACAACCATCAAAAGCCTGTTGGATACCACACCGACAGGCTTTTTGGTTTTCTAAGGGCGGGTGAAAGTAGTATAATCAACATCATTTACACCCCACTTGCAGCTTGATTTTTTCGACTGTTTGAAACGAAGATGAGGTTTGCTCTTCACCATTCTGTAGCAATACATCCAATGCTTTTTGAATACTGACACAGGCCTGTTCTTGGTCTCCGGTCATATACTCTGCTACGGCAAGTTCTACATAAGCCGTTGTCAGCTTGGGGTCTAACAAGACCGCCTCCCTGAAGTAAGGGATAGCTTCCCGGTAGCTATCCTTGCGCGAATAAACCCTCCCTTGCAAAAGCCAACCTTCGCCTACTCCCATATCAGCGGCTTTGGCGGCATAGATAAGGGTTTTTTCGTTATTGCCAGCATCTGTATACAGCCAAGCCAGCATAATATATACATCTTTATTCTCCACCCCGAGTGCTACTTGTTGCTCAAGCACCTTGAGCGCCTCGGCCTCCTTCTTGTCTAGTTGGTATAACTGCGCCAGATTTTTGGCTGCCATCGCAAAGGTGGGATTTAGTACGAGTGCCTTTTTGTAGTCATCATAAGCTCCTTGATGGTTTCCTTTGCTGCGGTGTTGTACGCCCCTAAAGTTGTAGAAAATAGCTTGTTTGTCATCGAGACGGATAGCTTCGTTAACAGCCTCTAGGGCTTGGTCTAGCCTTTCGGCCTTGGTAGAAAGCGCCCTGGCTCGGTAGAAATGCGCCACAGCCTTATCGGGCGCTAAAGCACAAACGCGTTCAAAGCTTTCGAGCGCTTCTTCGAAACGCTTCATTTTGAGCAAGATTTCTCCTCGCTTCTGAAAAACCTGCGCCCAAGCCAAATATTGCTTAGAGGCTAGCTGGTCTGGGCCGGTGGCCGCAGCAGCGTCATCGTCAGCCAAAAAATCAACCTCAAGGTCTATATCCATCAATTGTACATTTAGCCCATTATACTGCGTAACAATAAGGTGTTGGCCTTGATTGATTGTCCAATTTTGGGCTGTTATTTTAGGCATATCGACCCGGTCGGGCAGCTGGTGGGTTTGTAGGAGCTTCCCCTCTATAATTTGGTCGATGGCCTCTAAAGCAAGGGTATACTCATTGCCCTTGAGATGTTGACAAGCTTTGCGGTAGTAGTCTTGGGCGTTTTGTTGAGCATAAATAGGTGTGAAGAATACGCACAATAATATTGCACTCAGTAGGTGTATTTTTGAATACATAGGCTTTTGATAGTCAAGTGGATTTTTATGAACGTAAAAAATAGGGTTATGATTCACTCACACCACTGGACATTTTTCAAACCCCACAGTTAAAACTGCGGGCTAAGTCTCATTTTACCCCCAAAATGAGGCCTCAGCTTGTCTCGAAACTGGAGCGCTAAGCTATTTTTTCAAAAATATCCAGTGGTGTACGATAAAATCCAATTGCAAGGCACAAAAAAACCGATAAGCGTACTTACCGGTTTTTTTGAAAAAGAAAATGTAGCGAAAGAGGGAATCGAACCCTCGACCTCCGGGTTATGAATCCGACGCTCTAACCATCTGAGCTACCTCGCCAAATAGGGCTGCAAACGTAGTTGCTTTTTGGAACAAAACAAAATAATTGTGCTTATTTTTTGTTTTGTTGATGGCTTTTAGCTCTTCAACGAGCTGCTTTATAGATACTAAAAACCGCTGTGTATACTGACTAACAGCCATTTATACAAAAGCTATTGTTTTGTAATCATTGGCTTCCTGATTAGAAATACCTACTCAAGATTATTGCACACCGAGCTACAGCCCGTCTATTACTGTTTAACAATCTTCCTACGCGCTTGGTTCGGGATTGGTTTTGTTCGTTACACTACAGGATATTTTTGAAATTTTATAGCTCAGCATACATCACAATGCTACAAGAATTTCATTTTTGTAACAAATTCCCCCCAAAGTTGGAGGTTAGTGCTGCTTTACGGTCGGGGGGGTACTTTTCTGAAAATATCCAATGGTGAGTTTGTTCGTTGTTGCCCGATGATGCACGCCCTTATGAGAGGCTGCTCAGGTATATCTAATCGAGATATTCACAAAAAACGCTAAAAAATTTGTGCATATTCCAGCTTTGCCACTATATTGCCATCAGGCCGTTGACACTAAGGTTGCGTAGTTGGGTATAGGGCAAGAGAAAAGCCGATAAGTGATAACTTACCGGCCTTTAAGAGGAAGTGTAGCGAAGGAGGGAATCGAACCCTCGACCTCCGGGTTATGAATCCGACGCTCTAACCATCTGAGCTACCTCGCCAAAGCGGATGCAAACATAGCGACTTTTTTTTGATAAACCAAAACCAAGTCGAAAAATTTTTAACACTATTCCAAACTAATGTGATGTCATCAACTATGTCCAAATTCAAATATACCCAAGAGTTTGAGCTAAAAGCCTCAGCAAGGATGCTCTTTCCTTATTTGTCTACAGCATCAGGCCTACAGACTTGGTTTGCTGATAGTGTGCGCGAGCTGGGGCAAAAAAAACTGCATTTTGTTTGGGACAATGAAGATCATTATGCCAAGGTGGTCGTAATGCGTAGTAACAAGCAAATCAAGTTTGAGTTTGAAAACACCGAAACCGAGGATGACTCCTCCCCTGCCTATATAGAGCTGCGCCTGCAAGAAAATGAGATGACCAATACCACTTTTCTCAAAGTCGTAGACTACTCCGAAGTCAGTGATGAGAACGACCTCGACTCGCTCTGGGAGGGTTTGGTGCATCAATTGCGCGAGATTGTTGGGGGCTAAGCTTGTGGCTATATCGTGTAAAAGATGTAACTTGCGCCTTGATAACCTTTGAGGCGTGTTGCTGCGCCTTGCATTGCCCATGATTAAAAAGATTGACAAAATAATGTTGCAGGCCTTTTTAGGGCCTTTCGTTATCACACTCTCAGTGGTAGTGTTTATCCTACTAACCCAGAACATGGTCGGCTTTATGGAAGACCTAGTCGGGAAAGACTTGACCTTCGATGTGATTGGGCAGCTGATGTTTTATTTTGCCCTCAACCTAGTTCCATTGGCCTTGCCCTTGGCTATCCTGATAGCCTCTCTGATTACTTTTGGCAACCTAGGAGAACATTACGAACTTACAGCCATCAAGAGTGCGGGAATTTCGCTGTTGCGGGTGCTTGTGCCTATTTTTATCATTTCGCTACTTTTGGTAGTGGCTTCTTTTTGGTTTAGCAACAAAGTGATGCCTTGGGCCAACCTCAAGGCCTACAGCTTGTTGTACGATATTCGACAGAAAAAGCCTTCACTCGACCTCAAAGAAGGTGCCTTTTATGCCGGACTGCCAGGCTACAGCGTGCGAGTAAGCAAAAAATTAGCTGATGGACAAGGCCTGCAAGATGTCATTATTTATAACCATACCAAAGATCGAGGCAACAACGAACTGTATGTGGCCAAGTCGGGAAAGATGTATACCATCAAAAACGATACATACCTAGTCTTGGAACTTTTTGACGGCAAAAGCTACCACCAAAACTTTGGCGAAAATAACACACCTATGACCGACGAGTTTATGCGTAGCGTTTTTGACAAAAACAAGATTGTCTTCAGCCTAGAGTCTTTTGACCTCAAGCGTACTGACGAAAATCTCTTTAGCAGTAATAAAGTAATGCGCAATGTGAGTCAACTCAACGGTGATATAGACTCGTTACAGCGTTCTGAGCAGAAGCAACTAAGCTCTATGTATGCTTCTATCACTCCTTATTATCGCTATAAATTTGCCGACCGCAACGATACTGTCTTTCAAATACGCAGGCAAAAAGCGCAGACCCTCAAGGATTGGCAAGAAGAAGTAGCTTCTTTAGACCCTTACGAGAGCTTCGAACAAGCCCTCAACCAAAAACAACTTCTCGAACAAGCCTATAACGAAGCCCGAAACCTACAAAGCCTAGTCAACACAAGGCAGATGATGTACCACAACACACACCGAGATAAGAACAGCTTTACAATCGAAAAATGGCGCAAGTTTACCCAAGCCTTTGCCTGTTTTACGATGTTCTTGATTGGCGCCCCACTAGGATCCATTATCAAGAAAGGTGGGCTGGGAGTTCCTATCTTGATTTCAATCCTTTTCTTTGTCTTGCTCTACATCATGACAATGACTGGCGAAAAATGGGCCAAAGAAGATGTTGTGCCTGTATTGGTTGGGATGTGGATGCCCCATCTCCTGATGCTGGGTGTAGGCCTGTTTTTCTTGCGCCAAGCCCGCAACGACTCCCGACTACTCGAAGCCGACGCTTACTATGTGTTGTTCAACCGAATAAAAGGCTACTTTGTGCGCCAAAAAAACAAAGATATCATTGCTTCCTAATGTGAGATTAGCTACCTTTGCCAATTGTAAGCAAATATCAATCACCAACGTATTTTATTTTCATCAAAAAAATATGTACTTAAGCAAAGAAAAAAAACAAAGCATTTTTGAAGAAAGCGGTCGTAACAAAAACGCTAAAGATACCGGCTCTCCCGAATCACAGATTGCACTCTTCACATTCCGTATCAATCACTTGACAGACCACTTGAAAAGCAACAAAAAAGACCACTCAAGCCGTTTGGGTCTTTTGAAGCTCGTGGGTAAGCGTCGTCGCCTCCTGAATTATCTCATCAAAACGGATATTGAGCGCTACCGCGCCATCATCGCCGAGCTAGGCTTGCGTAAATAATCCGAAGCTCCAATATCTTATTATCGACTTGATGAAACGTAAAGAAATTAAGAATGAAGTCTGCTTTCATTCTTAATTTTTTTCAAGCTGCCGCTGTTTGTATTCCCGTATACTCGCCTTCTGTCTGTATGCTTTTATGTCCGATGTTACAACAATAGAATAACTGCCTCATGCCCTCACAACAAATCATCACCCAAACCATCACGATGCCCAACGGTACTGCCGTTACGCTCGAAACCGGTCGACTCGCACGCCAAGCTGATGGCGCTGTAGTACTGAAAGCCGGCGCAACGATGCTGCTGGCGACAGTAGTGTCTGACAAAAACGCCCGCGAAGGTATCGACTTTCTGCCGCTATCTGTTGACTATCAAGAAAAATTTGCTTCTTCTGGCCGCATCCCCGGTGGTTTCCTCAAACGTGAGGGGCGCCTATCTGATCACGAAATTCTTATCTCTCGCTTGGTAGACCGTGCGCTACGCCCGCTTTTCCCTGATGACTACCACAGCGACACCCAAGTCAATATCTTTTTGATTTCGGCAGACCCTGAGATTCCGGCAGATGCTTTTGCTGCTTTTGCTGCTTCTGCGGCACTTGCCGTTTCGGATATCCCCTTCAACGGGCCTATCTCCGAAGTGCGCGTAGCCCGAGTAGATGGCGCTTTTGTAGTCAACCCTACTACTTCTCAGTTGGAGCGTGCAGATCTGGATATGATGATTGGAGCTTCTTATGATAGTGTTGTGATGATTGAGGGCGAAATGAAGGAAGTTCCCGAAGAAGTATTGCTCGAAGCCATTCGGGTAGGTCACGAAGCCATCAAAGCACAGTGTTTGCTCCAAAAAGCACTCACACAAGCCGTAGGCAAGACTGAAAAACGCACTTACTCTCACGAACTCCCTGATGATGAGGATCTCAAAAAGCGGATGTATGACGCGCTCTACCCAGCAATGCTCGATATAGCCAAAAACCCGCCAGAAGACAAAAACGCACGCAGTGAGGCTTTCAAGACACTGTTTGACCAGTTTGTAGAGGCCGAAAAAGCCGCCAAAGAGGCCGCAGGAGAAGAGGTGAATGATACCCTGCTCAACCGCTACTACTACAAAATTCGCAAAGATGCCTGCCGCAACTGTATACTTGATGAGCGCAGCCGCCTTGACCGCCGCAACCTCAACCAAATTCGTGATATTTGGAGCGAAGTAGACTATCTCCCCTCAGCACACGGATCAGCGGTCTTTACACGTGGCGAAACCCAATCACTGACTACCGTAACCTTAGGGACTAAGCTCGATGAGCTGCAAATAGACGGCGCTACCCGTACAGGATACCAGCGCTTTATGTTGCATTATAACTTCCCTTCCTTCTCAACCGGAGAAGTACGCCCCAACCGAGGTCCCGGACGACGCGAAATAGGACACGGTAACCTTGCCTACCGCGCTATCAAGCCCGTATTGCCCCCAGACGACCAAAACCCCTACACCATCCGTATCGTTTCAGATATTCTAGAGTCAAATGGTTCTTCTTCCATGGCTACGGTCTGCGCCGGTATTTTGGCACTTATGGACGCAGGTATCCCTATCAAAGCTCCTGTGGCTGGTATCGCTATGGGCTTGATTACAGATGAAAGTACTGGCAAGTATGCCATCCTCTCTGATATTCTAGGTGATGAAGACCACCTCGGCGATATGGACTTCAAAGTAGCTGGTACTACCGAAGGTATCACTGCCGTACAGATGGATATCAAAACCAATGGATTGACACATGCTGTTTTGCAAGAGGCTTTGGCGCAAGCCCGTGAAGGTCGCCTACATATCCTCTCTCGCATGACCGCCACCATAGATGCCCCACGCCCCGACCTCAAACCCCACGTACCACGTGCCAGCAAGGTCATCATTCCTCAAGATATGATAGGCGCAGTGATTGGCCCCGGTGGTAAAATTGTCCAAGAAATTCAGAAAGAAACTGGCGCAACTATCGTTATCGAAGAAAAAGACGGTATGGGTGTAGTCAATATCTTTGCCTCCAATCAAACAGCGATGGATGCAGCACGCACCCGCGTAAAAATGATTGTCGCAGAGCCTGAGATAGGAGAAGTGTATGAAGGCAAGGTCAAAACCATTACGCCTTTTGGTGCCTTCATCGAGTTTATGCCAGGCAAAGACGGCTTGCTACACATCTCCGAAATCAAGTGGGAGCGTGTCGAATCTATGGAAGGAGTACTCGAAATAGGAGAAGAAGTAACCGTAAAACTAGTAGATATAGACAAAAAGAGCGGCAAGTATCGTTTGTCTAGAAAGGTGCTCTTGCCACGCCCACCTAAGTACTAAATTTAGGCATAGTTTTGGTTAGCCAACACCGGAGCACGGAACCTTTTGTACGAACACACCGTTATACATTAGCCTTCAGTAGATGCTCCGGTGAAAGCACGCTTTCACAATCGTTTATAACCTCTCCACACCCATTAGCTAGATGAGACAGCTCAAGATAAGCAAGCAGATTACCAATCGCGAAAGCCAATCTTTGGACAAATACTTGCAAGAAATTGGCAAGGTAGACCTGCTTACGCCCGACGAAGAAGTAGATTTGGCCAAGCGCATTCGCGAAGGCGACCAACTCGCCCTTGAAAAGCTTACCAAGGCCAACCTGCGTTTCGTGGTATCTGTTGCCAAACAATACCAAAACCAAGGGCTTTCGCTTGGAGACTTGATTAATGAAGGAAACCTCGGCCTTATCAAAGCCGCCCAACGCTTTGATGAAACACGCGGATTCAAGTTTATCTCTTACGCCGTATGGTGGATTCGCCAATCTATCTTACAAGCACTGGCCGAACAATCGCGTATTGTTCGATTGCCACTCAACCGCGTAGGCTCCCTCAATAAGATTTCTAAGACCTTCTCAGAGCTGGAGCAAAAGTACGAACGCGAACCCTCGCCCGACGAGCTGGCCGAAGTACTAGACGTAACCACCTCTGAAGTAATTGATACCCTCAAAATATCAGGCAGACACGTATCAGTAGATGCGCCCTTTATCCAAGGTGAGGAAAATAGCTTGCTAGATGTATTGGAAAATGATAGTGAGGAAACCCCCGACGCAGAGCTGCTCAATGATTCGCTCCGCAAGGAAGTACAACGCGCCCTATCTACCCTAACCCAACGCGAAGCCGACGTAGTAACACTATATTTTGGCCTCAACGGTCAACAAGCCTTGACCCTCGAAGAGATTGGCGAGAAGTTTAACCTTACACGTGAGCGTGTGCGCCAAATAAAGGAAAAGGCCATCCGCCGCCTGCGCCATACCTCTCGCAGCAAAGCCCTGAAACCATATCTGGGCTAAACAAAACATCCTCTGTTATTGGCACGATGCCACGCCCAAGAAACTAAACTCTTGGGCTTTTTTGTTGCTTCTACAGATTTAGCTCAAAGTTAGACCACGCTTCTTTTTGGCAAGGTATTGCTTGAGAGCTAAATTTTACCCAATTTTGAATATTAACAACAATGTTATGACTACAGAAAAAGTACACTGCCTCATCATCGGTTCCGGCCCTGCTGGATATACCGCCGCCATTTATGCCGCACGCGCCGGGCTAAACCCAGTGCTGTACCAAGGTATTGAGCCAGGCGGGCAGTTGATGCTTACCACTGAAGTTGAAAACTTTCCGGGATACCCCCAAGGTATTATGGGGCCACAAATGATGCAAGACTTACAAGCGCAAGCCAAACGCTTCGGTACAGACATACGCATCGGTTTGGCTACCAAAGTCGATTTCTCTGCCACCCCTCATAAGGTCATCATCGATGATAGCCACGAAATCACAGCCGACAGCGTCATCATTGCTACCGGAGCCTCGGCCAAGTGGCTAGGACTTGACTCAGAGAAAAAGCTGCAAGGCCGTGGTGTGTCTTCTTGTGCGGTTTGTGATGGATTTTTCTACAAAAATCAAGAAGTAGTGATTGTAGGAGCCGGCGATAGCGCCGCAGAAGAAGCTTCTTACTTGGCCAAGATTTGTAGTAAGGTTCATATGTTGGTGCGCAAAGACGAAATGCGCGCCTCTGTCATTATGCAAAACCGTGTCAAAAACTTGCCCAATATCCAGATTCATTGGAATACCGAAGTAGAAGAAGTGTTGGGAGAAGAAGAGGTAACCGGAGTGCGTATACGCAATAACAAAACCCAAGCGCTGACCGAACTCAATGCCTCGGGCTTTTTTGTTGCCATCGGGCACCAACCCAATACCCATATCTTCAAAGGATTTTTGGATATGGATGAGCAAGGGTATATTCTAACCAAGCCAGGCTCAGCACATACCAACATCCCAGGAGTATTTGCCTGTGGTGACGTACAAGACAAAAACTACCGCCAAGCCATCACAGCTGCCGGCTCAGGTTGTATGGCCGCCTTGGACGCAGAGCGCTACCTTGCCGCCCGCGAGGTAGCCCTAAGCCACGCTTAATACTATTTAATTGATGTTGCTATGTTTGGTGTTCAGCTTCAAGCATAGCAACAACTTATTTTTGAATTGTTCGTAATCCCTGTTCGATGAATATATCTTCATATATTCTGGTATGTATGCTCTGTATTCTTGTGCCTGTAGCCGCCCTACAATCACAAGAAGATAAGCGTTTTAATAATGCTAACAACGTAGAAATACCTGCCTATCAAAAAGATAGTCTCCAAAAAGTAAAGGAACAACAACTCCGACTCCGTGCCGAAGACAGTGCCAAAGCACAAAATACTGATCGCAACAACCTGACCAATGCCAGCGGAGGAGTAACTTTTGACCTTTTCGATACACGCCCTGCAATGGTGCGTGAGCTTGACGAATTGAGTATCGACATGGGGGTGCCTGCTATCGTAAAAGTAAGCGAAGAAATTCGTATCGGCCAAGACAGTGCCTGGGTTTATGCTACTGAGTACTACAGTGTGTGGGATATCAACCATATCAACCCCTATGGGCGTGACCCGAAGGCTTTCAACGCTCCTCTAACCATCCAGCTATACGAACCCGCACGAGGCCTGCTCTGGGCATCGCCCCTCAAGGAGACTTTGATTACATCGCGGTTTGGGCCACGCTGGGGGCGCTACCACCACGGCGTTGATCTCAACCTCCAAATTGGCACACCTATCTTTGCCGTTTTTGACGGTATTGTCAGGATAGCTACCTTCAACCGTGGTTATGGCAACTTTGTGGTTGTCAGGCACTACAACGGTTTTGAAACACTCTACGCCCATATGAGTGCGCGCAAAATAGAAAGCGGGCAGGCCGTAAAAGCTGGCCAACTCATTGGCCTTGGCGGCAGCACAGGCTGGAGTACCGGGCCACACCTACACTTTGAGGTACGCTATGAAGGTAACTCTATAGACCCCTTGCTGATTTTTGATTTCAATAACCGCTACAGCCCTGCTATTCGTAGTGAACGCTTTATGCTCTTGCCTGAGCATTTCAGGCATTATGGCAACCAAGTACGCACCAACATCTACCACCAAGTGAGTGTAGGAGAAACACTTGAAAGCATTAGCCGCCGCTACAATGTATCGGTAGCGTCTTTGGCACAGCTCAACCAAATCAGCATAAGCACCAGCCTACGCATTGGTCAACGGTTGAAAATTAGATAAATTGACGATTTGGGATGGTAGATGGTTATTCGTTGAAGAGTGGTTGTGGGCGGAATTGTTTGAGCCAACATTGAGGTGGATACGCTAAATGTGTATTGTATCGATTGGATACTTGGTTGTACTGCCGGCTTTTGAGGGTGATGCGGCGCTGAACCATCATCACTTCTTGCTCTAACTCATCGAAAGCAGCCTCTCCATTGGTACTTGCTACAAAAACACTTAGCTGTGTAAGCAGCTCTTCCCACTGTACTTCAGCGGTAATATTGGTCTGATGGGCAAGCGGTAAGATTTTTTTGGCCAACTGGGTGTGGAGCAAACCCTCGGTTTGCTGTAGCTCCTCAAACAACCGCACCTGAACAGGATCATTGGCTACCTGAAACCGCTGCGCCATTGTCAACAAACTCTCCCGATGTAGATAGGCCATTTCTAGCTGCTGAAATGCTTCCCTGACTTTCTCCAAGCGGTAGGTTGTGTACCGTATGCTGACCATAACCCAAATCCATAACGCCAACACGCCAATTAATCCCACTCCCAAGATGATTTTGAGTTGGCTACGATGTCGTTGTGGCTTCTTATGGCCTTTATTGAGCATTGCTTGTAAGCGGGCTGCCCCTCTATGTCGGGGGTTGATTCGTTGTAAGCGCCCAATATAGTGCTCCGCACTGAGGCGGTCGTGGATACGTCTTTCCTCTTGCCAACGCTGAATGTGTGCTGTGGCTAGCGAATGAAGCACTTCAGGTTCATAAGGACACAGCGCTGCGGCTTGGGTAAGTAGATAAATGGCATTATCCCAATCTTGTAGGCGGAAAGCCTCTCGCCCATTGGCAAAATAACGCTCACGGGTACGCTCCACACGTTGCCAGTCACTTTCACTAAGCCCTGCCTGTAAGGCCAAGGCTTTGAGCTCTGTTTGGGTAAGTAAGACCCCTTGCTCAGGTGTTTGTTGATGGTGTAAGGATAAAATTTGTTCGAGATATGTTTGTAGTGCGCGGGCTGCGTCGTCGGTCATTTTCATAAGCTAACTCCCTTGTTCCTGCATTTACAAATTGCCAAAAAAAAACGACAATGTCAAGTGCTCTCTTGGACTTTTAGGGTTGTTGCACCAAAAATGCAGCATCAAAAGAGGAAAAGCGGTAAGTAATGTAGCAAAGCGGCTACCATAGACCTAACAGACATTGATGGCCTTGTGTAGCCAATCAAAATTGGTTTGAGAAGTGTATGTGCTGGAAACCCTTGGGCATCAAGAGAATTAAATCTTGTGAATTCTCAAACAAATATCGACATAAAGAGAGTTACTACGCCTAACCACCACACTCTTGTGCCGAAACAATCCCCTGAATATCTCGTTTTTGAGGTATGGCAAAGAAAAAGTACTACATATATCTAAGCTTGTTTTGCTGGGTGGTTGGGGCTGGTCAGCTGTGGGCGCAGGAGCAACAGCTATGGCAGCCTTTTGAGGAGCGTCGGCGTGAGCTACAGCGCAGTGGCAGCGCAGTATTGGGTAGTTGGGCCTTGCTCAATATCGGCAGTGGGTTGGCAATGGCTTCGCAAACAAACGGCAGCACCCAACATTTCTATGAGATGAATGCTTATTGGAATATCGTCAATCTTGCATTGGCTGTGCCAGGCTTTATAGCCGCCCGCCCCGGGCGGCAGCCACAATATCGCAACCCTCGGGAGTCGTTGCTGGAGCAACGTAAGATAGAGCGCATCTTCCTAATCAATGCAGGCTTAGATTTGGGCTATGTAGCCGGGGGCTATTACCTAAGCCGGCTGAGTAGCCGCGATAAACCAGCGCAAGAAGCTCGATTTGTAGGTTTTGGGCAATCAATAATGGCACAAGGCGCATTTCTGTTGGGTTATGATTTATGGATGTACCTACGCCACCGCCGCAACCGCCTCCAACATCACGATAGCCTAGAGCAGCGCCTCAGCCTCTATCCACAGCCCTACGGGATGGGCTTGATTTATCGTTTCTGAAAACAAGGCCTCAGCAAACATATCTTTTTCAAACTGTTTTCGTATCTTCATATTTTCCTTACACAAGTTGTATTTCCCATTTTTTAGCCCATAACCTATGCAGGCCAAGAAGCTCACGCTTGATATTCTAGGGGAAACTTTTGCCAACCGTTGGGCCATCTTGGCCTTTGACCAAGATGGTAAGCCATTGGCACACAACCACCTTTGGGAACAGCTAGCGCTATTTTCGGAGGATGCCAATGTATATACTGCGCTGCAACCACAAGCACCCCATACTTGGGAGCGCATCTGTACCGAGATATCGGCTAATACCACCTGGCAAGGGGTGGTGTATAATGAAGAAAAACGCTTTTTGCGCATACACCTGACTTATTGCCACCAAGAGCAATACTACTTGCTCAGCGCCTCACCCACAGAGGTATGGGACTTACATGCTTTTACCCAACATCACTTTGGCGCACTGTTGGCGCACTGTCAAGATGCGGTGTTGGTGGTGGATATTGGCCAAAATGGCCATATCTTGGCAGCCAACAAGGCCGCTTGCCTGCGCTTGCAATATACCCTTGAAGAGTTGCAACAACGCTCATTGGGCCAGATAGATGTCGAAATTTCGGATACCGAAAGCCCATTGATAGACAAATACTTGCGTTGGTTTCAACTACAAGTCCGCAATATCACTCCTCTCAAATTCAGTAGCCAGTATCAACCCCGTGACGGGCAGGCTTACCCTGTCGAGATTAGCCTGAGTCATCAAGTACTGGGAAGCTCTTGGGTGTTGGTGATTACGGCCCAAGATGTAACCGCCCGCGAACGTCTTTATGAGCACTTTAGAGCCAAAGGAACTTACCTACAGTCGGTGATTGACAGCATCAACCAAAGCCTCTGGGCGGTAGATACTAATTTCATCCTGATGGCATACAACCGCCAGTTTGGGCAAGACTTCGAGCAGCTCTACCATTACTCTCCATTGTTGGGTACTAGTGTTTTCAAAGGTGTACCAGAGCGAAGCGAGTCCTTCTGGCGCAATGCCTATCAACAAACGCTTGACTCGGGCAAGTTTGAACAAGTTATCCATTACAAAGCTCGTGTATTGCAAATCCGTCTGTTTACTATTCTTGACGACCAAGGCCGGAAAGTAGGCATCGTAGGATATAATCACGATATTGGAGCACTTTACGAAGCACAAGCCCGCCTGTTGCAGGTCAAATATGCGCTAGAAGAGGCCCAAGCTTTTGGCAAAATGGGCAACTGGTCTCTAAGTGTGCCTGAGCTGAGCTTGAGCTGGTCGAAAGAAGTGGCCCGTGCTTTTGGCTTGCCTGAAAACACTCCGGAGCCCTCGTTAGAAGTAATCCAAACCCTCATCCACCCCGAAGATTGGAAAATACTGATACAAAAAGGAGAGACTTTGCTCAAACAAGTTCCCCAAAACAACCAAGACGCGCTACAGCTCGAATTACGCTACCAACAGCCCGACCAAAGTTATCGTTGGGCTATGCTCAAAGCCCGATTACAACTCAATAAAGACGGAAAAGTATCTGGATTTGAAGGGATTACTCTCGATATTCACGAACAAAAAATACAAGAACAAGCCTTGGCCGAAAGCCGCTATCTGGTCGAAAAAATCACCGAAACGGCTCCTTTCTCAGTGTTCTTGTTTGACTATACCAGCCAATCCACCATTTATATCAACCGCTACGGCGCCAACCTCGGAGGCTACTCGGTAGAAGAGGTTTACAATAATGACATACAGACCTTGGTCGTCCATCCATCTGATTTGCCTGAGTTTGAACAAAGGCTTAGGGGAATCTTTAGCGGACAACAAGAGCTTATCCAGATGGAGTTGCGCATTCGGCATCGGCAGGGCTATTGGATTTGGGTTGCGCTCAGCTATAAGGCCTTCAAACGCCACCCCGAAACTCAGCGCCTAGAGCAGGCCGTGGGCATTGCCCATGACATCACCTACCGTAAGCGCGCCGAGCAGCGCCTCCGAAGCCAAGAAGCAATGTTGCGCAATATCCACAACAGCGTGCCGGGCCTAGTGCTTTTTCAGCTCCAAAGCACCCCCGAAAGCCCACAGCATACTTTTTCCTACATCAGTGCCAATGCTGCTCAGCTCTTGGGGCTTTCGCCCGAAGGGCTACTACGAAAAAGCGCAAATGCCATTATGGCCAACCTCCACCCCGAAGACATCCGCCAATATCTGGTGCGTTATCAGGGGGTTATTGCGGGCAAATATGATACCTTTGAAGCCGAGGTACGCTATAAGCCTCCTCAGGCTCAGGGCTATATCTGGTTGTTTCTAAAGGCTACTGTGGCTACAGAAGTACTAGAAACCTCAGAGGATAACTTAATGATTATCAATGGTATAGCGCTAGATATCACCAAGCGCCGCACCCAAGAAGAAGCCCTACGCAAGACTTTGGTACGGGAACAACAGCTCAATTATGCCCTTAGCAAACGCGAAGCCGAGCTCCAAAGTGCCGAAGAAGAACTGCGGCAAATCAACCATAGTTTGGAAGAAACCAATGCCGAACTGACCCAAATCAATGCTGAGTTAGACCGTTTTGTCTATAGTGTTTCACACGATTTGCGTGCGCCTATCAGTTCTGTGCTGGGTTTGTTGCAGCTGCACCGTCTCAGTGAAGACCCCGAAGAGCGCCTTCGACTGATTGAGATGGAAGAGCGCAGTATGCAACGTATGGACAATTTTATCCGCGATATTTTGGATTATTCTCGCAATAAACGCCTAGCCGTTAGGAAAGACCTCATCAATTGGGAAAATCTCATCCAGCAGACTTTTGAGCAGTATGCTTTTGTAGAAGGCAGCCAAGACATTGAAAAAGAGATAGTCATTCAAGCCCCAACGCCCTTCTACTCCGACGAAGACCGCCTGTCTGTCATTCTGAACAACATCGTTTACAACTCCTTGCGCTATTACAATCCCAATCAACCCTCACCCAAGGTGAGCGTATTGGTCAATGTGGGAGCCAATGAGGCAGAAATACGGGTAATTGACAACGGTATCGGCATCAAAGAAGAGCACCAACAAAAAGTATTTGAGATGTTTTATCGTGCTACTGAGCGCAAAAGCGGCTCTGGTCTGGGTTTATATATCGTCAGAGATACTGTCCGCAAGCTTAGAGGCAGTGTGTGGCTACACTCTAAGTTTGGCGAGGGTACCAAGGTTTTTGTTCAACTTCCCAACCTCAGACCCGCCTCTTTTACAACTCCTTAAAACTGCGAATCATCCGCTCTAGATCATCGATACCTTCGGTATTGCGCGCCATTGTCCAACCTATTAGTTGGTAGAAATGCTCTTCGCCCTCCAAAGCAATGATCTGGTAGATGATTCCGTAGTTGTTGAAAGTAGTGCTGACTCTTGACTTGAGTCCCTTGAGATTACCTAGGTTAAAGGCCTCTATATCTGAGGGCTTTGGGTCTGGTAAGCCTGCCACAATAGCTCCCTGCATAAAGTTGTAATAATCTTTGAGTGTTATCTTGCCTTCCAGCTCGTCCTTGCGGTCGTGTACGACAAAAAAATATACCTCACCCGTTTCGTCAGCAGATTGAAAAGAAGCCTCTTCGTTGAGCGCATCCGTGGTCATCATTGTGATGGGTGCTTCTAGGCTATAGAGGTCTTGGATGCGGTGTTGCTGTGTAGGCTTGCTGTTATCTGACAAGACCCTGTTACTTAGGCTGTTGCTATCTGGCGGAGGGGTAGTATTGGTTTCGGTGGTAGCCTCACTTCCTGAGCCACACGCGCTCAAGACTCCCCACAAGAGGCTGATTGTGAGTATTTTTTTCATTGTATATGGTTTCAGGTGAATCCAAGGCAAAATTAGGTCGTTTTTGATAAACGATAGACCAAAGCTAAGAAATATTTTTCGGCTTTGTTTGGATTATGTGCTAATTTCGCCCCAAAGCTTTTTTTCATTTTGACAGATATATCCCTATGGCTCATCCGCTCCGCATTTTGATTACAGGCTCCAATGGACTTTTGGGGCAAAAGCTGGTTCATCGCCTAGGCCAAATTCCAGAGATTCACCTCATTGCTACGGCCAGAGGGCAAAACCGCCTAGCAGCCCAAAATTTTGAGTTTCACTCACTTGATATTACTAACAAGGCGGCTGTGATGGAGGTTTTTGCCCAAACCCGCCCCGATGCGGTCATTCATACGGCAGCTATGACCCAAGTAGATGATTGTGAAACCGATCGCGAGGCCTGTTGGCAACAAAACGTAGTAGCCACCCAACACTTGGCCGATGCCTGTGATGTACAAGGCAGCCACCTTGTTCACCTATCTACCGATTTTATTTTTGATGGCAGCCAAGGTCCCTATCGCGAAGACGATACGCCCAACCCTATCAGCTATTATGGCGAGAGCAAGCTAGCCGCCGAGGAGCTTGTCCGTCAGATGCGCAGCCCTTGGGCTATCGCCCGTACAGTACTGGTATATGGAGTAGCCGAGGCGATGAGCCGCTCCAACATTATTCTGTGGGTCAAAAAATCGCTCGAAAATGGGCAAACCATTCGTGTGGTCGACGACCAATGGCGCACCCCTACCCTTGCCGAAGACTTGGCCGAAGGCTGCCTGTTGATAGCCCAACAGAAGGCCTCTGGTGTTTTCAATATCTCAGGTAAGGACTTGCTGACACCTTATGAGATGGCCATCGCTACAGCCGATTATTTTGGCTTAGACAAAGGCCTGATTGTTCGTACAGATGGCTCAGAGTTTCAACAAACTGCCCGCCGCCCACCCAAAACGGGTTTCGTCATTGATAAGGCCATCCAGCAACTCGGTTATCAGCCCCGCAGCTTTACCGAGGGGATTGCGATTGTTGCTGCACAGGTAGCCCAACAGCAAGCCTAGGCAATTCGATGAAGCTCAGCGTTTTTGTTGGGTATCTATCACAATAGTTACTGGCCCATCGTTGCAAAGACTAACCTTCATATCTGCTCCAAACCGCCCTGTTGCCACAGGGCGGCCAAGAGCGGCTTCAAATTGCCTTACAAAAGCTTCATACAAAGGGATGGCTTGTGCGGGTGGCGCTGCTTCTACAAACGAAGGGCGCATTCCTTTTTTGGTTGAAGCCAATAGGGTAAACTGACTGATAATCAAGGCCTCGCCATCGATGTCGGGCAAGGCATTATTCATTTTCCCTGCTGCGTCAGAAAAAATACGCAACCCTACCAGTTTGCGTACCAGCCAGTCGATGTCTTGGTCTGAATCTTGTTGTGCAACCCCCAACAAGACCAGCATTCCGAGACCTATTTGGCCGACTATCTCCCCCTCTACCCTCACGACAGCTTCCGAAACCCGTTGTACTACTGCAATCATACCGAATATGCTTTTGTTTGATTTAGATACTACACGCCGCAAAGATGCTAAAATTCTATGGAGTATGGCCATCTTGGGGGCTACCGGTGCTGCGGTATGGGGGAGCTACCTTATCCAACAAGCTGCCCTGCCTGACTATGATACGGCCCGTAATTTCCTGATTGTAAAAGCGATGGCTCAGGGGCATTGGCAAGACTTTTTTCATCACGCTTCACCGCTGCTTTTTCTTATTTATTACCCTGTTTATCTGCTTTTCTCGACGGCTATCCCTTGGTATCCCTTGCTTTGGGTTTCGGTATTGAGCAATGCCTTGGCTATCGGGGTGGCCATTTATCAAGGGGCTAAGTACTTTTCGTCCGGCTATACCTTGGTTTGGTGCTTGGCTCTGCTGCTGTGGATGCACAGCAGTTTTTTTATCAACAACACCAGCTTCTACCTTTCGATAGAAGCCCCCAGCGCTGCCCTTGCTTGGCTTTGGTTCTGGCAAATTTCGCACGCCCTGTCTCACAAACAAACCCTTTGGCAGCCACACTTAGCCTTGAGTTGGGTGCTGATTGTATTGCTCAATTACAAAGCCCTGCTGCTGTTGCCCCTAGTAGGGAGTTATGTGTTATGGGTACAACCCTCGGCGTTGCGCCTCTCTGGTCGTTGGTGGCTGGCTCCCTTAGATGCCGTGGTGTGTGTGCTTACCTTCATGAGTTTGGGCAGCCTGATGGGGTTGTCGTTTTGGCAATATCCGGCTACCTTGGTAGCCTTATTTTGGCAGACACCGGGCAAGCTACAAGCTGCCAGCTTTGACCTGTTTTTTTACCTAAAATATTGGGTATTGTACGAAAACCTTTGTGCGCTGCTTAGCTTTCTACCCTTATTGGCACTGCTGAAGTCCCCCCGCCAACACAGCCCCATTGTACTGATGAGCTGGATAGGGATTGGTACGCTATTCGGGATGAGTCTCTTGTCGATAAAAGCGCCTAGAGGGATACTATGGGCATACTTCCCCTTGTATTGGGCTAGCTTTATGTTTGGGCACCAACATATTTACAAACTCATATACCAATTTCCGATACCGGCTTCTAACAAATGGCCTCAGTTAGCCTCTACAGGCTTGTTAATCTTACTGTTTTGGACTACTTTTTTCCTACATATCCATATGTATCAGCAACACTTCAAGTTCAATACAGCGCCTTACCTAACACAAGGGCATCCGGAGATGTTTGCCCAACTATCGGCAGAAAATATTTACCGCGTGGCTAGTCCCACAGCCAATCTGAGCGCTGTAGCCTGGGGGCAATTATATGGAGTAGAGGTGTTGCTAATCTCTCCCGATATTGGCGAAGACAGCCTCCTCAGCCTAGGTATCCGTTATTTGTTGGAAGACGACTATGCGTCGATTGTCCAACAAACCCAGGCCTACGCCCCCACATGGACACAATACCGCATCGTATCGTTCTGGCCCAACCAGGCAGTCAAAGCCCCACTCTTGTACTTAGAACACAGTGAGTTCAATGGCTGGACACTCCACCAAGCCCTTCGACAACAAGCAGAGGCCAAAAAATCGGTATTTACCCTACGCCTCCGAGACCTCTCCCAGCCTATAAAATAACTTCTTGATACTTGTATTTTTTAGTGAAAAATAGTATTTTCACACACGACAAAGCCAACCCAAACCTTTTTTGACTTCTACCTGACAAAACCCTCCACAAGATTATTGTTTCACAAAACACCTAAGGTAATGAGTAACAAAGCATTGTTTGAGGATTTGATTGGCGAAGCCATCCAACACTCTACCAACACCCCTGACGGCTGGACAAATTTGGCCGAAGTAGGGGCCTACCTACGCAAAAAAGGTATCCGATATGGTAAACTATCCCTGTTTTTGAATGACTATCAGTATATGCTCGAAACCCGGATGGACGACTCTGTCAGCCCGCCGGCAATGTATGTACGCCTCATCAAAACACCTGCCACCTCACAATAAACAGCCAAAGCGATGGCTAGCCTTGCTGCAAATAATTGGCTTTCGACTGTTTGTATACCAACAACCATACAACACATTTACGGGATTGTAACATTACAGAAGCATCTTACTATGTTTTAGAAGCAAGTAGCTTATGTATGTCTTTTTGTTATTTTATTGGTTTTGAAAGTTTTCAAAAAAAAACTTACTTATCCCCGCTATCCCTTTTCTAATTTCGTATCTTGTGAGACAACTAATTTATTCACATTAACCCAAATCAACAAGATTATGAAGGTATTTGAAAGTGATTACTCCTACATGGAGTGGGATGAGGTCAATAGCATCTTTTCGCACATATTCAAGCCCGGAAGCGAGGACTTGAACAATGACGTATTCAAAGAAGAAATGCAAACGTATGTACAGCATTTTAAGAACTTGAAACCCCTGCGCGCCATCGTCAATAATAAGGATATGCGCTTTGCCCTTTCTCCTGATTTGCAAGAGTGGCACGCCCAAAATGTTTTTCCTCAATGTGTTGAGGCCGGTGTAAAAAAAGCCGCCATCCTCGTAACAGAAGATATTTTTGCCCAAGTTTCTGTAGAGCAATTGATGGAAGAAGAAAGCAGCGGAGCCTTTGAAGTACAGTATTTTGAAGATGCCAAGCTGGCCAAAGAATGGCTTTTGGCCTAAGACCTCACGCTCCATCATCTCTGCAGTATACAACGCTCTCTTTATTTTTTGTGGGACTATTTTTTAGAAAAACTTACCTTAACCCATTTTATTGGCACTTATTGCCTATCTTGCTAATGGTATTTTTGATTATCACAAAATTTTTGAGTTATGGTAGTTTACGAAAGTCAGTACTCCATTTTTGATTGGGATGAGGCAAACAGCATCTTCTCACATATTTTTAAGCCAGGAAGTGAGTACCTTACCAACTCGCTTTTCAAAGAAGAAATGCAACAATATGTGGCTTTATTTACAAAGCACAAGCCTCTACGCGCTATTGTGAACAACAAGGAAATGCGCTTTGCCATCCCGCCGGATGTGCAAGAGTGGCACGCCCAAAATGTTTTTCCTCAATGTATTGAGGCCGGTGTAAAAAAAGCCGCCATCCTCGTAACAGAAGATATTTTTGCCCAAGTTTCTATCGAACAACTGATGGAAGAAGAAGCCTCCGGAGCCTTTCAGGTACAATACTTTGAAAACGAAAAGCTAGCACGTCAATGGTTGACAGCATAATCATACTGCTTCAACAATAGGAAAAGCCTATGGCTGGTATTTCAGACGCTTACCCGCCATAGGCTTTCTTTATTTTATACCAAGATTCGCAAGATTTGGGTATTTACAGGATTTGATTTTCTTGATATGCCCAGATTTGCACTGCATATATTGCCCCAACTAGTTTTGTTTGGGTATCAAAGCATCACAACATCTATACACTTACCTTGTCCTTTTTCTTTCCAATAATTAAACCCGCTTTCACTCATGACGCACAGAACAATGTACGAGGCTTGGCTCGAAATGCCCTCCGATGTACACACTCGCACTGATGCCACGCCCATCGATTGGGCTCCCCTCCCCGAAACAACCATTTTGGACGGTGAATATGTGATTCGCGAAGCCCGAAATACCCCCGAAGAACTGGCTCAAGCCGCCGAGGTATATGCCAGCGGCTTTCCGGCCTTGCGAGGTTGTGATTTCGAACTACTTTTTAGGCCTGAAGGCTTCCCTATTTTTTTGGGCGAAGGTGCTGCCTTCAACAAAGGTAACAACTTTATGTTGGTCGTTGAGCATGTAGCCACCCAAAAGCTGGCTTGCTGCCTTATCAGCAGTTTGGCCAAAATGTTGCGCCGTGGGGAGCACCTCGTCATCGCCAGCCACGTAGACCATCAAGAAAAGGGCCTGGGGCGTGAAATATTGCGTGCATCTGACCAACTCTTCGAACGCAGTGGCGTAGAGATGGCCTTCGGGTGGTGTGCGGCAATGCATACCGTAACCCAAACTATCTTGATAGAAATGGGCTATACTCCTCGTGCAGTTATCCCGGGGCTGTATCGCCTCTGGGCTGGAGGCGACCAATATCGCCGCACTGTTGAGGTGTTTATGCAAAAGTTCTTTGGCGAAGCCGAGAAAATGTGTACCCAAGAGCTGCATCTACTGCCTGAAGTAGAGAAACTACTCGTGCGCTGGCGGCAGGATGTACTCTAACTTTTTTTCAGGTTGACTTTGCGCCACTGGACATTTTTCAAACCCCACAGTTAAAACTGTGGGCTTAGTCTCATTTTACCCCAAAAATGAGGCCTCTAAAATCTCTCATTGCCTGAAGCTAAAGCTTTGGGCAATTTTTATAAAACACTCAGAGGTGCCTAACTTCCTGATTGTATCCTGTTTAGTTGGCTTGCGCAACCTCAAACCAATATTTATCCTGCCAGTTTTTTGTCTGAGGTTAAGGGAATGGCTATTTTTGCAAAGCAAACTATTCTGTAGTTTGTAACGTTTTACATACAAAACAGGGGACTAACTCCTGTCTGTTTTGAAACCAAACCCTTTGTTATATGTTAATGACTATCGGATTGGCCATAGGCATCATGCTTATGTTTGCTGTAATGCTCAATATCGGGCTAATATTTAGAAACAAACCCCTAACTGGTACTTGCGCCTCTAAGAGCGCCGTTTTGCTCGAAAACGGCATCACCTGCGGTGTTTGTGGCAAAGAAGTAGGCACCTGTGAGACAGAACTACCATCGACCAAAAAAAATACAGGCAACTAACGGCGGTCAAACCTTTCGCAAAAGGTAGGCCTTCAGGTTGGCAGCTGAGTAGTATATATGTTAAGCTCCAACCAATCACTGTTGGCCAAGCCTGTTTCAGTTACGATTTTGGAAATCATTTTGGCCTTATTTCCAATGAAACCCGCCAAAGTAGATTTTCCCAACAACACCCCATATGACCCTAATCAAATCAATCTCTGGTATTCGTGGTACTATCGGCGGTCGCCCTGGCGACACCCTCTCCCCCTTGGATATAGTCAAGTTTACGGCAGCCTATGGGCAGTGGCTCTGCGCCCAGCCCTCCGCCTCCAAGGCCGTGGTAATAGGCCGCGATGCGCGCCTCTCGGGGCCGATGGTCAGCCAGTTGGTAGCCGCTACCCTTCAAGCACTTGGCATTGATGTGATAGACCTAGGTCTTTCGACCACTCCTACGGTAGAGATGGCCGTGGTGGCTCACCAAGCCGGTGGCGGTATCATCATTACGGCCAGCCACAACCCCGCACAATGGAACGCCCTCAAACTGCTCAATGCCAAAGGAGAGTTTATTTCGGCTGCCGAAGGTGCCGCTATTGTAGCCAGCGCCGAGGCCGAAGATTTCGACTTTGTAGAAGTAAAGCAGCTCGGCAAATATACTACTGACGAGGCTGCGTTGGAGGCGCATATAGCGCAAATACTGGCGCTACCCTTGGTAGATGTAGAAGCTATCAAGAAAGCTAACTTTAGCATCATTGTCGATGGGGTCAACTCTAGCGGCGGCATTGCTATCCCTCAGCTACTCAAGGCTCTAGGTGTGAAAAAGATACAAGAACTATATTGTGAGCCTACTGGTCATTTCCCACACAACCCGGAGCCTCTACCCGAACATCTCTCAGACATTGCCGGCGAGATGCAGCGCGGCAATTATGACCTCGGTATTGTCGTAGATCCAGATGTAGATCGTTTGGCGCTTGTTTGTCAAGACGGCAGCCTGTTTGGAGAAGAATATACACTGGTGGCCATCGCCGACTATGTGCTCCAACATACTCCCGGAGCCACGGTTTCGAACCTATCCTCTACCCAGGCCCTGCGTGATATCACCGAAAAAGCCGGCCAGCCCTATTACAGCGCTGCTGTGGGCGAGGTCAATGTAGTGGCGAAGATGAAAGAGGTTGAGGCGGTCATTGGTGGTGAAGGTAACGGAGGGGTTATCTATCCTGCACTACACTATGGCCGCGATGCCTTAGTAGGTGTGGCGCTGATGTTGAGTTATATGGCTCGCAGCAACAAATCAGCGGCTATGTTGCGTAGCCAATACCCCAAATATGTCATCGTCAAGAATAAAATCACCCTTGGCGAAGAGGTAGACCTCGATCAGTTGCTGGCACAACTCCAAGAAAAATACAAGCAACAACCCATCAATACCATCGACGGGCTCAAAATCCATTTTGATACTGCGTGGATACATCTCCGCCGCTCCAATACCGAGCCTATCGTACGGATTTATGCCGAAGCCGAGTCCCCTACTCCGGCCAATGCACTCATCAACAAGCTGATGGCAGATGTAAAAGAAATATTGGATACTTCTAACAAATAGCCTACGGGTAGACTTTATGGCAAAAACTCCACTAATTTTAATTTCTAATGATGATGGTATCACTTCTAAGGGTATACGTACCTTGGTAGAAGTAATGCGTGAGCTGGGTCAGGTCATTGTGGTAGCTCCCAATAGCCCCCAATCAGGCAAAGGCCACGCCATTACCATTGGCAATGCACTTCGTTTAGATGAGTCTGATATTTTTGCAGAGTATGGTGTAATTGCTTACGAATGCTCAGGAACTCCGGCCGATTGCATCAAATTGGCCAAACATCATATCTTTGGCGACCGTGTTCCTGACTTAGTCGTCAGCGGAGTCAATCACGGGAGCAACAGCTCTATCAGTGTATTGTATTCGGGCACGATGTCTGCCGCCATCGAAGCTGCCATCGAAGGCCTTCCGGCAATAGGTTTTTCGCTTTGCGATTATGGCCACGATGCCGAATTTTCGCACGCCCGCCCCTACATCAAACAAATTGCACAGCAAGCCCTAGAGCGGGGTATTCCCAAAGGCATCGCCTTGAATGTCAACATTCCGGCATTGAGCGATGAGCCTATCAAAGGAGTGAAAATATGCCGCCAAACCAAGGGGCGCTGGGGTGAGGAATTTGACGAGCGGGTAGACCCCTATGGCCGTCGTTACTATTGGTTGACAGGTCGCTTCCTCAACGAAGACAAAGGTAGTGATACCGATGAGTTTGCCCTCAGTCAGAACTACGTCTCTGTCGTGCCTTGTCAGTTTGATATGACTGCCTACCACAGCTTCAGCATTCTCAATGAGTGGAATATGAAGGGGTAAATTGCTGTTTTTGAGAATAATAGCCAAGCCTAGTGCGCAAAATCATACATATTGATATGGATGCCTTTTTTGCGGCAGTCGAGCAGCGCGATAATCCCGCGCTGCGAGGCTTGCCTGTGGCTGTAGGTGGCTCCCGTAAGCGGGGAGTAGTGGCCGCAGCCAGTTATGAGGCGCGCGCCTTTGGGGTCTTTTCGGCTATGCCTACCCAGACAGCTCTGCGCAAATGCCCCCAACTGGTAATAGTACCCACTCGCTTTGAGGTTTATCGGCTGGTATCTGCCCAAATCAAACAAATATTCTTAGCCTATACCGACTTGGTAGAGCCGCTCTCTCTTGATGAAGCATACTTGGATGTAAGCCAGTATTGCGCCCAACAACAATGTACTGCCACAGCTGTAGCGGCTGAAATCAAGGAACAAATTCAACAAAAAACTGGACTGACAGCCTCTGCCGGGGTGTCTTACAATAAATTTTTGGCCAAAATCGCCTCTGATTATCGTAAACCCAATGGTCTCTTCGTTATTACGCCCAAGGCAGCTCCAGAGTTTTTGGCAAACTTGCCCGTACACAAATTCCACGGCATAGGCAAGGCTACCGCTACCAAAATGGCTGTCTTAGGCATTCATACAGGAGCCGATATTTGCACCCAACCCCTCGAAAAAATGGTGCAATTATTTGGTAAAGCAGGGCGCAACTACTATCACCTTGCCCACGGGGTAGACGACAGGCCAGTAAACCCTGAGCGCATCCGCAAATCAATCGGGACAGAGCGAACTTTTGAAGCCGACCTCTATCAAGAGGCCGAAATCCTTCAGACTATCAGCAAACTAAGTGGTTTGTTGGGCGAACAAGTGGCTGCCAAACAACTCTGCGGCCATACGTTGACACTCAAGGTAAGGTTTACAGATTTTGTGCAAATCACACGCAGCCAGACTTTCCAACAACCGCTTTCTGATAACAATGCGCTCTTTCAAGCGGCTGCGCAGCTCGTACCGCGTATCCCCAATCGTGGCGTAGGGATTAGGCTTTTGGGCTTACAGGTTTCTAATTTTGAAGCCTCTCCCCAAAAAGCCCCTTGCTTGACAACATTTCACGGGCAACTTCAGCTGTTTGGCTAAATAGCCTTGGCTAGTTGGGCCGCATTGAGCCAATTTTCGGCCTGTTGTATCGTAACAAAGCGCGCCTCTTGAAAGTTGATATTGCTCTTAGCCGCCTTTTGCTCGGCTTGTTCATATACCTTATCAGCCGTTACTTGGCTGAACACATTTTCGTTTTCGACTACTGCCACACACCGCAATCCAAGCTGGAATAGCTTCGGGAATACTTCTCCAGCGATATAATTTTGCCCTTCTTGGTTAATGATTTCCATCTGACGATGGTCTGCCAAAGCCTTTGTGAACTTTTTGGTTTCTACCAATTTGAGCGTCGCGGTCATCAACTGCTTCCATTTGTCGAGATTGAGAAAGCCCTTAGGAGCGATTACATAATAGTCTTTGTCGGTGTCGTGATACAACTCTCCGAAAGTTTGTTGGAAATAATAAGCGCGCATAGAATTAGGGGTTTAAAAAATAGCGATAGAAAAAATAGTGTGCCTTGAATATAACCCCCAAGTTGGCTTGAATGTTTAAACACAATGTTTGTTTTCCGAATAACGCTGCTACTCCACCCAACCCATATCAGACCTCTGGACAGTTTCAGAAAATAGCGCAAAGCAGGAGCTTTACCCACCAATACTGAAAACACCCAAAGATCTGTCAAAATTTCCTATTTTTCAGCAAGCCTAGTCCTCGGTATTGGTATCTAGTGGCATATCAGGTTGGTTGAGCATATCCTGTAAATTAGTGTTTTCGAGCACACTGAGGTTAGCGTCCCGTATCTGTATCATCACTTGCCTCAGGCGACAAGCGTGTTCATCGGGGCAGTCATCACAGTGTTCGTAGTAATTGAGCGACACACAAGGTGTGGGCGCAATAGGGCCGTCAACTAATCGGATGATTTGTGCCAAATTAATCTCTTGGGGAGATTGACGTAGGTAATACCCCCCTCCCTTACCTTTTTTACTCGAAAGTATACCGGCATTTTTGAGCTCTAATAAGATAATTTCCAAAAACTTTTTCGGCATACTTTCTTTTTCAGAAATTGCCGAAATCAGCAATGGCCCTTGGCCATAGGCATCTGCCAATACGAGTAGGGCTTTTATAGCGTATTTAGCTTTTTTTGAGAGCATAAAACTTTGGTTGGTAAGCGCGTTCTTATTAACTTACAAAAAACGGTATTTTTGGGTAAAAACCGAGAGGTGTTGTAAGTTTTTGAGCTTCAAAGTACAACACAGGCCAAACAATAGACGAATAAATAGGCGCTTGCTCAGGACAAACCACCCTATTAGATAAATGCTTATGATGAGGAATTTAGGCAGCTTTTGGCAAAAACTCCTGTATTTGTGCCTCTTGAGCAGTGGGTTGACTGCTCAGACCTCCCTTAGTGAAGATTGGCTTAGGGCTTTGGCGCGTGAGGTATACCCCGACCATGCTGCTGTTTTCCAGCGCTTTGAGAAAGAAACACAAGCACTTGATAGTACAGCTCTACACCAGCATTTGAAATACTTTGCGGATAAAATCCCACAAAATCCATTTTGGACTAACCGCGTGCAGGCCTATTTTTTGATTATACACCTCAGCAAAAAATATAAATTCACTGCTCTAGCCGAAGAAGCTCTTCATTTAGCACACCAAGAGGCCTCCCAAGCTCAACACCTATATTGGAAAGCCAGATGTTTTCAACAACAAATAGATTGGTATAAGACCTATTATCAATATGACCAAGCACTAAACAAATGTTTTGAGGCAATACATTTACTCCATAACAGCCCTTATCAGGCTTTATTGGCTCAGCTACACTATGAGGCCGGAGGCTTATTGTATGACAGCCAAAATTACCAACAAGCAAAAAAGCACTTTCTGCAAGTCTGTAGTATACCTATAGACAGCCTGCCCTCTCGTGTGTATATCAATACCTTCAATAGTATTGGGATGACTTTTCGTCATCAGGGCAAGACCTCAAGCAGCCTCGCTCAAGATTCTGCACTTTATTTTTTTAGGCAAGCGCTACAAATTGCTTTACAAAAAAACGATAGTACTTGGATAGGGATTTTGAGCGGCAATATGGGAAGTGTGTTCTTGTCTCAAGGTAATTATCCAGAGGCTATCACAGCGCTGAAAACAGATCTTTACCTCAGTATGAAAGCATCCGAGTGGCAAAGTGCCAGCAATGCCGCCGTTATGCTCTCAGAGACCTATATGGCCATGAGGGATTTCAAGAAGGCTAAAATCTATCTTGACAGCGCTTGGGCATTGCAACAACGAAAATTACCTGCACATTTCAATGTCCCCAAGCGATATGCTGAATATTATGCCAAAATAGGTGATTATGCTGCGGCTTACCGCTGGACGCGCCAGTGGATGCAGCTAGAAGACTCCATCCGCACTTTCCAACAAAAACTTGCGCTAGCCAATATCCAAACAGCTTTTGGCGTAGCCAAACAACAACTCGAAATAGAAAGTCTCCAGCAAGAGCAAGCGTTGAACAAGGCTCAGATAGAGCGCTGGTATTTCTTGAGCATTGGCAGCATTGCCATCATAGGCTTGTTATCGGCCTTGTTGTCAATTTTGTACAACAACTATCAATACAAAAAACGTACTTATATACTTTTGCAAGAAAAGCAACAAGAAATATTGGCTCAAAACGAAGCCCTACACCAACAACAGGCCAAGATATTGAACCAACAAGAGGCTATTGAACAAAGCAACCAACAACTCCAAGAACAACACCAACAAATAAGACATAGTATACAAGCCGCCAAAGCGATTCAACAAGCAATCTTGCCCGAAACACACAAGGCTAGCCTCTTACTTGGGGACTTTTTCGTCATCAATCGGCCTAAAGATGTGGTTTCTGGAGATTTTTATTGGCTACACAAGCTCGGCGATACCACCCTCTTGGCTGTGGCTGATTGTACCGGTCACGGTATCCCTGGAGCTTTTATGACACTCATAGGCCATACCCTACTCGACAAAATTGTACAGATGGGGCGTATTGCCAATCCGGCGGAGGTTCTTGATTGTATGCATTATGAGATTCAGGCCTTGCTCAAGCAACCTGAAAGCCGCAACAATAGCGGGATGGATATCGCCGTGGTGGCTATCCAACCCATAGACAATACTAGGGTACAACTTCAGTTTTCTGGTGCCAAACTCAGCCTACACACCCTCAACAAGCGTAATGGTGAGTTAATCACTTTTAGAGGTACACGCAAATCTGTTGGGGGGGAGGCAAAATGAACGTAAGAAGTTCGAATGTCAAACCATTGTCTTGCCCAAAGGCAGTATGTGCTATCTGGGTACCGACGGCCTTCCCGACCAAAACGACCAAAAACGTAAGCGTTTGGGTGAAGCCGCACTGCTTTACCTAATGCAGCAATATCACACATATCCGCCTGATAAACAAGCCCAGGCCATCATCTCTCTCTTAGAGCATCACGCTGCTGATACCCTCCAAAGGGACGATATCTTATGGCTTGGCTGGCGTTGTTAGTGCTTGATTATCTCTTAAAGCTGATTTTCCAAGCTCCCCGCAGTTCTCCTAAGCGATAGCCCGTGGCAAGATCTTCGGGGTATTTTTGCTGAATGGCTACACGTGTATCCACATCCATATCTTCTGCCCCTCCGTGGCATTTGAGACAGGTGGGCATCCCAATCAGAATCGGTTTGTATACCGTTACCGTTTGTGTGGCATAGTGTATCTTCATTTCAAGGGTTTCTCCTTCAGGAAGCTGTTGCCAAGCCTGTAATATTTCCAGCTCTGCTGCGTTGGGTTTGTCTACCGGATTGCGATAATGTGCTGAAATACGGGCTACTTCTGCCCCATAAATACCCGAAAGCGAGTCTTTGATAACTAGGGCATTGGTATGGCAAAAATCAATCGCATATGGTATCCCGCCCTCATCAATGGCCTTGGAGAGTGCTTGTATGAGCCTTTTTTGTGCTGCCAAGGCAATGGTATCTGCTTTTGTAAGGTACTCCAAATCACTCAGGGTCGAATCTATGGGGGAAGCCTGCGTTCCAGCCTGTTGTTTATCGGTTGTGGTCGATTGGCAAGCCGGCAAAAGTATGATCATTGTACATACAAGCAGACAGTAGTATTTGATATTCATAGGAATGTGTAGTGTTAGGCTGATGACAAAGGCCTCTGGCTATTCTTACCTTGAGGCTTATGTAAATATTATTTCTTACGCACCTTGAGCATATACTGATACGGAAGGGTTGTTTCGTCTAAACTGACCAACTCAAACCCAGCAAGGGTCAGCTCTTCGAGTACCTGCTGAGGAGATAACTTGAGCCTATCTGGTGGGCCGTGGGGCAAATCTCCCCGCTTGAAATCAACCACTACTACCTCTCCTGCTTTTCTTAGGCCCTTGGCCACTTCCTCAAAATAGGCCGTTCGGCGCTCGATATGGTGATACACATTGACCATAAAAAGCAAATCAACCTCAGCTTGGGTTAGTGGTGCTCGCTCATAGGCGGCTTTTCGGGTATGGATTTGAGGCAATTGCTCTTGTTGGGAACGCACAGCAATATAGTCCAAAAACTGTTGGTTTACATCAGCAGCGATGACGGTCTTTGCGCCAGCTTTGGCAGCCAGTACGGCAAAATACCCTGTACCTGCCCCCAAATCCATAACCGTTTTTCCCTTCAGCTTTCCCAAAAAACTGATGACCGCTTCAGGCTTTTGCCAAGCACGGCGCTCAGGGCTTTCAAAACGCTGTACCAATGCCTCAAACTCGGTTTGGTGCATATACTGATTGGCTTCCCCTTGATGGTGCTTGTGTTCTTGTGCAAATGAGTAGGCGCTGTTACAAAATACTAGCAAAAACAATAAGAAGGTTGATTTCATCACGGTCATTGGCTTAGGGTGAAATAGGTTCGAATATACTGGAGCTGCGGTACTTGCATCAGCTATGCAAGAGAGCTTGTTTTCAAATATAATACAAACAGTAATTTTTGTGTGTGAGCTTTATCACAAGTTGAAAAAAAACCAGCTTTTGCGTAAATTTGCGGCCATTTTTTCCTGAAAATCAATGAGAAAGCTCTTGTGTGTTCTGATAAGCGGGTTGTTACTAGGCTTATCTTCTTCTATCGTGCTTGCGCAAACTGAATCTGATCAAGCTCCTTTGCTCGATATGCGCCAAGGTTTGAGCATTAGGCGTGACTCTACCTTTTTAATCAATTTTCGTTTCCGGATGCAAAACCGCTTTGGTTATTTCGACCAACTAGACAGCGAGCCTATTGGCGGCTTTGATGCCCGCGTGCGCCGTCTGCGGTTACGTATCGACGGGTTTTTGGGCTCTCCCAAGCTGGCCTATTACATTCAACTTTCATTTTCGAGAGCTGACCAAGATTTGGTAGATGGCGAAATAGCTCAAGTCATTCGTGATGCGATGGTTTATTATTTTTTTACCGATAATTTCTACTTAGGATTTGGTCAAAGCAAGCTGCCCGGCAACCGCCAACGGGTGATTTCATCAGGCAATTTACAGATGCCTGACCGCTCAGTAGCCAACCAGTTTTTTAACCTCGATCGTGATTTTGGGGTTTTTATTTACAAAAATATCCCTCTCGGAAAACAATGGTGGCAGTTGCGCGGAGTAGTAAGCAGTGGCGAAGGTCGTAACGCCCTTGGTACAGATATTGGACTGGCCTATAGCGCACGCCTAGAATGGTTGCCACTGGGTCAGTTTGCCAACTTGGGAGATTATAGCGAAGGAGATCTGGCAAGAGAGCCACACCCAAAGCTCTCTGTGGGCACTTCGTATAGCTTCAACCACCGTACTACCCGCAGCGGTGGACAGATAGGTCGCAGTTTCGACACTCCCATCGACCTACAGACCTATATTGCCGATATGATGTTCAAATACCGAGGATGGTCGCTTTTGGGAGAGTATTTTTACCGACAGTGGGAGTTAAGCTCTGGCTTTGAGTTGCCTACAGAAGACTACCGCCGCCGTGTACCTTCTGGGCATGCCTACAATTGGCAGCTAGGTCGTATGATTGGGAAAAAACACGAGCTGAGTATCCGCTATACAGCCATTCATCCCGAAAACCCAGATTTTCAGCCTTTTTATCAAACCAAAGCACTTGCACACAGCTACTACCTGCGCTCCCACCGCATCAAAGCCCAAACTTATGTCGGACTAGATGACCGTATCAACCCCCAAACACAAGAAGGGCTGCCTTATATTTACAAAAACCGACTACTTGTCATGTTTCAACTAGAGTTAGGTATCTAAACAATTGTTTTATACCAAGATGTGCTTGATTTCAGCATTCACAGGGTTTGATTTTCTTGATGCCCAAAGATTTTCAGCACACATTTCCCCAAGCAATTCTGTTTGGGCATTATTTCCATTGTGTATCTTATTGGCTATCGGCAAAGTTGTCCAACTCCAAAGAAAAATCATACTCCTTGAATCGAAGTTTAGGCCGTTTGCCCTCGGGAATAACTTGCTCATCCATCAAAATCTGCCGGATACCGGCTCTACCACCAAAATCTGCCTGAAACCACAAAAATAGCTTCGGAATCCAGACCGTATTCGTATTGGTGTCATAAACACATTCCTGTTTGAGATAAGAAGCCGTTGCCCAATCAAGTTGCTTGTCGATGATTTCTGCCTTGTAAAAAGCAATCGGAGGGCAACTCTTCGCCCCGCAGTTGAGCGCAAAATGAATCCGCCAATCCAATTTTTCTACCTTAAACTCCCTCTCAAATTTGGATGGAAACCATTTGCTCAGATACCCTAAGCTCAGCTTTACTTTGGAGCATCGCAACACCCCATGTTCTATATCATCGAGGCTTAGGGCATAGCCTGCTACTGCAACTTGCTTGATACCAAAATAACGTGATTTATGTTGATATTGTGTGCTATCTATTTGCAAAGATAGTTGTACATGCGCATTGTATAGATTAATCCAAAAAGCCTTTCGTTTGGCATCATCAGCTAATTGGGTTTTAAGCTGCTCAGGCGATGCGTTCTTCAACTGTATGAGATGCTCCCTACAGTCTTCGAAAGTACGGGCATCATAGAGGAGTTCCTGTGAGAGGGCTAAATAATTTGTTGTGTCCACAATTGGCAACTTAGTAGTCATCACATCTCGAACATGTTGTTGGACATTGAATGTATTAAAAAAATACAGCACCGCAGTGAGATACCCATAAGTCAAGGCTTGAAACATACTATTATATTGATGTAATACTTAATTTTTCATATTTTTATTAACGAAAAAAATTACTATTATCAAGTGATTTTAAATAGCGGTGCGTGTACCTAATATCCTAAAGGGATGAAGTATTCATAGCACATTAGGGTTTTCATTGAGTGTAAGACCCTTACGGGGGCGTATGTCTTGTACATCATTTGGCTATAAACATCAGCCTCTACAAAGTCGATTAATGGGGTAGCCTTGATACAGAGTGCTGATTTTCTTGGAGTCTGCCCTTTGGAGTCCGATATCACCCCCTGTACTAGCATCATTCACACACGGATGTCCCTGAATCATATATACACAATACATAAAGTCAAAATAGCATAAAACCAAAACAAGAAAACATCGCAAATAGTTTGGCAAGCCCCCCTTCCGGTTTCTCTTGGGAGTTGAACACAAAAAAGCCTCTCAGATTTGACTCTAAGAGGCTTTTGTGATAATAGTTATCCGGCATCGACCTACTCTTCCACGTTTGACCGCAGTACCATCGGCGCTAAGGGGCTTAACGACTCTGTTCGGAATGGATAAGAGGTGTTCACCCTTGCCATTAACACCGTTTAACTTCCTTTATTGACAACATCAAGCAAACAAAACAACA